>CAYRLQ010000135.1:0-10716 GCA_964425145.1 uncultured Nitrospiraceae bacterium
TTCATATTGTCGAGGATCTCGCGTTGGAATTCTTGCAAGCGATAGATGCGGAGGTTCCAGTAGCCGCTGATGAAAGCGGTGAAGAAAAATGAGAGGCCCTCGATGAAGATATCGTACCACAGGCCGAGCTCGGACGTGGGATGGATGCTCAGCCAGGCTTGAATGATGACAAAGATGGTGCTGAGGATGGCAAACAGGAAGCCCTGCGCAAGGCCCAGCAGTAGGCCCGCTTCCAGGATGACAATGACCAGCAGGAAGGTGAAGAAACTGGTGGTGCCACCGGTGAAGCTGACCGTGGCGGCGACGACGGCGAAGTCTAGCAAGACCTGGGTCCAGGTCAGTATCCTGCTGGCGGTGCGGCTGCGTTTAAGGTATACGAAGCCGCTGATCAGGTTGAAGACGTAGAGCGTCAGGAGGAACAGGGCGAGCCCGGCCGGCGCATCCAATCCGAAACGATAGACACCCACCGCGACAACGGCCAACACGGCGATCCGGGCAATGCCGACAACCCAAGGCAAGCTGGCCGGAGCTTCATGGAGCGGGCGGGACCGATTCAGCGTGCCGTTGCTCACGTCCCTTTTTCCAGGAGCCGTTGGAGGCCCTCGGGATTGGGGCTGCGTGTCATGGCCGTTTCGAGCGAGATCAGGCCGCGGCGCGTCAGGCGGTAAAGTGACTGGTTCATGCTAATCATGCCTTCGGCGGCGCCGATGTCAATCATCGAGGGAATCTGTTCGAGCTTCTCGCCGCGAATGAGCGCACGAATGGCCGTGTTGGGGATCATGATCTCGAGGGCGATCAGGCGGCCCGTGCCGTCTGCCTTCGGCAAGAGCTGCTGAACGATCACCCCTTCCAGAACAAACGAAAGCTGGGTGCGGACCTGCCCCTGCTGGCTGGGTGGAAACACGTCCACGATACGGTTGATGGTTTGCAGAGCGTCGTTGGTATGGAGCGTGGCGAAGGCTAAATGCCCCGTTTCCGCCACGGTCAGCGCGGCCAGGATGGTCTCGGGGTCACGCATCTCACCGATGAGGATCACGTCGGGGTCTTGGCGCAGGACGCGCTTGAGCGCCGCGTTGAAGGTCCTGGTATCGGCATTCACCTCACGCTGGTTGATAATCGAGCGGTTATGGGAATGGAGGTACTCGATGGGGTCCTCGATGGTGATAATGTGAACGTTACGTTCACGGTTGATCCGGTCGATGATGGCGGCGAGTGTCGTAGACTTGCCGCTGCCGGTCGCGCCGCAGACCAATACCAACCCGACGGGTCGGAATGCGAAGTCGGCGATCACCTGGGGCAGGCCCAATTCTTGGAAGGTCATGATTTCGAACGGAATGGCGCGGAAGGCCCCCACGACGCTGCCACGATCCCGGTAGACATTGAGTCGGAATCGACTGAGATTGTCGATGCCGAAGGCCATGTCGCACTCGAGTTCCGACTCGAACTCGCTCACCTGCTCTTCGTTCATGACACTGTAGATGATTTCTTGCGTGTCACTCTCTGAGAGGCGCGGATAGCCCGGTATCGGCTCGAGGCCTCCATGCACACGGGCCATGGGTGGAGCGCCGACGACGATATGCATGTCGCTTGCGCCCATCTTGATCATTTTGATTAGCAGTTCTTTACACGTTGGCGCCACAGTTCGTGCTTCTCCTGTCAGCGGGTGCGGCTCGACAGGAGTCTCGCCCTCCCCACGTAACCCTTTTGTCTGTCTGAATTTACACGATAGTCGACACTGGAATCCAGCGTCGTAATGCTAGAACTGGTCGGCGATGGTGTGCTCGAGGACCTGTTCGATAGTGGTAATCCCCCTGGAGGCCTTAGCCAGGGCGTTTTGGCGCAACGTCCGCATGCCACAGGCCATGGCCTGTTTCTTGATCTGGTGCCCCGATGCGTTTTGCATCACCAGCTCTTGGATCTCAGGGTAACTGGGCATGGCCTCGATAACGGCCACGCGCCCTTTGTATCCGCTGTCCTTGCATTTCGTACAGCCCCGCCCTCGGACGAACGCCGGCTCCGGCGAACCGGGCGTGGGTGAGAATTGCACGCGTTCCAGAACGTCCGCGGGGACGTTGATAGGTTCCTTGCAGCCGGTGCACGTGCGCTTTAAGAGGCGCTGTGCCGCGGCCAAGGCGACGGACGACTGGACCAGGAATGGTTCGACGCCCATGTCTATCAAGCGCGGAAACACGCCGGAGGCGTCATTGGTATGCAAGGTGCTCAGCACGAGATGCCCGGTAAGCGCCGCCTTGACCGCAACGTCGGCCGTTTCCTGGTCGCGGATTTCGCCTACCATCACAATGTTGGGGTCCTGTCGTAGAATCTGGCGTAGACACTCGGCGAATGTCAGGCCGATCCTGGCTTTCGTCTCGACCTGGTTGATCCCGAACAGCTCGTACTCGATGGGGTCCTCGACAGTGACGATGTTTGACTCAATCTTGTTGAGCTTGTGCAGGGCGCTGTAAAGTGTAGTGGTCTTGCCGCTACCGGTCGGCCCGGTCATCAGCACCATCCCATTGGGCAGGGAAAGCGCCTTCTTAAAGGCTTCCATCGGCTGCTCTTCGAAGCCCATTTTGTCAAGGTCGAGTGCCAGGGTGCCCTTGTCCAAGACACGCAGCACGATCTTCTCCCCATAGCGGCAGGGTAGATAGGCCACGCGGAAGTCGATGTCGCGGCCCTTGTAGCGCATGCGCATGCGTCCGTCTTGCGGCAGACGGCTCTCGTCGATCTTGCAGTTACTCAAGATCTTGAAGCGGGCGATCAACTTGGACTGCATGCTCTTGGGTGGCCCCTTTACCTCTTCGAGGGTGCCGTCGATGCGGTAGCGGAGGCGGACTAACTTCTCAAACGGCTCGATATGGATATCGCTTGCGCCGGCTTCCAAGGCGTTTAGGACAATGAGCCGGACGAGTTTCTTGATGGGCCCGTCCTCCGATCCGGCCTCGAGCACGGAAACGTCTTCGATTTCTTCCCCAACGCCTTCGACCTCTTTGATTGTCTCATCTTCCGCTTCCTGACGGCCGAGCAATTCGTCGAGCATTTCCTCAGCCTTGCCGCCGCCGTAGTTCTTATCGATGGCGGCTACCAACTCTGATTGGACGGCTACCACAGGTTCGATTTCGTGGCTGGTAAGCATGCGGAGGTCGTCGAGTGCCATGATGTTGAGCGGGTCGGCCATGGCGAGCGTGAGCACGTCGCCCGTAACCGACACTGGCAGCATCTGGTATTGCCGCGCGAGTGACTCGGGCACCTCGTCGAGCACCTCCTTGGGAATGTTGTAATGGGCCACCCGAATGTGTGGGATGCTCAACTGCTCGCTCAGCGTGACTACAAGGTCTTCCTCAGAGAGATAATTGCGGTTTAGCAGGATCCTGGCCAGACTCTCGCCGGTCGAGCGATGAATGGCGATGCATTCTTGGAGTTGTTCCTTTGTGATGAGCTCCTGTTCAAGAAGCATGTCGGGTAAACGCCGTTTTGCCGTTTTCGGTGGCACCGTATGTACTCCTCTATGATTACGCCGCCTCGACGATGCCGAGGTGGCTTAGTATTTCGGCCGCCATTTCGTAAGAAATATCCTGCCCTACCAGGTTGGCAAATGCAACAATTTTGTGCAAGCCGCCCACCATCATCCGGACATCATTGGGCACGCGCATCGCCACGAGGGACAAGATTTCGTCGGGAACGGCGGTCTTGGCCTGCTCGATTTGGTGGCGCAGGATGGCCATGCGCGTCTCCATTTCGGGCGGTTTGAGCTGCGCCACAATGCCTCCGGCAAAGCGCGAAACCAATCGCTGTTCGAGCAGGCCGAGCTTGTCCGGCGACTTGTCACTCGCAATGATAATCTGTCGGCCTTCTTGATGCAAGACGTTGAAAATGTGAAAAAACTCCTCCTGGGCCTCGATACGCCCGCCCAGGAACTGGATGTCATCGAGGATTAGTACATCCCAATGACAGTAATTCTCGCGAAACAGGTCCAAGGCCTGCTCCTGGAGTGCCTGGGAAAGATGCCGGGCGAAATGGCTCGCGGAGACATACCCGACGCGTTTGTCCGGCGATTTAGTACAAATGGCGTTGCCGATCGCATTGACGAGGTGGGTTTTGCCTACGCCAACATTTCCATACAAGAAGAACGGGTTGTACTCGGTGCCGGGGCTTGCCGCGACCGCCTGGCTCAGTTTATAGGTGAAGGCATTGGTCGTGCCCGCGAAAAAGCCATCGAATGTGAATCCCTCGAGGGGTTTTTCCGAGCCTAGCGCGTCGAACACGCGCTTATCGCCCTCACCCAGTTCGCCGGCAGGTCCACTATCGCTACGGAAAGGCCTGACGGAGGCGTGGCGGTCGCGGCGCCTATGCTTGTCGGCCTCGGTTAGATCGCGCAGGTTCGTCTCGGCCACGGAGGCGGCTTCGGCTTGTGCCGAAGGCCCAGTCGCCGCACTTTCTCCACTACTGGCAGCCGCGCGCAGTTGACCCGCCATCGTTGCGACCGTCTCCTGCACCATGTCACGCAGCGCCGATGTGAGTTCTTCCGCAGACAGCCCCGCTGCAGGCCCCGGTGCGGCAGGAGCAGGGCTCGACTGGGGGGACGGGTGAGGTGTCGCCGCAGCGGCCTTCGCGGGGGAGGGCTCCCACTGAGGCCGGGTGTTTGCATCGGCCAGGAGTTGGTCTACGACGGCTTGAAGCTCCGTCTTTTCTGGTTGACCCGAAGCGGCGGGGCGCATGCTGTCGGCGGTGACTTTTTCTGAGCTTTTTCCGTGCTTTCTGAAGAGCCTTTGGGAGACCGTCTGGAAGTGCAGCCAGTTGCAGAGGATCGGCTTAATCCGGAGGTCGGGACACAGTTTCCGGATCAGGGCAAGCGCCTCGGCGTCGAGCGGGTCCACCATGGCTACGGTGAGAATCTTGCCCAGCTTGTCGATGGGCAACAGGTTGTGCGCGATACAGACCTGTTCCGGGATGAGGTTCAAGAGGTCCTCGCTGACTTCATAGTCGAGCAGGCTCAAATGGGGGATTTTGCACTCTTTGACCAGGAACGAAACGATGGTGTCTTGGGTGATATACCCCAGTTCGACCAGTATTTGCCCGACGAACCCGCCCGTTTCCCGCTGCTTGGCGAGGGCCTCCCCGATGTGTTCCTGCGTGATGACCCCTTTATAGACGAGGGCTTCCCCCAGGCTCCGGAGCTTGGGCACGCCGTGCAGCACTCCGGTATGGTGGCTGGAGGTCTGGGAGGCTGCTGGTTTACGCGCTGCAGGCGCCACCTCGCTGCTGTCTATCGCCTTCTTTTCTTTACGTTTACCTAACATACACTCTGATTAAGGCACTTTCCCTTTTCACTTTGGAACTTCTCGCGGCCTACTCGTACGAAGGTCGGTTTTCGACGTTTTACTGTACAAACCGTACGAAATCACCACCCTGAATTCTAACACCGAATCTGGCGTGCGTCAAGTGTTAATGGTTTGTAAGATGTTGTGCGTCAAATATTTGACAGTTGCGCCAAGAAACTGCCGCCACCTTGAAGCGCCTTCCAAGCCCTCGCGTAGACCGCCTTAACGAGTTCTCACCTGCCTCGATGCGAGCCCGCTGCAGCTACCTCAGACCACACAGGCCCTTAGTGCTCTGGCTCATAAGTTCGGTCACCTATTTTTGACAGGATAACAGGGTAGACGGGATTATTGATATCCTGTTTATCCCCCTCTTAGCTCCTTGACCCTTCACTTTACTTCGACTTTCTTTGCGGCAAAATCGAAAACCAAGCCTACCGGTTTTCCTGTAGCAACAAGGTAATTGGCCAAGCGTTGCACTTGAAACTTGAACCCGCGAAATCCCATCTTGTTATGGACACGTAGGCACAGCCTATGATTCTTTCAGTTAACTCCTTGTGCTGTATCATCGATACCTACTTCAGGTTGTGATTTACCGGATGTTCCCTCGACACAAGTTATCCCGTCTATCCTGTTATCCTGTCAAAAAGACCCCTTATCTCTCATACGTTAGCGTATTTATGAATAAGTGTACTTAGGGCTTTACGGGCATCCCGGACTCTACTGATTCATTGGCGGCGCAGGTAACCAGGAAACTCTTAAGCCCGTCGGAATAAGTGCACCGAATCCGGTTTCGCTTGCCAGTGCGGACGGCCTCGATGAACGCCTCGTTTTCTTCCTTATACATGTTGACTTTGGGCCGGTATTCTGTGACTTTCCCGTCTTCTTTGACCACCAAAGCCCCACCGGAAATCCACACTGTGGCTTCGGGGGTGATGATTTCAAGGGTGATCTGTCCGCCGTAGTTGCACACGCACGAGGAAGTGATCGTGGCCGAAGCGCCGCTCTTGAGCCGCATGGCCACGACGCTGCTGTCGTGGACGTCGAAGTTCTCGACCTTGGTCATGCAACCGGTGGCGGCCACGGCATAGACTTCGGCGACATCGCCGCAGAGATAGCGCATCAGATCGAACATGTGCGTGGTCTGTTCCATGACCTGCCCGCCGCTCTTGTCCATCCTGCGCCACCACCACACATCCGGCATGCTGCCGTTCCAAGCGCCCTTGACGAGTGAAATGGCCTTGCCTTTAAGCAACTGCCGTGCCAGGGTGATCGTGTCATAATAGCGGAAACAATAGCCGACCGATGACAGGACCTTCGCCTTGCGGATGGCGGAGGCGATATCCTTTGCGGTGGGCCGGTCGATGGCGACAGGCTTCTCAATGAACAAGTGGATGCCGCGTTCTGCGGCGGCCTGTTCCATGCCGCAATGGGCATAGGGCGGCACTGCAATGTAGACCGCGTGTGGTTTGACCTTGTCGTACATGGCTTGGTATTCCGTGAAGGCTTGGCCGCCGTATTGGCTGGCCGCTGCTTCCGCGAGTTTCTTTTCGGCGTCACAATGGCCGGCGATTTTCACATCGTCCATCGCACTGAGCCACCCGTAATGCTCCTGCATAATTCCCCCACAACCGACACAAGCCACCTTGATCATCGCAGTTTCCCCTCCCTATCGCAGTTGTTTCTTGAGAAACTTCACACACTCCGAAAGCGCCGCGCCGGGGCGTCCCCTGAGACCGCACTCCAGCGCCATGTAGTCTGAAAACCCTGTTTCCCGCAGGGCGCGAAACGCGGCCCGGAAATTGGTGTGGCCAGTGCCCGGTTGCAGACGCTGGCTGTCCGCCAGGTGGACGTGACGGATATGCTTGCCGGCAGCGCGAATCGCCTCGGCAGGGTCGTCCTCCTCGATGCTCATGTGAAACAGGTCGGCCATGACGGCGATGCCCTTGCTGCCGACACGTCTGGCCACGGCGATTGCCTGTGTCAGGCGGTTGATCAGGTGCGTTTCGTAACGGTTGAGCGGTTCGATCAGCAGCAAACACTTCGCCTGGGCTGCGGTTTCGCTCAACGGGCCGAGCAAGTCCACGAGGAGGTCCATTTCAAGCGTCCGCGTGGGTTTCAGCGGGCTCAGATCGGGCAGGCGCGGGCCGCCGAAAACGGGCACACAGATCAGGCCCACGGCCCCAAGCCGACCCCCGGCCTCGAGCAGGCGTTGGATGTCCTCGACCGCGCGGTCGCGCTGGACCTTGTCCGGATCCAGCAGGCAGCCACCATAGCCCGAGCAGATTGTCGAGACGTTTACGGCATGGTCTTCGAAGACGCGGGCGACTTCCTCGAAGCGCTCGCACAGTCTGTCGCCCCCAAGTTCGACCCCCTCAAACCCATACTCCGCGGCGCGGTCGACTCTCTCCATCAAGGAACGGCCCGGCAGCATCCCCTCTTGCACTGCCAGCTTCATGAACCTCTCTCCTGTAGCGGTACCCGTTGGCAAGGCAGGCAACGTCCATTTTACCAAACCATCAACGAAAAAGGAAGCAAAGAATGACGGTTTTGTACTGGCACCTGGTTTTGTGGTTGAATGTGCCCATGGGCAAGGAAATTGAGAGGAAATTCTTGGTCAAAGACGAGCGTTGGCGCGCAGGGGCCCAGGGCACGCACTGCCGCCAGGGGTATCTTGCGGTCGGCCCGCCAGTGGCTGTGCGCGTGCGCGTGATGGGCGGCAAAGGCACGCTTAACATCAAGAGGGCGACGCTGAATATCGAGCGGGATGAGTTTGAATATGTCATTCCTGTGGCGGACGTCGAGCAGATTCTCGACGGGCTGTGCGTGGGGCACATTATCGAGAAGACGCGGTATAGGGTCGACTATGGCGGCTTGACGTGGGAGATCGACGAGTTCGAGGGAGCCAATCAGGGCTTGGTCGTGGCCGAGGTGGAACTCGAAGATGAAGAACAAGCCTTCGACAAGCCCCCGTGGGTGGGCCAAGAGGTTTCCAGCGCCCCGCGGTATCTCAACGCCAACTTGACCCAGCATCCCTACACGGCATGGCAAGAATAAGGGGGTTCGTGGAAGCTTTCTTTGGGAAAAAGAAAGCTTCCACGGCGTTTGAGTTATGGTGCCCCGACCGTGAGTCGAACACGGGTCTAATCCTTAGGAGGGACTTGTTCTATCCACTGAACTATCGGGGCGCCGAGATCGGCGACAACGTGAATGTAATACCTCTTTGTGGGAATTAAGTCAAGTGAGTGTGTGCAAACCGCATTCTACCGTTCCCGCCCAGCTCTGAACCAATCGATATGCGGTCGTTGGTTTGCCTTTGGAATGATAGGCGGGGTATGCTCCCCCAGGTTAAATTCGGCGTGTGGTGTGCGGGAGAATGGCACCCCTCCTGAAGTACCGCACAGCGCGTTCCAGGCGGCCCCCGTGGAATGGGAACTCCGCAGCGAGGCCGCCTAACGACCTATGGAGTTGTTCAGGTATGCGTTTGAGTGAATTGGTTGGAAATCGGTACAAGGAACGGCCTGCAGAAGCGGTGTTAGAGAGTCATGCGTTTCTGTTGCGCGGTGGATATGCGCGCCAAGTGGCGAATGGGATTTATTCGTTGTTACCCCCGGGTCTGCGGGTGTCACGGAAGATCGAGCGGATCATTCGCGAGGAGATGAACCGCATCGGCGGCCAGGAAGTGTTGATGCCGGTGGCGATGCCACAGGAATTGTGGGAGGAGTCCGGGCGTTTCCAGGGTCTCGGGCCGGAACTGCTGCGGTTCCACGATCGGACGGGGCACGGGATGGTGTTGGCCATGACGCATGAGGAAGCGGTGGTGCACCTGTGCCGGAACGAGATCAACAGCCACGCACAGTTGCCGTTCATGGTGTATCAAATCCAGACGAAGTTTCGCGACGAGCCACGGTCCCGGGGGGGGCTGATCCGCGTGCGGGAGTTCACCATGAAAGATGCCTATTCGTTCCATAACTCGCAAGAGGACCTCGAGCGGTATTACATGACGTGTTACGGGGCTTACCAGCGGATTTATGCGCGGGTGGGCATACCCGAGGTCGTGGCGGTCGAGTCGGACACGGGCATAATGGGTGGTCAGGTAGCCCATGAATTCATGTTGATGACGGAGATGGGGGAGGATGCGGTTGTGGCGTGCGATTCGTGCGATTACCTAGCGAATATGGACGTGGCCACGGGCTGTATTAAGGCCTATCCCGAAGAGCCCTTGCCGCTGGAGAAAGTCCACACGCCCGGAATGAAAACCATCGATGAGGTGGCGGGGTTCCTGGGCGTGGAGCCGCGCCAGACGGCAAAGGTAGTGTTTTACGACGCGGATTGCGATGGCAAGCTGGTCGTGCTGCTGATTCGGGGCGATCTGGAGGCCAATGAAGCGAAACTGGCGAAGGTCATCCAGGCCGATCCCGTGCCCGCGGGTGAGGGCAAGATCGCCGAGGCCGGGGCCGCGGCGGGGTTCGCATCGCCGATGTCGCTTGACCCGGCGAAGTGTCGCATTGTGGTCGATCAGACCATCGCCGAGTCAAACAATCTGGTCTCCGGCGCGAACGAGGTCGATTACCACTACAGGAATTTCAACTTGGCGCGCGATTTGCCTAGCGTCCCGACGGTCGACGTAGCCAAGGTGCGTGACGGTGATGGGTGCCCGGTTTGTTCGGGAAGCCTAGTGGTGAAGCGGGGTATCGAGGTGGGCAACATCTTCCAGCTAGGCACGAAGTACTCCGAGTCGATGGGCATGAGGTACAGCGACGAGAATGGCAAGGCCTGCGTGCCCATGATGGGCTGCTACGGCATTGGCGTGGGTCGGCTGATGAGTTCGGTGATGGAGGCGCGCCGCGACGAGTTTGGACCCAAGTGGCCGATGTCGATCGCGCCCTGGCAGGTGCACCTCAATGCATTGCGACTGAAGGGCAATGTGCGGCGGGTCGCGGAAGCACTTTACAGCGACCTGCAGGATAACGACATCGAGGTGCTGTTCGACGACCGCAACGAGCGGCCGGGCGTCCAGTTCGCCGACGCCGATTTGCTCGGTACCCCGATCCGAATTATCGTCAGCGAGCGGAACCTTCAGAACGATCAACTCGAGTACAAACGCCGCGACACAGGCGAAACCGGTACCATTCCCGTTGAAGGTGCGGTGGAAACCGTCCAGAATTGGATCCAAAGTGCCCTGGACGATATCCTCAAAACGGCTGACGAAACGGTGGCTATGGACGCCGTGGGCCGGATAGGTCGTGGTTCATGAAAAAACGGGCTGGACGATGGTTCCTCGTTTCGTGGTACTCCGGAAGTGCCGGACTGGATTTGATGATGCTAAGTATAGCTCAACGGAATTAAGGCCACAAATCGGGTTCAGCGCCTTGCGGGAGGCAACCACCGCCCCCGT
>CAYRLQ010000136.1:0-4879 GCA_964425145.1 uncultured Nitrospiraceae bacterium
GTCAACGAAGGCCAGCCCCCCTTTCGTGCCCCTGAGGCACAACGCCCCGAGATAATTGTTGGTAGTCGCCTCGAGCAGGTCGGGTTCCATGACCGTGCCCGGCGTGATTGTTCGCACCACGGCCCGCTTGACGATCCCCCTGGCCTGTTTCGGGTCCTCGACCTGGTCGCAGATCGTGACCGTGCGCCCGGCCTTGATCAGTCGTGCCACATAGGTGTCCACCGCGCGGTACGGCACTCCACACATGGGTACGCGCGTTTCCACCTCCGAGCCATCGCGCGAGGTCAGCGCCAAGCCGAGGGTCTCCGCGGCCTCGATGGCGTCCTCGAAGAACATCTCGAAGAAATCGCCCATACGGAAGAACAGAATCGAGTCCGGGCACTCCGCCTTGGCCCGGACATACTGCCGCAGCATCGGCGTGAGCTTCGCCTCCGGTATCTCACTCAGTTTCTTCCACTTTTTCCCCATGACTCTGTATTATAGCGAGTATGAGTGATCAATTTCAGGAACTATTCATGCTCGTTTGCCGGGCAAACTGAAAACCCGGCGATGCAAGCGGCGAGGCCGGTTCACCCTTATCCCTGCCGCAGTCCCATTTCACGCTCGACTACATCCACGGCGCTTTCCCGGACCCGTGCCGCGTCACCTTGCGCCCGATCTCCGAGCAGACCCAGCACCGCCAGGGCGTAAGCTGCACAGCAACACCGCAACGTCACGCGCTTGCACTATGGTATACTCTTTTGTGAGTATTGTGATTAGACGTAGAGCTTACCTACTAGTAGCTTCTGAGAGGAATCGGCGATATGAACGACACTATTAAACAGGATGTGACCATCCAGTCCGGAGGCTTGATCCAAATCTGGGCGCCGCAGCTCAAACCGGGAACTCGCGCCGAGGTTATCGTGATTCCGGAGCAACCTCAACAACCGCGGAAATGCAGCTTGCGCAGCCTCATCGGCGCCGGCAAAGGGGCCTTCGCCACGCCGGAGGAAGCCGATCGATTCATCCGCGCGGAGCGTGACGCGTGGGAGTAACTGAGTTCCTACATGGCACTCGCATTTACTTGGATGCCAATGTATTCATCTACGCGCTGGAAGCATACACCCCGTTCGTCGAGTGGCTTGGTGAACTTTTTGATGCCATAGATAGTGGTGAACTACAAGCGGCTACCAGTGAACTTGCCTTGGCCGAAACTCTCGTCAAACCCGTCGTGGACGGCGATACCGCGTTGCAACAGGTCTATAAGGATGCATTTCAGACGACTGACTCGCTGTATGTCGCACCGGTTAGCCGAGCGATTCTCATCGAAGCGGCTGTTTTGCGCGCCAAAACCGGCACGCTGAAGCTGCCAGACGCGATTCACGTTGCAACGGCGCGTGCGAACCAATGCCAAACCTTCCTTACAAACGACAAGAACCTAAAGAGCATTCCTGACATGCGCGTGATGTTGCTGTCGGACGTCGTCGCAACATGAACTCGGTCTGAGCATATTATCTCGTCAATGGCACCTCATAACTGCCTCTTGTACTAACACGCAAATCGCTTTTGGCCGGCATATGTGGGTATAATATCCGTATGGGTAACCCCGAAAAACGGCTCCCGGACCAGGTTCTGGCGCGGCACGAGACGCTCTGTACGGAGATCGAGCTGCACAACCGGCTCTATTATGTTGAGGGTGCGCCGGAGATCACCGATGTCGAGTTCGATGCGCTGATGCGCGAGCTCGAGTCCCTCGAGGCGCAGTACCCCGCTTTGGTAACGCCGGACTCCCCCACGCAGCGCGTCGGCGGAGAGCCCATCGAGGGCTTCGAGACGGTCGAGCACGCCGTGCCGATGCTGTCGATTGACAATACATATAATCCGGCCGAGCTGCGGGCCTTCGACGAGCGCGTGCGCAGGGGGCTGGGACCCGACCAAACACCGGAGTACGTGGTCGAACTGAAGATCGATGGCGTGTCGATTTCGCTTCGCTACGAACACAGCCGGCTCGTGCGTGCGGCGACGCGCGGCGACGGATTGCAAGGCGACGACGTGACCGCCAACGTTCGCACGATCCGGGCCGTACCGTTGCGGCTGGTCGGTGAGGTGCCAGCGCTGCTCGAGGTCCGGGGCGAGGTGTTCATGTGCTATGGGGAACTCGAGCGCATCAATCGGCTGCGCGAGGAAGCCGGCGAACCGCCGCTGGCCAATCCGCGCAACACGACTGCAGGCACGTTAAAACTCCTGGACCCGAAGGAAGTAGCCAAGCGCCGTCTGGACAGCCTGTTGTACGACATCGCGCCGATAGAGGGCGCCGAAATCACGTCTCACTGGGAAACGCTCGAGCGCATGCGGGCATATGGGCTACCGACCAGCAAACATGCGACCCGCTGCACGTCCATCGACGCCGTGCTCGAGGTCGCGGACAGGTGGCAGACCGAACGGAAAACGTTGGACTACGCCATCGACGGACTGGTGGTCAAGGTCGATTCCGCGGAACACCGACGGCGTTTAGGTGCGACCTCGAAAGCGCACCGCTGGGCGATTGCCTACAAGTTTCCGGCTGAAGTGGCGCGCACTAAGCTACTGGGCATCACCGTGCAAGTGGGTAAGTCGGGCGCGCTGACCCCGGTCGCGGAGATGGCGCCGGTGACGCTTGCCGGGACAGTGGTCAAACGGGCCAGCTTGTACAACTTTGACGACCTAGCCAGGAAGGACCTCCGTGTCGGCGACACGGTCGAGGTTCAAAAAGCGGGCGAGATCATTCCGCAGGTGATTCGGTACATTCCGGAGGAGCGGCCCGAGGGGGTCAAACCATTCCCCGTTCCGCAGCAGTGCCCCGTGTGTCACGGCGGGGTGCATAAAGACCCGGACGGTGTGTTACTGCGGTGTTTGAACCTGGCGTGTCCGGCACAGCTTAAGGAGCGGCTCGAACACTTCGCCAGCCGCGCCGCCATGGACATTGAAGGACTGGGCCCGGCCGTGGTCGAGCAGTTGGTAGACCGAGGGCTCGTGCGGGACCCGGCAGATCTGTACGCCCTGGACGTGGAGACGGTGGCGCAGCTCGAGCGCATGGGCGAGAAGTCTGCTGCCAATCTGACCGCGGCGACCGAAGCCAGCAAGGAACGCCCGCTTAGCCGTCTGTTGAGCGGTTTGGGCATTCGTCACGTGGGCAGCCACATCGCCGAGGTACTTGCGCATCACTACCGCACCATTGATGCGCTGATCGAGGCGCCGCGTGAGAGACTCCAGGACATCTACGAGATAGGCGAGACTGTCGCGGCGAGCGTGGCCGATTTCTTCGACACGGCGGAGAACCGCAAGCTGATCGACAAGCTCCGCGCGCATGGTCTCACCATGTGCGGGGCAATTTCCAGCCCCGCGGATTTGCCGCGGCCATTCGAGGGCAAAACATTCGTCGTAACGGGCACGCTGCGGCGCTACACCCGTGATGGCATCCACGAGCGCATCAAACAACTCGGCGGGCGATCCAGCTCGAGCATCAGCAAGAAGACCAATTACCTCGTCGCGGGTGAGAAGGCCGGCTCGAAACTCACCAAAGCGCAGCAACTCGGCGTGCCCATTATTTCGGAAGAGGGGTTTGACGAGCTCGCCGGAGGGTCCCCATGACGGAGAAGCGCATTCAATGCCCGGCTCGGCTCGACCATGACACAGGGCTGCACTTACTTGGCGCCGTGCGCGGGCGGGGAATTGCAGAAGGCGAGTCCGTCGTGCTCGACCTCACGGACACTGCTGCGATGGACCCTCGGGGCGGTGCGTGGGTGGTCGAGATTGCAAGTCTAATCTACGCGAAAAACGGCACGCTGCGTTGTGAAGGCCAAAAAGGGGCCGTGGCGGAATTCATCGATCTGCTCGAGCCCGCCCTCATTTCACCCCCCAAACGCCCCACGAAGGACGAGGGAATTCTCGAGGAAATCGGCGATCACGCCTTCAAGTACGCGGGCGAGTTCGGTGACTTCCTGAACCTGCTGGCTGACGCGATTTACTGGACCTTCATCGGGCCCCTCGAGGGCCGGGGCTTCCGCTGGGGCCTGCTTCTGGACGAAATTCACGAGATGGGCGTGCGGGCGGTTCAGATTGTCGTCCTCATGAACTTCCTGCTAGGACTGATCATAGCAATGCTCTCGGCCGCGCAGATTGCGCCGCTCGGACTGGGCATATACGTGGCCAACTTGATCATGATCGCGTTTGCCCGCGAGCTCGCGGCGATTATGACCGCCACGGTGGTCTCCGCGCGGACGGGCGCGGCGATCACGGCCGAACTCGCCACCATGAAGGTGCAGGAAGAGATCGACGCCCTCCGCGGTATGGGGCTAAATGTCGCTCAGTTCCTGGTCGCCCCGAAGATTGTGGCCCTGGTGCTGGTCATGCCATGCCTCGTGGCGCTGGGTATGATCGCCGGGATAGTGGGCGGATCGGTGTGGGGTATCGTCGTGCTCGAGTTCCGGCCTGATACGTGGTTCCAGCAAACGCTCGATGCCGCCACGCTGGGGGACATCTTCCAGGGCATGCTCAAGACTTTCTTCTTCGCCGTCATGATCGTGCTCGTCGGCTGCCATAACGGGTTGCGCGTAGAGGGGGGGGCACGCGGTGTCGGCCTGATGACTACACGCGCCGTTGTGATGGACATTTTCTTCCTCATCGTAATTGACATGATCTTCGCCGCCGTTTTTTACTATATACTGGATTGACAGGTGATAGATGCCAATGGCTAACGACTTATTCCATGTCCCGCAGCAAAAGCCGCAAGCGCAGCACGAGGCGGGCGACGTTCTCATCGAAGTCGAGGGACTGGTGACACATTACGGTGAAACGCTCGTGCTGGACCATGTTTCATGCTCGATTCGGCGCGGGCAGGTTTTTCTTATCATCGGCGGAA
>CAYRLQ010000136.1:4889-10570 GCA_964425145.1 uncultured Nitrospiraceae bacterium
GGTTGCGGAAAAACGACGCTCCTCAAGCATATGACCGGCCTGTTGCGACCAACTTCCGGAGCGATATGCTATTCCGGCGTCGACATTACCAAGCTGAACGAGGAGGAACTCGCCCAGGTGCAGCGCACGATCGGCATCGCGTTTCAGTCCAGCGGGCTGTTCAACTCCATGACCGTCGGTGACAATGTGGCGCTGCCCCTGCGTGAATATGGCCATGTGGACAAGAAGCTGATCGACGCGATGGTCCGGTTCAAACTGAGCCTGGTCGGCATGGCCCACGCGCAGCACCTCATGCCCGAGGAGCTTTCCGGCGGCATGCGCAAGCGCGCCGGCCTCGCCCGCGCCATCGCGGTCGACCCGCCTGTGGTGTTTTTCGACGAGCCATCGGCCGGCCTGGACCCGATCATGGCCTCGGGCCTCGACGAGCTGGTGCTCGACATGCGAAAACTACTGGGCATCACATTTGTGATCGTGACGCACGAACTCGATTCGATACGGAAAGTGGCAGACCGCGTCCTGATGCTGGAGCGCGGCAAAGCCATCTTCGTCGGAACGGTGGCCGAGGCGGAGAGATCGGATGTGCCACGTGTTCGCCAATTCTTCGAGCGTCGTCCGGACGAGTTTATCGCGCAACGAACCATTTGACAGAGGAGCGACTTGTGGCTACACGCGCACAAAAGGCGAAGGTCGGGCTGTTCCTGGTGATTTGCTTGATATTGATGGCTGGAGGGCTCATGCTCGTCTCCGGCTACAAGCACGAAGAGCAAATCCCGTATCGGATCGAGTTCGAGGAATCTGTCCTAGGGTTGAGCACCGGCGGCACCGTCGAGTACCTCGGCGTTCCCGTGGGTACCGTCGAGGATATCTTTGTAAAAGAAGGGCACGCCATTGTCGAGATACTGGTTTCCTCCAGTAAAAAGCATCCAGTGACCTTGCGCGACGGCGTTCGAGCGAAGCTGGTTCTGTATAGCCTGGCAACGGGCGTGTTGGTTGTTTCGCTCAGCGGGGGCGCACCCGATGCGCCCATCCTGCCGGCCAACAGCGAGATTCCCGTGACGCCATCGCTTGTGGCGGCGGTCAGCTCGCGCGTCGAAGGCGTTCTGGAAAACATAGGCGATATTGCCGAGATGATAAACAGCGGTCTCGAGGGAATGGAAGAGGGTGGCCTGACCCGTATTGTGGACAAGGCCGACACGCTACTGGCCGATGCCCGGGAGTTCCTGGACGAACTTACGGAAATGTTCGCCGATGTGAAGGAAGACGCCCAGGCCGGCATGGAGGAGTTCCGAAAGCTGACCGAGGACTTGCGGGAACTCGCCAAGAACGCTGATGATACGCTCCATGTTGCGCGAGAGAAAATCGCGCAACTCAAGGTGGGCGACACTGAAGAGAAACTCGGCGAGGTATTGGACAATATGGCCATGCTCACCGAGCACCTCAATGAGTTGGTTACAACGACCGACGCGGTGATGCATTCCGCACTGCACGAAGTGGACAATGTCGAATACGTATTGCGCGAGACATTGCGCACGGCGACGGACGCCCTCGAATCCATCCGGACGCTGGCCGAATCTATTGAAGAGGACCCCGCCCAGGTCCTTCGCGGCAAAGGCAGACCCACAGGAGGTTACTGATGCGTTACGCCACACTTGTCCTCGCCTTGGCGGCCGTAAGTTGCATTTCCTCGAGCTATACACCGGTGTTACGCTACGCTGTTGAGCCCGAAATGCAAATCGAGCCGGTCCAGGCCACCGAAAAAACCCTCGGTATTCGTCCCCTCGAACCCAGCCGGCCCTATAAACAGCGAATCGTCTTCCGCGAGACGGATCACCAGATCGGGTGCTATCCGAACGTTGAATGGGCCGAAATGCCCCGGGATACGGTGACGCGCGCCTTAAGCGATGCGCTGATTGCAATGGGGCGGTTCAAGGACATAGGCAACGCCGCAGACCTGCGCGCGCCGGACCTTCTGCTCACCGGACAACTGCGCAAGTTCGACGAAGTCCGCACGAGTGACCCTTGGGTGGCCGAATGCGAAGTCCGCATCGAAGTGCGCGAAGGGATCGAGCGCCGCCTCGTCTGGGCGGCCACGCTCAGTGTGCGCGAGCCCCTCGAGCGCAACGACCTCGCCGCGCTCGCCGCCGCGATGAGTCGCGCCGTCGCCCGCATCGTCGAGCAGGCCGCGGCAGAGATTGCCGCGCTGGAGTGAGCCCCGGACTGAACCCTGTGCCCTAAGCCTTGACTTGTGTCCTTTGCCGCACCAATCGCGCTTGTGTCATTCTGAGCGCAGCGGAGAATCTGGCCTGAGCTTAATGAGAGCTGCTTTGGCCGTAAACGAGGCCTTTCGCTTCGCTCAGGATGACAGAGCGGTTTCCGGCCAGAACTCTAGGTAGGAGGGCCCGGTTGAGCCGACTCATTTTATGCAGCAGTCCGACACCATCAACAAATACCTGGAAAAGCGCGCGGATTTGACCAGTCGCCCGCTGGTTTCGGGGCCGTTGGCGGGCATCGAGCAAGTGGTGGTCATTCCGGCCCTGGCGGAAAAGGCCTATCTGTTCGACACGCTTGCGTCCCTGAGCGCCAATGCGCCGGCCGAACTGCGCCGGACGCTTGTGCTGTGCGTAGTCAACAATCGCGCCGAGCCGTATGCCGACCCCGCGGACATCGATGACAACCGTCAAACGCTCGAGCTGCTCGACACGATGCTCCACGGTAGCCGGGCCGAGGGCCTTGCGCCCCTGCGCCTGGCCTATGTGGACGCGTCCTCGCCGGGGCATGAGTTGTCTGAGAAGGACGGCGTCGGGCTTGCGCGAAAGATTGGGTTGGACTGGGGCCTGGCGGTATTGCGCCAAACAAATGCACTGTGCGGGCTGCTGTTCTCGCTCGACGCCGATACGTCCGTGGCACCTGATTACCTCGAGGTCGTCCGGGCCCACTTTGAGACCCAGGGCACTTGGGCGGCCGTCGTGGCCTATGCCCACCGGTTAGAAGGCTCCCCGGGGGAAGTGGCGGGCATCGTGCGCTACGAACTGTTCTTGCGCTACCACGCCCTCGGGCTGGCCTACGCCAAATCGCCGTATGCCTTTCATGCCATCGGTTCGACGATTGTCTGTCGCGCCGAGGCCTATGCGGTCGTGTCAGGCATGAACCGCCGGCAGGCAGGTGAAGACTTCTATTTCCTCCAGCAACTCATCAAGACCGGCCGCGTCCACTCGATTGCCGCCACAGCGGTCTACCCGTCGTGCCGGGCGTCAGGGCGCGTGCCCTTCGGCACCGGCCCCCGTGTGCGGCAATTCGACGAGGGCGGGCAAGTGGCTTACTCGCTGTACCATCCGGAAAGCTACCGGATTCTGAAGCATTGGTTGTCCGTGGTGGCGAACCACCTGGAGGCCTCATCGGACGACCTCCTGTCTCGAGCGGAGGCGGTCTGTCCACAGTTAAGCGCCTTTCTGGAGGCAAACTGTTTCGAGCGCACCTGGGGCCGGCTGAAGCAGCACAGTGCCCATGCCCGAGGCCTACATGAACAGTTCCACCGCTGGTTCGACGGGCTCAAGACGTTGCGACTGATTCACCACCTGCGCGACAACGGGTTTCCGCAACAGGACATGTTTGAGGCCATCGGCGGGCTTCTGGCGATGCTGGACAAAGGCCCGCCGGTAAACATGAGCGGCGACATCCAGAACGATCTCGGGCGCCAGACGGACCTCCTCGAGTACCTGCGTTCATGCGCGCCGTGACCCCAGTTTGCGCCCGACAGTTTCTACGACCTCAACTGGGCGATTTGCGGGCGTGAAGCCAGATTCTTCGCATTGCTCACGACTGGGCGTCGTTTTTGGACACGAACCTGGCGGTTGAGGGAGCTTCGGTCACCTCGTCTTCCCTGGCCTCAGCAACGGCGCGGGCGCCGGCGCTGACTTTGGCGCCTTCGGTGGGTGTCATGATCTTGACACCCTGGGTGTTGCGGCCGACCACTCTAATGTCCTTGACGGCGGTGCGAATGATGATGCCATCCGTGCTGACCACGACGATTTCATCACGGTCGTCGACAGTCAGCATCCCTACGACATTACCGTTGCGATCGGTGGTCTTGATGTTGATGATGCCCCGCCCGCCACGGTGTTGCATGCGGTATTCACCTACCTTAGTGCGCTTGCCAAAGCCATTTTCGGTGACGCTCAGCACGGTCATTTCCTCGCCCGCGAGGGACATCCCGATTACCCGGTCGTTCTCCGCGAGGCGAACACCAATGACGCCGCGAGCGCTTCGGCCCATGGGGCGCACATCTGTTTCGGGAAAGCGGATGGCCATGCCGAAATGAGTAGCGATGAGGATGTTGTCCTCGCCGGAGGTGATCTGAACGTCGATAAGTTCGTCGCCATTGGTGAGTTCGAGCGCGATTATCCCCGCGGCGCGTGGGTTGCTGAAGGCTTTAAGCGGGGTCTTTTTGACTATGCCCTCGGCAGTCACCATAAAAACGTATTTGTCTGCTTCTTTGAGGTCGCGTAAGGGCAGACAAGCCGTCACGCGTTCCTCGCCGCCAAGGCTCAGGAGATTGACGATAGCGCGTCCGCGGGCCGTGCGCGCGGCCTTGGGCAATTCATGCACCTTGCGCCAGTAAACCCGGCCCTTTGTCGAGAAGAAGAGCATGTACTGGTGTGCCGAGGCGATGAACAGGTCCTGCACGAAGTCCTCGTCCTTGGTGTCCATGCCGGCGACACCGCGGCCTCCGCGGTGCTGCTTGTGATAGGTGCTCACGGGCAAGCGCTTGATATAGCCCTGGTTCGACACGGTGACCACCATGTCCTCGTCGGCGATGAGGTCTTCGACCGAGAACTCGTAAGTCTCGCTGAGAATCTCGGTGCGCCGCGCGTCGCCGTATTTTTCCTTGACGGCGAGAATCTCTTTGCGGACTTCGGCCAGAATGGTGCGGTCACTGGACAGAATTTGCTTGAGCCGCTTGATTTCCTTGATAAGGTCTTTGTATTCCGTTTCCAGCTCCTCGCGTTCGAGTCCGGTCAGCCGACGCAGCCGCATGGCGAGTATCGCGTTGGCCTGGGCCTCGCTGAACGCGAAGCCTTCCATGAGAATCGCCCGGGCGGCATCAACGTCTTTGGACTGGCGGATGGCGTCGATGACCTCGTCGATGTGGTCGATGGCCTTAAGCAGCCCCTCGACGATATGCAGCCGGGCTTCCGCCTTCCCCAGGTCGAACCGGGTGCGGCGCTCGATGATCTCGGCGCGATGCTTGAGGTAGTAATGGACCAATTCTCGCAACGAGAGAACCTTCGGGGTATTGTTCACCAGGGCCAGCATGATAATGCTGGCGGTGTCCTGCATAGGCGTGTTTTTGTAGAGCTGATTGAGGACGACTTGCGGTTCTTCGCCCTTGCGCAACTCAATGACGATTCGCATACCTTCCTTATCGGACTCATCGCGTAGGTCAGTGATGCCCTCGATGACCTTATTGCGCACGAGATTGGCAATGGTCTCGATGAGGCGCGACTTATTCACTTGGTAGGGAATCTCGTGGACGATGATGCTGTCTTTGCCGGTCTTCTTATTGGACTCGACGGAGGCCTTGGCCCGGACCGTGACTCGGCCCCGGCCGGTCCGATACGCCTGGAGCAACCTTCCTGTCCCATAGAGGATGCCACCGGTGGGAAAGTCCGGGGCCGAGTCAC
>CAYRLQ010000137.1:0-2970 GCA_964425145.1 uncultured Nitrospiraceae bacterium
ACAAATGGCAGGAGCATACACCTTTGGGTAAGATTTTAGATGGCGCGATACGGGGAATTGATTCTTGTCGTTTCCACGTGATATACTGGTTTAGTCATTAAGGTAATGTGTTCGCATTAACACCGGGGGCGTAGTTCAGTTGGTTTAGAACGCCGGCCTGTCACGCCGGAGGTCGCGAGTTCGAGTCTCGTCGCTCCCGCCATATAAGTTCCGCCCTATCAGTAACTTACGAGGACAAGCCAAAGGGGGGTTGTCTTTACCTGCCATTCCCGTGGGTTTACGATGCGCCACAAACGGAAGGCCCGGGCACGTCCGACGACAATTAAAGCTTCCGTTCGCCGATGCTAGCACGAGTGGCTTGGGTTGAGCTATGTAGTCTCGGTTTTGGATGGTGGTCACGCCCTTCATGGGGGAGTGTGGGCTGTAGTAGCACAGTGTGGTCCTCTCATTGTCCCTCCTTCTTGTTCTTCTTCGCTTGGTACATCCGGTAGCTGGAGGTGTTGAGCTCGAGGATGATGCTGTCGGGAGGGCGGGCTCCGGAGTTCTTGCGATGTGACCCGGACCTGATACGTATTACCAAGGACGCAAAAGGTTTGACATCCGTTCGTGTGTGTGGTAGAGTTTCAGTTGCGATGGGTCGATGGTCCAATGCGCAAGTAGGGGCGCCGGCTTCTCACCTTGCGGCGGCGTGAAGTGCCTGCCAGTAAGGTTCACATGGGATACGATGGCGGTAGGACGCCGTTTTTCCGGCCGAGCGCTGGGGCGCTCTGCCGGTTTTTTGTTGTGCGGTATCGTGGGGTTGGAGGTCCACGGTGCGCCGTATGTGAGCAGTGGGCTAGCGCCCAACAACAGAGGAGGTTCCATCAATCGTAAAAACGCACGATAAGGTTCGTGTCAACGAGATGATTCGCGCGAGGCAGGTTCGCGTAATCGACGAAGAGGGAAGCCAACTCGGTATTATGAGCCCCCAGGATGCGCAACGGGAGGCGGAAGAACGCGAGTTGGACCTGGTTGAAGTGGCCGCCAATGCCACGCCGCCTGTGTGCCGAATCATGGACTATGGGAAGTACCGGTATTTACAGAGCAAACGGGCGAAGGAGGCCCGGAAGCACCAACACCAGATCACAGTCAAAGAGATTAAGTACCGGCCGAAGATTGACCCGCACGATTTTGATTTCAAGACCAATCACGTGCGGCAGTTTCTCAAAGAGGGGAGCAAAGTCAAGATCACGATCATGTTTCGAGGCCGGGAATTGGCGCATCCGGAATTCGGCCGGGACATTCTTCAGCGCGTGGTCGAGGCGACTGAGGACCTGGGCCAGCCGGCTTTCGATCCCAGCCAGAGCCGACTGGAAGGCCGGAACATGATGCTGGTGCTGTCGCCGTTGCGTTAGGTTGGCACGCGACCAGAGCTCGGGCATGTAAGGGCTTGCCACGATGGTTTGCGTGGTGCAGCCCTGTGGTGCCGTGTTCCGCCATGAAGGCGGTGTCCGTTGGCTGCATGGAGGGCAGTAGTATGCCAAAACTGAAGACCAATCGAAGCGCTGCGAAGCGCTTTAAGAAGACCAAGCACGGCAAGATCAAGCGGCACAGGGCATTTGGCCGGCACTTAATGACGGGCAAATCACCCAAACGGCGCCGGAGACTGCGCAAGAGCACTGCGTTGAGCGCCGCGGACAGGCGTGAAGTCAAGCAGATGTTGCCCTATTAGGGTGCTATCTGGCTCAGTCGTTTCCCCATTGGAATAATGGTAAATCCGCTCGAAGAGCGGCTTGAGAAGAGGGATTTGTATCATGCCACGAGCAAGCAATGCCGCGGCATCGCGCCGCCGGCGCAAGAAGGTTCTCAAGCAGGCCTCCGGCTATCGAGGCAGCCGCCATCGCTTGTATAAGACCGCATTCCAGGCGGTCGAACATGCGGGCGTGTACGCGTATCGCGACCGAAAGGCGCGCAAGCGCGACTTTCGCAAGCTCTGGATCGCACGCATCAACGCGGCCAGCCGCGCCTGCGGGATGAGTTATAGCCGGTTCATTCAGGGGCTGAGACTGGCCAATGTAGACATCAATCGCAAGGTGTTGGCCGAAATCGCCGCCACAGACGAAGCCAGCTTCGAGCAATTGGTCGAACTGGCCAAGGCGAAGCTGGATAGCGCCTCCTGAATATGAGAATCGTCCCCGCGGTCGATATTCGTGGCGGTTTATGCGTCAACTTGGTTCAGGGTGACTACGCCCGTGAAACGGTGTTCTCTGAGGACCCCGTGGCCCAGGCGGTCCACTGGCGCGGGTTGGGCGGCGAGATCATCCACATCGTGGACCTCGACGGCGCCAAAGCGGGTCAGTCCTGCGTGGAAGAACAGATACATGCGCTGGCCGCAGCGGGGGTGCCCTTCGAGCTGGGCGGTGGTATTCGCACGATGGACACAGTTCGCGCGGTTATCGGCGCCGGGGCCCAGCGCGTGATACTCGGCACGGCGGCCTATCGCGACCCCGACTTGCTCTTGGCCGCGTCTGAAGCGTTTCCGGGTAAGATCGCCGTCGGTATCGACGCCAGGGGGGGGGGAGTTGCGTTGCATGGCTGGCTTGAGGTCACTGAAACCGATGCGGTGGCATTTGCGCGCCAAGTCGAACGGGCGGGCGCGGCCCGCATTATTTATACCGATGTTCTTAGCGATGGCATGATGCAAGGTCCGAACCTCAAGGCGACCCGGGCCTTGGCCCAGGCCGTCGACATTCCAGTGACGGCATCTGGGGGCGTATCGTCGCTGGACGACGTGCGCAACGTGAGCCGGCTCGAGCCGGACGGTGTAGACGAGGTAATCATCGGCCGGGCATTGTACGTGGGGGCGTTTACCTTGCCGCAGGCCATCGCAGTGGCCCGGGAGACGCCATGACGAGACGCTTTGAGACGGTGACGATCATTGGGGTCGGCCTCCTTGGCGGCTCGCTGGGGCTTGCCTTGAAAGCGCGAGGC
>CAYRLQ010000137.1:2980-10538 GCA_964425145.1 uncultured Nitrospiraceae bacterium
CGAGGCCTCGCGCGCGCGATCCGTGGCGTAGGCCACCGGCAGGTCTCGCTGGATAAGGCGCTCGATGTGGGCGCCATCGACGAAGCTTATCTTGACGCGCGGGAGGCCAGTGCAGGCGCCGACCTCATCGTCGTGTGCACACCCGCAGGCCTCGTGCGTGCCAAGCTGGACGAGATTCGCCCCGTTTGTTCCGAGGGGACTGTGGTGACCGACGTGGCCAGCACGAAAGGCGAAATCTGCGCACATGCCCAGAAGACCTGGCCGAAGCCCCTGCGGTTTGTAGGCAGCCATCCCATGGCCGGCTCGGAGAAGTTCGGTCCCGAGCATGCCGCCGCGAACCTTTATGCCGGTTCGGTGACGATTGTAACGCTAGGCGAAGACCTGGCGCCTGATGCCCGGCAGGTGGTCCGTGACTTCTGGCGCGGAGTCGGCGCCGCCGTGATCGAAATCGATCCCGTGCGGCATGATGTCCTCATGGCACGGACCAGCCATGTGCCCCATGTGTTGTCGGCGTGCCTGGCGCGGCTCGCTGTTGGGCAAGGCGATGTGCGACCGCTCGTCGGGAGCGGGTTCCGTGATATGACACGCATCGCCGCGGGCCGGCCTGAGATTTGGCGCGACATCTGCCTGACCAACCGCGATGCCATCCTCGCGGGCATCGACGCATTGATTGACGACCTGGCGGCCGTTCGCGATATGATCGCCGCGAGCGCCCCTGATTCCCTGGAGGAGTTTTTTCGTTTGGGCTGGGAAGCCCGGCGCGAGGTACTGGGCGAATGACGGGCCTGCTCATCACCTTCGAGGGCGTGGAGGGGTGCGGGAAATCTACCCAGATCGAGTTACTGCGTCAGCACCTTGTGTCACAGGGTCACGAAGTGGTCGTGACACGTGAGCCCGGTGGCACGCCCCTCGCCGAGGCCATTCGCAATCTGCTGCTTGACCCCGCCAACTCCGGCATGGTCTCGGTTACGGAACTTTTGCTCTACGAGGCGGCGCGGGCGCAACACGTCCACGAACGCATCCGTCCGGCGCTCGACGCTGGCAAGATCGTCCTGTCCGACCGGTTCGCTGACTCGACCACGGCTTACCAGGGCGCGGGCCGCGGCCTGGCCGACGAAGTCGTCTCGAAACTGCACGAGATTGCCACGTGCGGCGTCTGGCCGGCGCTGACCATCCTCATCGACCTTTTCCCTGAAGAAGGACTGCGCCGGAGCTCGGGCGGCGTCTTAGACCGGATCGAGAAGGAAACGCTCGCGTTTCACGAGCGGGTCCGCGTGGAGTTCCTCCGCTTGGCCGAGCGGGAGCCTGAGCGCATCCGCGTGGTAGATGGGTCGCGCTCTATCGAGGCCATTGCGGCGGAGATTCGCGCACTGGTGGATGCGGTATTGGAGGAGCGGTGAGCTTTCGCGACGTCAGAGATCAGGAAGTGCCCATTCGCCTGCTCCAGAATATGCTGCGTAGGAACCGGATTCCCAATGGCCTGCTGTTCTGGGGCCCGAGTGGTGTGGGCAAGCGCCTGACCGCCATGGCGATGGCCAGAGCGGTCAACTGCGCCGAAGGGGATGCCGATGCCTGCGGCGTCTGTCTGTCGTGCCGGAAGGTCACCAGTGGCAACCATCCGGATGTCAAGGTGGTGGTGCCGGTGCGCAGAGCGCGCGTTATCAATGTCGAGACCGTCGAGGGCATTAATGAGTTCGCGGCGTTGCGGGCGTTCGAGTCGGCGTGGCGCGTGTTTGTGATCCTCGATGCAGAGCGGATGAACCCGGCCGCGCAGAACCATTTTCTCAAGACGCTCGAGGAGCCACCGGGCAACTCTTTGTTTATCTTGGTGACGGAATTCCCGCGCGTGCTTCTGCCCACGATTCGGTCGCGCTGCCAACAGGTTCGGTTTGGCGCATTGCGTCCGGAAACCGTTGCCGATATTCTGAGGCGCGAGCGGGATTTGCCGCCCGACCTTGCCCAGTCCATCGCCGGGCTCTCACAGGGGCAAGTGTCGCGCGCGCTCGACCTGGTCGATTCCGAGAAGCGTGCGGTCGCGCTCGAGGTGAGCCGGCGGCTCGCCGACGGCGATGACCCGCTCGCGTTGGCTGAGGAGTTCGCCAAACACCTCGCCGCCCAGCGGGAACAGATCGCTGCGAAGGCCGGCCTCGACGAATCGGGCCTGGTCGATGCCTCGCGCGAGGATATCGAGTCGATCAAGGCCGAGGAGAAGGCCCGGGTCGATGCCGAGTACCGCCGTGATATAATGGAATACCTTTATTTGTTGGAGACATGGTACCGCGATGTGGCAGTCTACTCCGTTATGGGCGATGCGTCGCACGTGTTGAATCGTGACCAGATTGCGCGGTTGGAAGCGGCCGCGCCCGGCGCCGCCCCACTCGAGCAGACGGTCGCGGCCATCGAGAAAGCGCGCATCTATTTGGAGCGATTCATCAAGGAAGAACGGGTCTTTCGCGACCTCTTCTTCACACTGGCGCGGTCGGGAGTGTGAACCATGCAGACAGTCCGGGTGAGGCTGCGCAAGCCGAGCCGTGTGTTTACGTTTCTGTGCAAGAACGTTCTGGTCGAACGCGACATGCATTGCGTTGTCCGCAGCGACCGCGGCCTCGAATACGGCACGTGTGTCGCGTCACCGGAGCCGTGCTCAGAGGAGATGGCCAAGCGGATCGATATGCAGGTTATTCGCAAAGCCACCGAAAACGACCTGGGTACATTTGAGCAGCTTCTCCGGGACGAGGCCAAGGCGCGGAGCATCTGCGCGGCCAAAATCGAGGAAAAAGACCTGCCGATGAAGCTGGTCGATGTCGAGTACATGTTCGACCGGCACAAAGTGATCTTCTATTTTACGGCGGAACAGCGCGTCGACTTCCGTGAACTCGTGCGCGACCTGGCCCACGCGCTCCGGGCCCGCATCGAGCTGCGCCACATCCAGGTCCGCGACCAAGCCAAGATGATCGGCGGTATTGGGGAGTGCGGCCGCCTGCTTTGCTGCCGGACGTGGCTGCGCGAGTTCATGCCCATCTCGATGAAGATGGCCAAACGGCAGAACCTGTCGCTCAGCCCTGAAAAGATCAGCGGGCAATGCGGCCGGTTAATGTGCTGTCTGGGCTTCGAAAACGAGCAGTACGAAGATGAGAAGAAGGCCCGGACCCAGCCGGCCCTGGAAACGGATGCTGAGGAACCCACCGTGGTGGGACCCTCGGATGGCAATGGCCTTAAAAGCGAGGCGGAGCCGGAGCGCCTCGCGGAACGGGCCGCTGTGGCCCCGGTGACTGCCCAAGAGCAAGAGGGGGCTCAACCCGCAAAGAAGTCGTCGCGGCGGAAATCGCGCCGGCGGCGGAAGAAGCGGCGGCGGAAGTCCGCACAGGGCGGTACCGGCGGCGAAACCGGGGGCGTCGGCTGATGGCGCTGGTCGACGCGCACTGTCACGTACAGGGCGCCGCCTTTGATGACGATCGCGAGGCCGTGGTCGGCCGCGCGCTTGAGACACTCGAGTGGATCGTGGTCGCCGGGGATGAGCTCGAGACGAGCCGCGCCGCCGTGGCATTGGCCCGCGACCGAGTCTACGCGACGGTGGGCATCCATCCCCATCACGCGGAAGCCGTCGACGCGAGCGCGCTCGCGGATATACGAGAACTGGCCGGGGAACCGCGCGTGGTCGCAATCGGCGAGGTCGGCCTCGACTACTATTACGAACATGTCCCCCGAGAGCGCCAACAAGCCGCCTTCCGCGCACAATTGGACCTGGCGAGCGAGCTGGCCCTGCCCGTGGTCATCCACTGCCGCGACGCGTATGAAGCCATCACGCCGATTCTCGAGGCCTGCCACAGACGGCTGGCCGGTGGGGTTATGCATTGCTTTTCCGGTGATGCCGCCTTCGCCAAACGCTGCCTGACATGGGGGTTCCACATCTCATTTGCCGGAAACGTCACATTCCCCAAGGCCACGCCCTTGCGCGAAGCGGCCTTGGCGGTCCCCATGGACCGGCTCCTGGTCGAGACCGACAGCCCCTACCTCGCCCCGCAACCCGTCCGCGGCAAACGCTGCGAACCCATCTACGTCCAGCATACAGCCCGCCTGTTGGCCGACCTCAAGGGCGTGCCATTCGACAATTTCGCGCGCCAAACCACCGAAAACGCGCGCGGCCTGTTTCTGTCCGCCCGGCATCCAAGAAGGGACTAGGCGATTCGAAAAATGGGGACAGTAACCATTTTTATCCGGCTCACGGAGATAAGAGCGCATCTCCGAGACTGTCAGCCACAGAAGCCATGTCACTACTCCATCACAAATGCGCCGAAAACAGGAGAAGAATCCTCTGCGCCTCTGCGTTTCATTACTCCGGAAAGAGCAGAGCAAGGCACTTCATAAAAATGGTTACTGTCCCGATTTATTACGATTTATTACGGGGCCGAACGACGCTAGGGAGAATCGTTCATGAGCCTTGAGCGCAAGTACAGGACCCTGGCTCGCGCGCAGCGGGCCCTGCTTTGGTTCGCGTTCCTCGTTCTCTTGTGGGTCGGAGTTGTCGTGTTGGGCGAGGTCATCATGCGGGCCGGAGGACGCACACCGTGGCGCGCCCGCACGGTCCTCGGGATGAAGATCGAGCCGGGCGGCAAACTGTTTCGGCGCGCCGCGAAGTTGGGATTCGTCCATGTTCCCGGCGCGCTGACCATCCAGTTCCCCGACGGCTACACGGTTCGCGCCACCCATGATGAAACAGGTCTACGCGCGACGGGCCCGGTGAGTGCCACCGATGTCCCAACCCAGCCGTCGATCTGGGTTTTCGGTTGTTCGTTCACGTACGGGATGGGGCTCAATGACGACGAGACGTTCCCGTGGATGCTTCAGGAGCGTTTTCCCGAGTATGGGGTGGTGAATTTCGGCCAGTGTGGTTACGGGACGCTCCAATCGCTCATCCAGTTGCAGCAGGCGTTCGAGGAGCGCCCTGCTCCTCGCGTGGCGGTGTTGACCTACGCTGAATTCCACGACGAGCGGAACACGCTGTTGAGTCACTGGCGTAAAGGCTTCTTCTACTACAACACGCTGGGGCCGCTCCAACAGCCCTATGCGCGGCTCGGGCGAGACGGTCGGCTCCGGGTTCGCATGAGTTCGGTGGAGTACAAGGGTGTGCCCTTCATGCGGCAGTCGGCGTTGGTTCACTCGCTGGAGGAGAAGTGCGACTTGTTGTTGGAACAGTACGTCATTCGCAGCCACGACGTGAGCAAGGCGTTGGTCGAGGAGTTTGCCCGTGTGTGCGCGGCCCATGGGGTGGGGCTGATCGTGGCGGGCATTGATATTCACCCGTTGACGACGGACATATTGGCGTTTTGCCGGGCACGGGGCCTTTCGACGGTGGACATTGCGGTTGATTTCGGTGGAGACGGAGCATTCAGCTTGATGCCCCACGACGACCACCCCAATGTGACGGCGAATCGCCTGTACGCCGACGGTCTCGAGCCTGTTCTTCGCGAGATGTTGGCGAAAAAAGCCGCTTCGGTCCCGTAAAAATGGCACAAATGGGGACAGTAGCCATTTTTATCCGGCGCACGCAGATAAGAGCGCCTCTCCGAGACTCTTGCCGCAGAAACCATGCCACTACTCTATCACAAATGCGCCGAAAACAAGAGAAGAATCCCCCTTTTCCTCCGCGCCTCTGCGTTTCATTCTCCGGAAAGAGCAGAGCAAGACACTTCATAAAAATGGTTACTGTCCACATTTATTCATCCCCAAAATCCGATGACACTTCCATCCCGACCAATATTAGGGGATAATTACTTTAGGCGAAAATCCAGGCTAGCGATGCACGCGGTGTGGCCTTCCGCATAAGGGAAGAACGTCGGCACCCCAGATTACAAATTTCGCGGCTCAATACCCTGCCCGCACATTCCCCTGTCAACGCTTGCAGTACACCCTCTCGGTTGTCCCGCCATGACTCGGGGCCAGCGTGGTTCGCTACACCTTCGCTGTGCGAAACTTCCATTCGCTACACCTTGCCGGCTTATCCTGGCGCATCTCCCCATTTGTCCCTTCTCCGAAGGAGAGAGCCGAACCACCAACCGCTGTTAAACAAGATACGTTACCAACTGCCCACACGGACCTTTCATGACTGATCAGGAGTTACTGTCAGTTGTCATTGAATCTCATTTTAAGTGACCAGGAGTTACTGTCACTCGGCCGCTAACCCGTTACCTGAAAACTACCATATCAGCATCTATAGAGATTCGAACACGAGTACCGATGCCGGTATAGCCTGGATGGTACTCGGGTACATAGGTTCTCGTTGTTCCTGAGTAGTAGCCTGAACCACTGCTCGTACCGCTTGCCCTACCGTAGGCGTATCCGCCAGAACCATAGACATCGGCACTTGCCGAGGAACTGCCTGAAGAATAGACTGAGCCGGAGTGATAGGTCGTAACGGGTTTGTACGTAGTATAGCCTGGCACGTAGTAGGTATATTGTTCTTGTTGAGAATCTGTACTTTTCAGCACAACTGCATCGGCGCCGTGAATGCGTGCATTGTGTCGCATTGCCTTAACCATATAGCTATATCCCCGCGTTGCACTAAACGAGAGGTTACCAATTATCTTGTACGGTTGATCTGGATATCGGTCAAGTATCGGTGCAGTAAAATCCTTTGGCTTTTCGGGATAGATATCCGTTGTTCTGGCCGTATAGAATTTTTCGGTTGACTGAACAGTCATACAGCCGGTTAGGCTAAAAACAACGGCCAGTGTTAGGGCGAAAACAAGGGGTAGTGAAGAATCAACTAGATAACAGACATAACGTGGCTGTACGTGCTTCATACGAGAGTTCCTCCCTTCTTGTGTTTTGCATGTTATGCAAGTATACATCTGGGACATATTTGCGTCAATAGCTATTCAAGCTGAGTCATTTGCGAAATCCACAATCGTCACATGGATTAGCACTTAACGATTTATCTACTCACATGCACTCCACACGTCATCGCCATTAATATGCATCGTGACGGACGGCGAAATATTGTCGAATTCCGGGGACAGTATACTTAATTCGCTTTGGCATTGGTTCTTACAAATGGGGACAGTAACCATTTATTCATTCCGCTTGTTCGGTTGGTGGCCGATGCTTCCCTCGGGGTGTCCTCTTGGCCTTGTCTTTGCTCCCTTTCGGACACCCTCTTTCCTTCACGGTACGGCAGGTACATCCCCCGGTCACCAAATACCCGCCGCGCTCAGGCCAAGTGCTCTCAAAAAACTCCGCTGGCGCATTCTCAATTCGCTATTCAACGACGAAAATCACTTGCACGTCCCGTCAGCGCGCGTCAAGTGAATTTTCATTGTTGGATACTGACCTATATTTCCAATTGGCCCAAGGTAGGGCCAACGGCCCGAATCCATAACAGCCTGGGGCGACACCCCAGGTCAGAGAACATTTAAATACCAAGGGCTGAAAGCCCGATCCATCATTTAGTCCCATACGTACGCCTCATCATATTGAACGCCGTATTTATTCAAAAAATATCCGAAATCCCATTCTTCGTGTGCTTCGTGCCCTTCGTGGTGAAATCTCCCATCAACCA
>CAYRLQ010000138.1:0-10509 GCA_964425145.1 uncultured Nitrospiraceae bacterium
CGCGACCCTCAGCTTGGAAGGCTGACGCTCTAGCCAACTGAGCTATTCCCGCCCAATTCGCACTCGCGGAGCGCAACTATCCTTGCGAGCAAGACTGGTGGTGGGTGTTGGATTCGAACCAACGTAGGCATACGCCAACGGGTTTACAGCCCGTCTCCTTTAACCACTCGGACAACCCACCATGCTCCGCACCACCACCGTATTGTACCCACCCCGTTGCACGGTTTCGACTTTTTGCAGACCTGGAGCTGGCGAAGGGAGTCGAACCCCCGACCTACGGATTACAAATCCGTTGCTCTGCCAACTGAGCTACGCCAGCAGGGACCATATAAAAACGAACCGCCGCCCCTCGGACGGCGAGGTTGCACAATAGCAAACGCCGCGAAGGGATGTCAAGTCCGCAACGTTCTAACGGCTCAGGGCTCTGGATAGACATCCGGCACGACCTTGACGGGCGTCGTAAACGTATACGGCGTGTATGGGAGTGCGCCGCTGAACTTCAACTGCACAAAGTAGGCGGTCCACCACCCGGTTTCTGGGTCGGGGACAGTAGCTTCGTAAACGCCGCCGCCCTCATCTTCGAGAGGTGTGCCCGCCCAAGCGGGGCCGACAATCTGGAGGCGGAAGTCCCGGGCCGTGTTGTGCGCCTGCCACAGCGTGACCTCGATCGGGCTCGAGTTTGTTTCGACGTGAAGCGTGTTATCGTCGATGTATGCCCAGGAGAACTGCGGCATCGGGCAGCTATAGAGCACGGCATTATAAAAGGCCAGGAAAGAGTTGAGCATGTCCTCATCGTTCTCCAGACCGTGGTCCGTATTCGGGACGTAATTGAGATAGTTCGGCCCTTCTGGCAGGTCATAGAAGTAGAACTGCGCCGCATCGGGCAGGAAGAACTGGTCGCCCGTGGAATTGACGATAAACTTCGGCATGGTCAACAGGTCGCGGAACTCGTAGGGGTCCACGATGCTCAGCAGGGTCTGGCCGCCCGTGGTGTAGAACTTGTCAAAGATTCCCAGCTCGACGTAATCATGGACTACCTCAGAATAGCCGCCATACATATGGTAGGCCGAGTCGTTCGGCGAATAGTTCCGATACGCCTGGCGGTGATGGTCCATCTGGACGTCCATGTTCAGCACGTCGATTACCATTGGGACAATGGCCTTGACACGTGGTCGGTCCTGTCTGGCGTCGTACGCGGCCGTGAGCCAGGTGGTCCAGCCCCGCTTCGAGGCCCCGGTTACCACGAAATCACCGACAACAACGCCCCTTTGCTCGAAAAGGAATTCCTCGATCGTGTCCATGGCGCGGACGGCGCTCTTGACCATGGGCAGGAGCACGGGCCAGGCGCCGTCCGGGACGCCTTGGTCATAGCCCGTCAGGAACTTGTCGAAACTGTACGCGATAATGGCATCCTCGGTGCGCGCAAAGGCCTCATCGGTGAACTCGAGTGGCTCGCTGGGAACCTGCTCGAGCAAGGCAACGACGGAGTTGGTGCTCCGAGCAAACACGGCAAGCAGGTCGGAGTACCCCGTCGACGCAGTGGTACTCGTGTTCGGGCCGCCCGCCACAACCAGCAGCGCCGAATCGGTTTGGCGGTTATCGGGCTCGACAATAGTCAGCCAATGCTCCCAAATGTGGGGCGAAACTTCATCATCCGAGCGCCACTGTTGCGAGGTCATGCGGAGGATATGCTGGGTGTAGCCCGACCCGGTAACCGATTGGCGCAACTGATAGGTGTAGTTCGGGTCGTCCGCATCGATGTAGTCGTAGAACGACTCGCTCATGTCCTCGCTGGCCACGGTTACGTGGATATAGTGGGCCCTGATCGCCGTATGGCGCCAGTCCGCCTGCGTAGTGACGGTCAAGGAAACATCGTAGGTGCCGCCTTCCTGGTAGGTATGCACAGGGTTTTGTATGGTCGCGGGCTCGCTGCCATCGCCGAAGTCCCACTCCCACGCCACGATCGGTGAATTGTCCTCGCCTCGGGTGGAATGGTCCCTGAACTGGACTGGCTCGCCGACAAGCACCTCGGTCTCATCGGCATAGAAGTCCGCCGTGGGCAGTGGGTCCAAGACCGTGATGTAAGCGACGCGCGTCAACTTGTCCGGTTCGCCTGGATAGGCCTCTGCCGCAACGGTCAATGTGACCGTGTACGGGCCTGGGGCGCTGTAGGCGTGCGCGGGATTGGGCTCCGTGCTGGTGTCGCCGTCGCCGAACTCCCAGAGCCAGTCGGTGATCTCAGACGAGCCAGGCGAGGATAAGTCGGTAAACTGAATCTCTTGGCCGGGCGTGGGCGTGCGGTTATCCACCCTGAAATCAGCCACCGGCGGCGTGATGTCGCCCGGTTCGTCCGGATCGAGTGGTGTGTCTGGCGTTACGATCTCGATGTCCGTAGTAAAGACAATTTCGTTGCCATTAAAGTTGTAAACCACCTCGATGAAGAACGCAGTGTAGTCCACCAGCTTCTTGCTGATATAGACGAGATACCTGTTCGGCCCTACCGGGCTTAGGACGCTGCTGGTCCACTGCGGCAATGGCAGCCCGTGCTGCACATCGAGATTCATTGATTCATCCCGGCGGAAGTCGTTATACCGACTTGTGGCGCTCCAGAGGTTGACCTCGCTCGGCGCCGGGGTGCCATCAACCGTCACTTCCATCCTGCCCTCGACGATCACGTTCCAGGAGTAGTGGGGCAGTGATTCGCCCGCGACTACCGCGTAGTACCACGGCAAGGCGCCAAACAAGGTGTTGATATACCCTCCGTCCAGTTCATGCCCCATGTTCGGATAATACCGAAGCCACTTCGGCTGGTCGATATAGCCGAAGTACAACTGCGATGAATCAGGCATGAAGTAGGTGTCGCCTGTTGCATTCAACAGCAGTTTCGGGATGCGCAAGCGCGAACCGAACTCGCTCCACCATTCGATCAAATACGTGTAGGAGTCGCTGTAGTAAATTGGGTCCGTAAGGTACAGCAGCCAGGATGCGGCGTTGGCATTGAGACGCGCCTCCTCGGCGTCCTCGAGGTCCTGCATGATGTCGCTAAGCCGGCCGCCGGCGAACAAAGGATACCCCAGAGACCCCACGAGCTCGCGGACTGTTCTGGCACGCTCGATGTCATCTGCACCCGGATTGGCGCAGTCGTACACGATCGTGTCTTCCGTGTCCTCGTCGCCGATGGCAGCGATGGAATCGCTCATGTCGACGCCGTATCCGCCCAGCCACGAGAGCCGACCCTTGACGTCCCAATGGAGGGGAACTGGCGGGTCCTTGAGCAGCAGATAGCTTAGGTCGCCCAGGTGCGCGGTGTCATCGCCCACACCGGGCGAATCCACATCGTACATGATGATGCGGGTCATGCGTTCGAGGAATTTGCGCGTTTGCCTCGCTGTCAAGGCCCCGCCGAGCGTCGGGCCGAAGGGGAGGTCGTCTACGATGCTGCTGATGACATCCGAGCCGTCTGGCGGGGCGTCCATAAACGAGGCCCAGGCCTCCGAATAGCGTCCCGAAAGCGACTCATACTGGTGCGCCAGTTGCTGGTGGAGCGCGAGGCAGTCGAACGCCATGGGGATAATGGCCTTGACGCGCGGGTCGGTGGTCGCCGTGAGCCAGGCGGCCCAACCGTAATTGCCGCCGCCCGCCACGACGAAGTTTTGAATGTTCAGTGAAGACCCCGGCCCCACCTGGCCCGGATTCGCCAGAAACTCTTGCACCTTGTCCATCGCGACCACTGCGCTCTTCACCATGGGATACAAGGCGATCCAGTCCGGGTTGTGTCCGCGCCTTTCAACTTCTTCTTCCTCTTCGCCTTCAGGACCTGTCAGGCACAGACTCAGGTCGAATTCCACGGCAGAAGGCTCGGGGGATTCTATCGAGCTCGTCAGGGCCGAACCGTCGCCCGTCTCCGAACTCATCCACATGAACAGGCAACTCGCATCACCCATTCCCTGGATAGACACCCAGCCGGAGGTCCGTTCAAGGGGCTCGCCGGGAGCAACGTCAGGGTTGAGGTCGACAGGCTCGGGGAGAACCACGCTGTATCTGTAGAGCGGCAGTACATCGTCATAGATAAGTCCCGTCTCTTCTTTCGTGGGCGCCATCGCGTAGTCGGCAATTACATCGCCCGGCACGCCATCGACATCCTCGTAGAACGTAATTCTATATATATCCGGGTCCCGCTCGCACGGCAGAGCGCTTTCCAGGTATTCGTACCCGTCCTCGAGCACCGCGTAGTTGGTTGGGTCGGCAATGTCTACAATCCTCACGTTGACCAGGCCGAGGCTAGCGGACGGAGGCGTAATCACGTAAATGGTCGTGCGGGTTATGATCACCGGAGCCCAATCAGAGAAAAATGCCCGACTGTTGCCGAAAAAGACGCTAAAGGCAGCCTCGGCTTCCTCGATCGTAGTAATGGGTTCGGCAACCGGGAAGCTGCCGATGATCGTGACGATTTGCCCGCCCCTCATGGGCCCTGCGGCAGGCACTACACGCTCGATGGAGATGTTGCTTTCGCCCTCGCCTTCACCTTCACCCTCGCCTTCGCCTTCGCCCTCGCCCTCGCCTTCGCCTACACCCTTGACGTTCAGGCCCCACCAGCAAATCGTTTCGATTGGGCTTTCAACGCCCGAGAAGAGTTCATAGTAAAGATCACCTGTCCCTTCATCACTGGTGGGGCTATACCACGTGTCCTCGGGCTCGGCGGGCGGTTGACCGAACAGCGAATGCTCGGGACACTGCTCGCCGACAAGGATGTAGCCCGTTCTTGTCTCCGTGTCGCTCCCTGCGCGCGAGGTTACGGTCAAGGAGACGGTGTAGATTCCAGAGGCGGTATATATATGGCTCGGGTCCCGCAGGCTGCTCGTTCTACCGTCGCCAAAGTCCCACAACCAGCTCGTAATGGGGTAATCGCCAGGGCTGGACTGGTCTGAGAAGTCCACCTGCAACGGGGCCTTACCGTCCCTGGGCGCCGCCGTGAACTCGGCATTAGGGTAAGCATAACCCTGTAGGAATTGATTGAAACTATAGGCGATGAGGTCGTCGCCCGCGAGCGGTTCGTCGGTATCCTCGAATTGTATGGGCTGGTAGAGCGTCCCGTGCAGCACTACGACCGTCGACCCGGACGCATCGGCGAATTTGACCAGGGTCGGGTCCACGGCAGTCGGCTGCGGGTCGTCTCTCGTACCATCCGCCAGGTACAGGAGCGCGGTCTCGTTCGAGAGCGAGTGGGGCACGATGACGGAGACCCAATGCTCCCACACGGGGCCCCCACCACCCGTATAAACATTCCACTGGTGAGCCAGCAGATTCAGGACGTAGGCCGTGTAGTTCCCACCGGCAATGGTGGCGACTTTCGTGCACTGTGGTGCGAACCCGGCGAACTCTGGCGGCATGTGCACGTGTTCGTCCAGCTTGCTTGCCACACGTGACTCGATGATCTCGACTTTCGTAATCGAGTCCCCCGCCCAGGAGGTCGTGTGGTACGTGCTGTACGGGTCGCCGGGGTCCTCCAACCCGGTGGCCCAGATGCCCAGATGTGCGTGGTAAATGCCCGGCTCGTAGAATGGATAGTTAAAACCGTCGAACTGGGTACTTACGAAGACCTCATCGTTGCTCAAAGTCCGCCAGTAAGGTGGAATGTCTGTTGGGTCGCCCTGCCAGACTTTCCACCCGCGGCTCCTGATTTCCGCGTTGCCTTCGATGCTGGAGGCATCGGTGAACTCGACCCGTTCAAATGGGAAATCCGCCAGCACGAGCGTCTTGTTCACCTCGAAATCGGCATGTGGATAGACATTGCGGACGTTGATCGTATCCGATGTATGGTCCGACCCTACGGGCGTCCTCACCGTCAATGTGACCTGATACCGGCCCGGGCGCATAAGAATGTAAGAGAGATGCTGGCCGTAGCTGATGAAAGGTTGCGGAGGCAGCAGTTCCTCGATAACTTCATGTCGCCAAACGTAAGCGCCCTCAGTCTCATCGAACTCGACCTCGTTGATAGGGGCCCACACGAACGGCTCCCCTGCCACCTCCAAATCCTGGGCCCACATCCTGAATTCCCACCTCCACTCAGTGACGGGCCCGGTACCGGGGTCAGACAGGTCCGTAAACTGGAGCATCTCCCAGCGATATGGATTGGTGTCGGAGACCGTAAACATGGCCGTGGGCGGAATGGCTCCCACATGAATGTACTCCGCCTTCGTTACCGTATCAGACGTGTCCTCGTCCGTGGTGACCGTCAGCGATACGTCAAACGCGCCGTTGGTAGCGTAGCTGTGGTAGGGGTGCTGGTCGTTGCTGGTGGCGCCATCGCCAAAATCCCATTCCCAGGCGACGATCTCACCGAGGCCGCCGGTCGAGAGGTCCCGGAACCGAATGGTCTCGGACAATCCGGGCGTTAAATAGGCCTCATCGAACACATCGAAATCCGCCGTGGGCGGCTCGATGGAGGCCGTGATGTAACCTTCGATTCTCAGGGTCTCCTCGCCATAGGCCGATGTGGCCGTCAGAGAGACCGTGAAGGTCGCGGGATACTGGTATGCGTGCTCGGGCTCAAATTCCGTGCTGGTCTGGCCGTCGCCGAAACGCCAGAGCCAGGTGACGTCCTCGATGTCCGCGGAGCCGGGATCGGTCAGATTCTCGAACCGGATCGGCGTTTGGGTCCACGGCGTGGTGGTCTCGGCCTGGAAATTCGGTGCAGGCGGGAAATAGGCCGCGTGGATGTAGCCTGGCCTCTCGAGTGTATCCTCGAGCGGACCGCCGCCCGAGACCGACGGGTCCGTGACGGTCAGGGAAACATCGTAATCACCGGGCGTGTGATAGGTATGGCTGGGACTTTGCTCGGTGCTGCTCGAATCGTCGCCGAAGTCCCAATACCATTCCAAATCGGATATGTCCGCAGTGCCCGGCGTTGAAAGGTTCGTGAACTGCACCGCCGTGTGGACCTCAACCGTAACCTCGGGCGTCTGTTCACCGACCCCGAGAACGGTGAACCTGGCCTCGAGAGGCGAAATCACGTTGATATAGTCGACTTTCTCTTCACTGACTTGATTCACAGCGTCCGTTATGGTCAACGTAACCGTGTAGGTCCCTGCTGCCGTATAGGTATGAGCGGGGTTTCGCTCGGTGCTGGTACCGCCGTCGCCGAAGTCCCACTGCCACTGCGCGATCGCCGACGAGCCCGGATCGGACTGGTCCGTAAACTCCACCTGCGTGTTGACAAAGGGCTCCAGTTCGTCCGCAGCAAAATCGGCCACTGGCGGGATGTGCACCGTAACGGTCCCTGTCGCTGTATCGCTGGCACGGCCGGCGGTCACGGTCAGGGTCACGGTGTATCTCTTCGGATATGTTCCAGGCGGATATGTTTCCGGCGCAGTATAGGTATGGGTAGGATTCGGTTCGTTGCTGGTGCTGCCATCGCCGAAGGCCCAGGCCCACGTGTCAATACCCACACCGGTAGAATCGGACGTATCGGTGAACTCCACCTCTTCGCCCACATTGACATCCGTCTTGCTGATGGTGAAGCCTGCGGCGGGCGGACTAATTACCTCGATGGACTTATCGACCGGGTCGGCGCCGTACTGGGTTTTCACGGTCAAAGACACGGTGTAAATGCCCTGTGCCGTGTAGGTATGTTTTGGATTCTGTTCTGTGCTGAGCGTGTCATCGCCAAAATCCCACGACCATTCAGTAATCTCTCCCGTACCTGGGTTCGAGAGGTCCGTAAAGCTTACCTCGGCCAAAACCAAAGGCAACAAGGGGGAAATGTCGAAGTCGGCCTTGGGCGGTGCGATTACTGTAATGAAACCTGCCTTCAGTTCTGTATCCTGGCCATCAGCCGTGGTGATGGTCAACGAAACGTCGTAAACATCCCCAAACCCATACGCATGTACGGGATTCTGCTCGGGGCTTTTGTGGCCGTCCCCAAAGTCCCAGAGCCACTTGGTGATCTCCGAGGACCCCGGGTCCGAGCGGTCCCAGAACGACACCTCGGTGTCAACGAGCGGCTCGCGCTCGGACACCTCGAAGTCGGCCTGGGGATACGCGACGACCTTGATAAAGCCGGTCTTGGTCTCCGTGTCGCTCACGTTCTGGTCGTCGGTGGTGACGGTCAAGGCGACATCGTAGGCGCCGCCCTCCTGGTAAGTGTGCCGGGGATGTTGTTCGGCACTGGTATCCTCATCGCCGAAATCCCACCGCCAACTGGTAATAGGTGCGCTGCCAGGCTCGGATTCATCGGTGAACTTCACGGTCAACGGCTCTTCGCCGGACGCGGGGTCGGCGGAAAAATCCGCTTCGGGGAACACCACCACTGTTACCAAGTCAGCTTCTACGGCGGTATCAGACCCATCGGCGCTCGTCACGGTCAACGAAACCGTGTAAACACCTACCTCAGCATAGATGTGCCGAGGACCCTTTTCGGTACCGGTCTTCCCATCGCCGAAATCCCACTCCCAGGCGGTAATCCGTGCAGTGCCGGACTCCGATTTATCCCTGAACTCCACGGTCAACGGTGGTTCGCCGAACGTGGGGGCCGCTGAGAAGCGACAAGAGGGCCCCACAGATACCGCCTTTACATTGACGCAGGCGTCCTTGCTGACACTGTCGCTGCCCACGGCGGTGGTCACCGTCAGTGAAACCGTGAAGGCGCCTACCTGGTAATACGTATGCAAGGGGTTACGCTCGGTGCCCGGGCTGGTGCCATCGCCGAAATCCCACACCCACTTGCTGATAGGCGAAGAACCGGGTTGCGACTTATCGGAGAATTGCACCTCCAGAGCCGGGCCGCCGCTGGTGGGTTGCGCGCTAAAATCCGCGGTCGGTCCGGTCACCTCCGGCTCGGTTGGAATCCACGACGGACAGCCGCTGACGAAAATGCCGCAGAACAACACAGCCAAAGCCAATAACCTGCCGGATACGTGCGACATAGCAACAAACCTCTCCGCGGAGTTTCCCATTTCGCAACACACACCCATGGGGCCAAAAATCACGTATTTCAAACTATAGTGTGCGCCATAATCACCGGAAATGTCAATAGAGAACAGGCAGCGGCATTTGCAAAATAGCCTGTTTTGGAGTGCGGCGTCATGACGCCGCACTCCAAAGCGCAAGTGGCTCAAAGGCGGCCTCGAATCGTCACTGTATGTCCCTGCCAGCAATGCCGTGGACAGTTAGGCAGGGGTTTGGGTTTCCGTCGTGGGCGGGGAGGATCTCGTCAGATGGCACGTTCTCGACATGGCCGTCGGCGAACAGGTAGTTTCTTCGGCCGCCCCATCCCCACCAGCCAGGGTCGTTTTCCCATGCTGCATGATTCGAATACCACTCGCCCACGAGGACCTTCTTGCTGGGATAGCGCACCGCCACCGTGGTCTGCCGTTTCGTCGGCATGACGTATTCGTAGTCGGGCTCGCGGTCGCCGTCGCCGTCACCGACGTACAGGTATTTCAAAATGTCCGGCTTCCCGGCGAGGCCGTCTATCTGGTCGGGCGAATGGTAAAAGGCCATCGAGTAAGCATACGACGTGCGCTCGTACTTCGAGACGCTTTTCTGACGCATGTCTGAAGGGCAGAAGAACACGCCCGGGTTCTCCGTGTCCCCGGGGATATACTGAGCCAAGGGCGTACGCCAGCCACGTCCCATCCACAGCCAGAGGTTCGTGTTCTGGCCTGGATCATCCTTGTCCTTGGCGGGGTGATAGCCGACCGGGTCGTCCGCCACGGGATAGGCCGCGGCCGGATACGGGTACGCGCCGTCGTGTTCCGCCGTGAAGGCGTGGAACGCCATCCCGATCTGGCGCAGGTTGTTCACACACGAAATCCGACGGGCGCCTTCGCGTGCACCGGTCAAGGCGGGGAGCAACAGCCCGGCCAGCACGCCAAGAATGGCGAGGACCACCAACAACTCGACAAGCGTAAAACCGAACCGCTTATTCATGGCGGCAATTCGAGAAGGGATATGATGTCAATGCTCCCGGAGACTAAAAGACGCCCCGACTTATATCGGTCGGATTGTCGCAAAAGCCCGGAGCCGGTTTCAATGTCTTGCCGGTCCAACTGCCCAAGGAGCGTGTCGAGTTTCTTGGTGAGGCGGGCTTGGAGATTTTGGGAATTTGGCGCGGTGGGAACGTCCCATGGCCGCTGGCCAGTCGCCCGACAGATGCATGGGGCCCGTCGGGGAAATTCAGGGACAGACCACGATATAGAAATCAATTCTCTTATCTCAGCGACTATTAATTCGAGTCTATCTCTGAAAAGCCCTGGGTTTCCTGCCCGTTCCGGAACTGATGTATTGCAGAGACGAGTTCCCCGAGGCCGTCAAGTGGACCACAAAGGTCCGAAACGGGCGGGTGGACATTTACAAGGACGACAAGCCGTTACTCCCCCAGGGAGCGAATGGCGCAAATAAGAAAAACCCGAATTACTTGATTCAATAGCCTCAAGTGCTATAATCTGCTCTCAGCGGACTGCGCAAGGTCTCCCCGGGTTTTCATGAGCGATTTCACCACGAAGGGCA
>CAYRLQ010000139.1:0-10497 GCA_964425145.1 uncultured Nitrospiraceae bacterium
GAGATTGCTTCGCTTTCGCTCGCAATGACGGGTAGGTTGGATTTGGCTTATTGGGCGCGTACAAACTTCGTGACCGCTTTGTGTTATACTTGTTCTGGGACCCGGGTTCGCCGTCGATCGTCCCACAGGGGCGGGGCGGAACTCGTGGAAGTGATAGAAGGAGGGCTTCGTGATGAGTAGCAGGGGTGCCCACGGGTTTACGCTTATCGAACTGCTTACCGTGATTGCCATAATCGGGATTCTGGTGGCGCTGGTCGCGGTGGGTTTGTCGCGCATGGTTGAGAAGGCCAAGGTCGCGCGTGTTATGAACACGTTGAACCAGCTGCGGAACAACCTGGTCAAATACTATACCGATCATCGCGAATGCTTCCCGCCGCGCTACGGTTACCTCAAAGTGCCTCCCAGCGGGGGCATTTCCGATGAAGAACAGTACTATCTCCAGCCGTACACGACATCCATCGGCTACTTCCGAAGCATGGACCTCTACGACGAGTTCTCCTACTCCCACGATACCAACAAGGATGGCCTCATTCAGTTGCTCGAGTATTCGCCGGTGGGACAGAAGGTCGGTCCCAACAATTATGAATTCCCGGTGACGCGCTTCAATGGGCCGCCGCGCCCGCCGAACGGTGCGGAAGCCAACGAACCGCGCCCCTACGTCTATATCCCAGTGAATTGCAGTCAGGCCGCGAAAGTGGCCAGGTACTACTATCAGCTCATGCAATCGGGCAACCGCATTGATGTGTTGAACGGCGCGTTCGCGCGTGTCTGGCCATCCGATGACCTCGGGCTCCACTTTCCGCCACCCCGTTATGACGCGTTTGCGCTGATTGGTGTGGGACCTACGGAAAATACATGGGGTGTAATCCCCGCCCCGGTGGATGGCGAACCGAGTGAGGCCGACCCCGTGATTTATCACATACGCGCGTTGCGCGCCTTCTATCTCGCCACGCGGGACGCCAACGAAAACATGAAACCGGACTTCGATTTCAGCAACCGGACCGGGGGCAATAAGGAAGACGCCGACCCGGCTTCGTACGAGGCCAGGGGCCTGCCCGGCGCGCTGTGTCTATTGCCGGCTCAAAGGCCGGGGCCCGATGGGGCGTTGGGCCCTGCGCCCGGGCCCATAATCCACGTATACGGGTACACCCAATAGGCTGCCGGGCGGCAGGTTGAATTACGCTTCACTTCCCCGGGCGGCGGAAGAGGCGTTCGGGGCGCTTCGGGGGGCGTTTCGTGGAAACGTTGTTCGCGATGATCACGTTCCCCTTGGACTCGTTGACGATACGCTTTCGCCCGGCGATGAGGTTCTCGGTGATGATGGCGCGCTGGACGCCCTCGCCGAGAAGAATCTGGGGCTTGTCCTCCCGGAACTCGCACCCGCGCACCAGAATCGACCCACCATTGGCCTCGATGGCGTAACACCCTTCCCGTTGATGGCCCCATTGGACGAAGGTGCAATCGCTGAAACCGACGGTCCCGGTTCCACCCACGACGGCATTGCGGTTGCACGGTCCCCAAAACGCGCAATTGCTGAACCGCACGACGCCGGAATGGGTGTCTTCAACACGGACCATGGTGGGGTCCGGCCCATGAAACGACACGAACTCGCCGTTGGTAATGAGAATGCCGTAGGGCGCGCTTTGCTCGACGACCAGCGCAGTGTAACAGTCGTCCGCACCGATGCCCAGGAAATTGCCGTTTGTAACGCCCTTTTCCGTCTTTATGAACTTATAGCCAACGTTATAACCGAAACAAAAGGTGTTGATCACATAGTGCCAGTCCGTCCGCCCGAAGATGAAGGCGACACCATGTTCCATCTGCCACTGGAAAAGGTCTTTCTCCGTGGACCACCAGGGGTTCCAATGGACATTCTCGATGCGGCCGATGTCGTAGACGCGGTCGACGTAGACGCCTATGTGCAGCGGCTGGCCGTGGATGTTGCGTATCAGCGCCCGCTGGTTGCGGCTGGCGTCGACAGCGTTGTAAGGATTGAGCAGTTCCAGGTCGATGGCGGCGGGATTGTTGCCGCGCAGCGCGATCGCGTACGGATACGGTGTGGGCACGGGCCCGGCCGGGTCTTGATCGGGATAAAAGATGCAGAAACCCTGGAGTATCGTATTGGTCTGGAGCAGGACGAACGGCGGACCGTCTTCCGAACCGGCGTTGGCCCGCGGCAGCAGTACGCTGCCGAAGTCCGGTTTTTCGCCCGTCTTGTCGCGAATGCCAGCATGCGACGGGGCATAGGCATACACGCCGCGCAGGGCGACTTCCTTGGGCACAGTCAGCGACCCGGAGAAGCTGTACCGGCCTGTGGGCACAACCACTACACCGCCATTTGCCTGGCCGGCGGCATCGAGAGCCTGCTGAAAGATTATCGTGTTGTCCGTTTCGCCGTCGGGCACAGCCCCGAAATCCATCACGTTCCAGGTGGATTGTTCACACATCTCGCTCCACCCCGCTGTGCATGCCAATAAAACCAGTCCTAAAGCTACGCCGACAACCTGTTTCATGCCTCATCCTCCTCGATCTTTCTGCAAAGAACTCCGGCTCGCTCTATTTAGACGTCCCGTCAGCAGCCGGTTCAGTTGAACGCAACATATCGTTCAGCTTGCCCGCTTCTTCCTGGACGAGGCGGACGTGGTGCCGGGCCGCCGTGGCCATGAGAATCGCCACGATGGCCAGGACGGCCAGGCCCTGGAATAACGCAAGGAAACTGTCGAGAAGGCGGGTGCTGTTGCGCAGCAAGATGCCGGTGACCCCCAGGGCCAGTGAAATCAGGTAAATGAACGAGACGGCTTTGCGCTGCGAGAAGCCGATCCACACGAGCCGATGGGAGAGGTGATCCGGCGCGCAGTGGTCGATGATGGCACGGAGGGTGCGGGTCTCGCCCTTGATAATGCGCGCAATGATGATGTAGGCGAAGTCGAAAAGAGGCACGCCCAGGATGAGCACGGGAATCGTACACGAAATGACCCGGTTTTCGGTCCATTCGCCCATAATGCCCAATGCAGCCACCGTAAACCCCATGAAAAAGCTGCCCGAATCGCCCATGAAAATGCGCGCCGGGTTGAAATTGAAGATCAGGAAGCCCAGGTTGGCGCCGACCAGGCCCATGGCCAGCATGCCGAACCAGGACAGGCTCGTCTCGTCAAAGGCGGCGCGAAAGAAGGGCTGCACGGCGATGATAACGTAGACGAGCGAGACGATAACGGCAATTCCGGAGGCCAACCCGTCCATGTTGTCAATGCCGTTGAACGCGCTGGTCACGCCGACTATCCACAGGAGCGTAAAGGTGATGTCCAGCGGCGCGTACTTAAACACGTTGACCCCCACGCCGAAGTGCCACAGAATCAGCGTGACCACCAGCAGTGTCAGGAGTTTCCATAACCCCGAGATGCCCCCCACGAGATCGTCCAGGGCTCCCACGCACAGGCAGATGAACGCCCCCACCAGGACGCCGTTCATGGCGTAGCTCCGGTAGCCGGGCAGAAGCACGGCCACAGCGAACGCGAAGAAGATCACGATACCCCCGCCGCGCGGCACGGGCTTGGCGTGGATTTTGTTCTCGGCGATGTCATCTATGATGCCCAATTTTCTCAGGAGTATGATGGCGATAGGCATCCCTACGATAGATATCATAAAGGCCGCCGTACCTACCATGATGTAAGTACGCGGCCAGTAAAGCGTCAACCAGTACATAAACTATACCTTAGTCGAAGAACATTCGGACTGAGTCTATCACACGGGTCGCGTCCGTTTCGAGCAGGGCCGGATAGATGGGCAGCGACAATGACTCGCGGTGGGCTTTCTCGGCCTGGGGATAGTCTCCGCCCAGGTAATGGTGCCCGGGACGGTACACGGGGCGTTTAGCCGCGACACCGCACTGCGCCAGGTGTGCCTGAAGGGCGTCGCGATCCGGCGTGGCGACGACATAGCGGAAAAACACGTGCCCCTCGGGATTGGGCAGGCGCAGCGGGAGACCCTCGAAGGCTTCCCGGTACCGCGCGGCGATGGCGCGGCGCCGGGCGATGAACTCCGGGAGCCTCTCGAGCTGAACCAGGCCCATGGCGGCCTGAAAATCCGTCATTTTGTACGAATACCGAACGACAAAATCGTCCCGGTTATCATAATCGCGCCGGTCCCGGGCATACTCGGCCAGCCCCTCGTCGTCGCTCAGCAGCATCCCGCCCTCGCCGGTGGTCATCAGCTTGGTGGCGTAGAACGAGGTGATGACTACAGGCGCGGCCTTGCCCGTGCTTCCGCCCATGGACTGGGCGACGTCTTCGATGACAGTTCGCCCCTCGGGCAGCCGCGCAGGCGCCCCGAACAAATGCGGCACGATGGCCACGCGGCACGCGCTCGGCACATCACCCGAGTCGAGGTTGTAATCCAGTCCTATATCGCACAGGACAGGCCGAGCCTGCTGGAGATAGACTGCGGTGATGAGCGCCGCGCAGGCGTATGACGGCACGGCCACGGGCTCGTCGGCGGCTACGCCAAGCGCACCCAGGGCCAGGTGCAGCGCGCTCGTGCCGCTGTTGACCGCCACGGCATACGCCCGGCCGAGGAATTCCGCGCACTGCTCTTCGAAAGACGCCACCTCGGCGCCCTGCGCCAACAGACCCGACCGCAGCACCCGGGCAACTGCTTCAATCTCCTCTTCACCGATGCAGGGCTTGCTGTGCGGTATCATTGTCCATCTCCCATCAGAATGTTCAGTGAATCGGGCCCAGTGTTCATCAGCAGGTCGACGATCGAGAGGTCCGGGACAAAATCGCCGTATAACTGCGGGTACGTGGGCGCGCGCCAGTCCTGGATCACCACATCGATGCCCGCGCGGGCAAAGATGTCGGCATCCAAATACGCGTCCAACGCAAACGCCCCGCTGTAGTAACGGTCGCCGCCCACCGCTTGGACGAGGTTCACCAGCCGTTCAGTGGCCGTGCCGGGCACGTCGAGCGCCGACGCGTACTTGATGCGCGTGTCGATGCCCAGTGCCCCGATGAAGTACTCGAGCATGTGCCGGTTCAGGTCGTTGAGCAATTCCCATTCGCGGTCGTAGGTGTCGGCGAGGAAATCGGCGTGATCCGCAAAATACGGCGCCTTGCCATATGACTGCTGAATCGTAGACCAATGCTTCCTGCGCCACGGCGCGTTGTTGTTGATCCGCACCCGGTCAAGCGTATCGCCCAGCCCCACCAACACAGGCACCGTCAGCAGCGTTGCGCCCCTGTCCGTCTTCACCTTGTTCCGATTCTGCCACCCGTTCTTCGTGAACTGGATGTTATCCAACTCGATGAACACGTCGCTCCGTGCGATCTTAGCGAAATACCGCAACCACGGCAGATAATGGAGCTGATGAATCCCAACCAGCATCGATTCTGACCCTCCTGCAACCAGACAAATCGATTCACGAGGATTAAACCATATCGAGGCCCACGCGGCAAACCATGTGATAGGAGCGGATCACGAGCGAAATCCCGACTTTACACTTCACGCTTCACAGTTTACACTTCGGCAATGGAGAGGTTCCATGGATCATCATTTCGACATCATTGACGCGCACATGCACTTGGGGCCGTATGCGCAGTTTCACATCCCACATAACGATGCGGCAGGGATAATCCGCGAGATGGACCGCCTTGGCATTCGCCAGGGCTGGATTTCGGCGCATGCCGGTATCACGGCGGATGCCGAGCGGGGCAATGAGGAGGTGGCGGAAGCCGTGCGGGCCTATCCCGGCCGGTTCGTGGGGTATGTCGTGGTGGACCCACAGTACCCCAATGAGGTCGAACGGGAATTGGCACGCCGATTCAGCCAGCCGGAATTCGCCATGATAAAACTACATCCGGGCCTGGCGAAGTATCCCATCGACGGGCCGAATTACGAGCCGGTCTGGGAGGTCGCCCGCGCGAGAAATCGCCCCGTCTTGACCCACGCTTGGACCGACTGTCCCTTTTGCGGCCCCGCCCCGGTCCGCCGCTTACTCAACAAACATCCCGATGTCCGCCTCATCTTTGGCCATGCCCTGTTCCCTGAGATCTTCGACGAAGCGGCAGAACTGGCCCGTGACTTCGAGAACCTCATACTTGACGTCACCACCTCGAACCACTGCTACGGCATGATCGAACACGCCGTCGAGACCCTCGGGGCCGACCGCATCGTATATGGGTCCGACATGCCCTTCATCTCCGCCGCCGGCGCGGTCGGCAAGCTGCTGTACGCGCAAATCACCGACGAGGATAAGGCCAAGATATTCGGCGGCAACGCGCGGCGCCTATTCGAGGAGATCAAGCCATAGGCGGTTTCCCCTACGATTCCACCTCCTGGTCGTATTCCTGCACCTCGTCGTATGTATATTCGAACTTGACGCCCGCTTGGCGGAACAACTCCTCTGATTCGGCGCCCGCGTGGTATTCGCGCTCGCACACCACCCGCTTAATCCCGCAGTTGATAATCAGCATCGCGCAGACCCGGCACGGAGTCATCCGGCAATACAGCGTCGCGCCGTCTATGGATACGCCCAGCTTGGCCGCTTGGCATATGGCGTTTTGCTCGGCATGAACCGTCCGCACGCAATGGTGGGTTACGGACCCGTCCTCATGGACCACTTTCCTCATCTCGTGGCCCACATCGTCGCAGTGGGGCAGGCCGGACGGCGACCCTACGTAGCCCGTGACCAGCAGCCGTTTGTCGCGCGCGATGACACAGCCGCTGCGGCCGCGATCGCATGTGGCCCGTTTGGCGATGGTATTGGCAACCTCCATGAAGTACTCGTCCCAGGTTGGTCTCTTGTTCGATTTTGACATGGCTATCACCCTTTTCTCCCGACCTTCGTTTTGACCCCTTGCTTCGGGTCTTCTTCAGGATTCGCCCTGTGAACGGTTACCTCGCAACCGAGGCTCAAATTATAAAGAATAAAATGGGCTTCGGGCCAGGTTTGCAGAAGAGAGTAACCGCTCATAGACTGGGAACTCAATGAAAACACGGCCTTTCGCTACAAACGGCGCGCGAAAAGTGGAAGAAATGCTGGACATGTGCGGGCGAAGCACGGTACACTTAGCACAGCCCAACAGAATAAAGGATACACATTCGGGTGCCACGGACAAACTCGTTTGTCCGTGTTCCGGCACAAGAAAGCCCGGGCCTCAAAGCACGCTCAAACAGAGTTTGAGCGTGGCACCCACCGAGTCTCTAGTGTAACCCCGTTTGTGTTGAGCTGTACTTAGCGGTCCTTGCAGCCGCGAGACAGCAATCACATACCGTACTGTCTACATGAAACCCGAAGGAGAACCTGGCGATGACAGGCGCGCGTACATCCCAACTGGCGATCAACGGCGGCACACCGGTGCGCGGCCCAGACAAGTCGTGGCCCGTTTGGCCGGTGTTCGACGATGCGGAATGCCAGGCGCTGGCCGACGTGGCGCAGTCGGGCCGATGGTGGTACGGCGAGCGGATCAAGCAGTTTGAACAGGAGTACGCAGCATTTCAGGACACGAAGCATTGTGTAACATGCACAAGCGGCACGGCCGCGCTCGAGATTGCGTTGCGCGTGCTGGGTATCGGCCAGGGCGACGAGGTGATCGTGCCGGCGTACACGTTCATCGCAACGGCGAGCGCGGTGATGTGGGTTGGGGCCACGCCAGTGTTCGCAGATGTGGACGATTCGTGGAACCTCAATCCAGAACTGATCGAGCCGGCCATCACACTGCGCACCAAGGCCATTATGCCCGTGCACTTCGCCGGTCGCGTGGCCGACATGGATAGCATTAGTGCCATCGCGGACCGCCACGGGCTCAACGTCATTGAAGACGCGTGCCACTCCTGGGGTTCGAAATGGAAAGGAAAAGGCACAGGCGCGCTGGGGCTCGGCGGCGCGTTCAGTTTCCAGTTCTCGAAGAATATCACCGCGGCCGAGGGCGGCGCCATCCTCAGCAACGACGACGCGTTTGCGGAGGCGTGCCGCTCGGTGGCCAACTGCGGTCGTGGCGGCGAGGGCTCGGAATGGTTCGTCCACGTGCGCCTGGGCACCAACGCGCGTATGACCGAGTTCCAAGCGGCGGTGCTCAGCGCGCAATTGACCCGTCTCGAAGAACAGACACTCCGGCGAGAAAAGAATGCCGCGTTGCTCGACAACGAATTGGGCGCAATTGAAGGGCTGACGCCACAACCGGGCGACGACCGCATAACGCGGCGAGCCTATCACTTATATTGCCTGCGTATCAGGCCGGAGGAATTCGGATGCCCGCGCGAACAGTTCTGCAGTGCCGCCCAAGCCGAAGGGCTGCCCATCGCCGCGGGATACGGTCGGCCACTGTATCAGCAGCCGGTGTTCGCAAACTATGGGGGCGGCCACGATTACACCCAGTATCACTGCCCTGTGTCGGAGGACCTGTGCTACGCGAGCGGCATGTGGATTTTCCATAGCGCGTTGCTCGGCAGCGAGGCCGATATGCGCGACATCGTGGCCATTGTCAAAAAGATTAAGCACCACGTGTCGGAGTTGAGTTAGGTTTCAGTCCGTTACCAGTGACATTGTGCGCGAAACGGTCACCAAAGAGACCGCCACGCAGAGGCGCAAAGCCCGCAAAGGGTGGCACAGGCTGCCAGCGCGCGCCACTCTGCGCCCCTGCGTGAGCCTCTTGTCATTGCTTTCGCCTGTAGGGTTCCGGGTTATCCGGGTTAGGGTATGGCGCCTTGGGAAAAGCACTAGTTGCCAATGACATCGAAGAAATGTAAACCGGCCTCGAGGGAAGCGCAAACGGTTACATGTCCCCATTGCCGCTACGAGCGCCCCGCAACGGACGCCCAGTGTCCCCATTGCGGCTACCCTTGGCCTTGGCTGAACAAAAACACAGGCCAGGTGTCCAAGAAATAGAACCAAGCTGCCGGCCGTTTTCGGGTTGCCGCAAATTGCGGGCCAGGTGCCTCTTTGCTATACTCGACACCACGGGCAAGCGCCGACCTCTAATGTAGCGTCTTACAATTGACGCTGCCTGAGAGCGGTCGGATCCCGACTTGCCCCCGGAGTTCCAGGGGCACGGCCGAGGGCGGCTGTGCTTTCATAAAACGGTCTCAGCTTAAGACACTATCTGGGAGATAGCAGCCATGATGTCCTTTGAGCAAATCCTCATATATGCCGTTAAGAATGGCGCATCCGACATCCACTTGACCGTGGGAAGCCCACCCGCAGTGCGTGTTGACGGGCGTATTCGATTCATCGGGGACGAATCGCTGACACCACGGGATAACCTGGCTTTTTTAGACGAGATTCTGAACGAGAATCAGAAGGAAAAGTTCCTGCGATTGGGCGATTTCGACCTCGCGCACAGTGTTTCCGGCCTGGGCCGGTTCCGCGTAAACGTCTTGCGCCAGCGCGGCTCTGTAGGAATAGTCCTGCGCCACGTTAAAGGTAAGATACTCGGATTCGAGCAGTTGAACCTACCCCCGGTCATGGCGGCTATCGCGGACTTGCGGCGCGGGCTCGTGTTGATCACAGGCACAACCGGCAGCGGCAAATCCACCACGCTCGCCGCCATGATCGACCGAGTCAACGAGGCGCGCCGCGAGCACATCATCACCCTCGAAGACCCCATCGAGTTTCTTCACAAGAATAAGAAAAGCATCGTAACCCAGCGCGAGGTGGCGATCGACACCAGGGATTTCAAGACCGCCCTGCGCGCGGCCATGCGCGAAGACCCCGATGTCATCCTCATCGGAGAGATGCGCGACGCCGAGACATTCACCGCGGCCATGGCGGCGGCCGAGACAGGACACCTCGTGTTCAGCACGCTGCATACAACCAACGTCATGCTGACATTGGACCGGATACTCGATATGTTCCCCGCCGACCAGCACGCCCAGATCCGTTCGCAGCTCGCTCTGCAAATCCGGGCCATCGTCTCACAGCGCCTGATGGCCTCCGCCGACGGGAAGGGCCGCGTGCCCGCTATCGAAGTAATGCTCAACACGCCCGCTATCGCACAACTCATGCGCGAGAACCAGTTGAAACAAATCCCTAATGCAATCGCCGGAGGCAAAGAAGGAGGTATGCAAACCTTCAACATGTGCCTCGTCGGCCTGGTCAAGAGAGGTCTCGTCTCCGAAGAAGAGGCCATGTTCAGTTCCGACAACCCCGAAGAACTCAAGATGAATCTCCAGGGCATCTACCTGTCTCAAGACCGCGGCGGCATCCTCAAGAAATAGCGCTGGGGCAGGATGTAAGGGGACGCCCCCTACCAATCGCCCCTGGCCTCGCCCACTCTCGCAGATGAAAGGCATCGGCCAAGGACGTCGCGCGGACGGCGGCAACCCCCGGCAACTCACGTCGAGCCCGGCCTGGGAGACCCAGCCCAGTTGGAGCATCGGCGGATATATCTACTACGCCACCTGCACGGTTTGGCGCCAGGGAGCTATGACATGTTTGACAAAAGAAAAGTGAATCTCGTGATCGATGCGCTCATGTTCCTTTGTCTGATGGCGATAGCTGGGATA
>CAYRLQ010000140.1:0-10478 GCA_964425145.1 uncultured Nitrospiraceae bacterium
TTTCCACCAGATGGCCATCGCGAGGGTCAAATCGGGAAAACGTGGCTCTGTCTCCATAGCCCTCTTGGACGAGTACATCTCCGTCTGCGAGACAGAAGATGTTGTCGATCGAAGAGAAAGACTGCATGCGGACCTCTTCTGCCACACCAGGCTCTTCCAACACCACCTTGCCGTCCGGGCCAAGCCACTCTTCCAACGTAAGCTTGCCGTCCGGGCCAAGACGCCTCAGGAGCTTTCCCTGTGGGTCATAGTGGCAGAGTACGTGCCCAAGTGCATGTCGATAGGGAGTATGGCTAGATGGCAGCAGCTCCTGGGCGAGAAAGATATCCCCGTCCGGACTCACGGCGATTGCACTGAGAACGTCGGACTTCCCTTCGACTTGCGAAACACTAATGAACTTGCCGCTTTTGTCGAACCGACTAATGCGGATGTTGTCCTTCATGTCTGCCCAAGGAAAAATGAACCCACCATTGCCATCAATCGCAAAGCACCTCGGCACCAGATCGAGGCCGGCACCGAGGCAGTACACAAATTCGTCGGGCGCGTCGCCGGAATTGCATGTTAGCACTACCTTGTCCTCGTAGGCTGTTCCTGCAATGGCCGCAGAGGCTACGGCGCAGGAGCAAGCTAGTACTAGTAGACAAACGTGCAGTTTTATTACCCTTAACCATTCCATCTCGACACCTCCCTGAAGTGCGGCACTAAGCCGCTAGCCTTCTTCGCCTTTACCAGCCGACTCTTAGAACGAACCGATACTCCTTTTGGGATACTTTCGCCTTCAGAGTGCTGGGCGTTACGCCGTTGTCCTGGTGGGCTTGGACTACCTTATCATAACCGTCGAGGATGCTGTCGCCGTTTTGGTCAGAGTAGAGGACCGTCGTATGGTCATAAGCACCGTCTGGACCGTAATCCAAGAAGACGAGGTCGCCGATGTGGAGGTCGTTTGCGCCGGTCCCGATGGGCACGTTCGCGGGATCGCCGTTCGACACTTTCTTCACCCCGCTTCCGTCGAGATACAAGAGGCCATAGTCCCCTCGTGCAGGCCTGACACCAGACAACGCATTCGCGCAGTAGTACCTCGTCGGGGCACCGGAGAAGCCGCCCGCGCGGGCGGCGCCGACTACAAGGTCTGCACAATCGAATCCGACGAAACGCGGGAAGCCCGGAGCCCGGGGCACGCGGGGCTATTGTTGGGAGAACGTGAGGCGATGTATCTCGAGCTTCGCTCCGTACTTCAGGTTGACCATAACCATGTAGTACAACTGGCCGTCAGGGGCGAGCACGGTGTGGCTCTTCGGTGGCGGTTCCTTCTCTTCTGCCTGGAATGCCGCGGCCAGTTTATCGTATGCGGCGTTGTGTGCGTGGGCCTGCTCGGCGAGTTCGGGCGGTAAGGCATCACGCTTTTCGAGCAACTTGCCTTCGCTGTCGAATGTGTAGACCATGTCGCCGTCGGTGTTGCTTTCTGCGACCACGAGGTGGCCCGAAGCGGTCACGGCCAGTCGAACGATGTCCGCAAAGAGGGTAGCTCGCTGGATGGACTCTTTGGTGAGTTCTTGGGGCGTCAACACGCCTTTCGGGCCAAGGTGGTAAAGGAACCGGCCTTCCGCGCTGTATTTGTTCACGAGCGTTCGGGGATCACCCGCCCGTGTGAGCGCAAGATAGCATTCCCCCTCCGAGACAACGGCCAGGGCGTGCACGGCTAGGGGCGTCCCGAACAGGGGCACATGGACCTCCGCCTCCTTGTCCCATCTGTAGCCGCCGCGGACGCCTGGTGATGCGAGTAGGCCCCACATGACCTTAAATTTGCCATTGGGCTTGAACTTGTGTAACCGAATGCCGGTGTAGGTAGCCACTTCCGGGATGTAGAATCTGGCTTCGGCATCGATCACGAAACACCGAGGGTAGCCCGGTGCCGGATGACCCTCCATGTCCAAGAAGTAGTAAAGCTCGCCGGGACCCGTGCCCTTCGAGCACGTTACGACGATTTCATCCATATAAAGAAGCCTCGCCCGAGCCACCGGCATTGCGACGCACGCCGCGACGACCAGATGCAATATCACCCTGAGCTTCATATTTGAGATTCGCGGCATTCGTCACTCCTCCACAGGGCCGGCCCCTGGCCCGCTACCAGATCCCTCGGGGAATATTACGCGACGGATCTCAAACCCCAAGACTTCTTTTCCCTGGTTCTTATGGCCCATATACCTTCCTGCCAGCTTGTAGCCCATATAGTAGTAATGTCCGTCCGGACCAGGGAAATCGGAAATTCCCATCTTGTCCCCTTCGCGCATGGAGCTGGGCGACCACAGCCACTTGTTAAGCGCGTCGTGCCGCGCCCGGTGTTTCTCGAGTCTGTCGGCAATCTCCGATGGCAAGGCCTCGCTCGTACCGAGGAGCAGGCCCTTGGGATGGAAGGTGTAGCATTTCTGAGGCGTCTTATTGCCTTCCCAGACCACCAGGTGGCCTTGGGCGTTGACAAGTATTTCCGTGACGGACCTGAAATACTCTTCGTGGTACGCATTCGGATTGCGGAAGTACCCTTGGCTCAGCTCTTCGCCCTTCAATATACCCTTAGGCCCTAACTGGAACAACAGTTCACCTTCGGCGCTGTACTTGTTGACCACCTCACCTCCGCTGTTTGGCGCGTGCGTGACCAGATACATTGCACCCGTGGCCGCAACGACGATGCGCCGCACCCAATTACGTGGTCCCTCCAGTGCGAGCGTCACGATAAACTCGCCTTTCGGGTCGAGCTTCTCTATGCGAATACCGTCATGGACCTCCGGGACATAGATATACTCCTTGTCGTCGAGTGCGAAGCAGCCCGGGCGAATCGGGCTAGGGAGCACCGGCGCGTAAAAGAGTTGTCCGGGTCGAGAGCCCTTCGGGATGCTCGCCACAACTTCCTCCTGGAATGGGAAGGGTGCATCCTCAGCGGTTGCAGGGAGGTTTGATAACGCGAAAAACGTGACGACGCAACATGCCAGAAGTGGCATCGGGTGTCGCGCCAACGCACCCCTCGTGACTGTTTTCCTACCACCCTTCGCGAACAACGAAGCATTCATGGTCGTCTCCCATTTCGCCGCTTAACGTTTCCTTAAATAGGCCATCTTCGGTATCACTATCTGTGTACCCTGCAAAGATTAGTGTGTCTCCGCCATCCAATAAACCGGCATCGGCGCCGTCATCTTTATATAAGACGGTCGTATGATCATAAGTCCCATCCGCTGGGTAGTTATCCAAGAAGATGAGGTCGCCGATGTGGAGGTCGTTTGCGCCGGTACCAATCGTAATGTCGGCATTCTCACCATCTGAGACTCTCTTAACCACGTTCCCCTCGAGGCAGTAGGTGTCGGTATATGGCCCGCGCGGGTCCCTCTCCGCCTGCAGGGCGTTGGCTCCGGTGTAGTCGATCGTGGTGAGTCCCGCGTGCCGCGCGGCCCCTACCACCAGGTCGGCGCAATCAAAGCCGATGTATCGTTCAGTCTGATGCTGGCCCGGCGGCACCTGGGCCATGCCATGCGTGCCGCTGCCCAGGATCCATGGGACGAGTGTATAGGCCTCGATGTGTCTAATGAATTCACTGTTCTCGAAGTCCGACTTGCGCACTATCCTCATGACCGTGCTCTTGACTCCCCAATCATAGGCGTCATCCGCCCCAGACTGGACCAGCTTGCTGTACGAACCCTCGTCTTCCTTGCCCGCCGTGTAGACCGTGCGGGAACGCCCGCTCCCCGGGCCCGTGGTATAGCACTCGCCGATGCGATAGCGCCGGGTGCCTTGTCCTTCTGATTTATCGTCCGTGATCTGCCACCCACCCCCTGCGCCGTCTTGTGGAAAGTGGTATTCGATGATATCGAGGTAGCCCGATTCCTGATCGTGCTTACTAAAGACCCCATTCGAGCCCAGGAAACAATTCAAATCCCATGGGCAAACGGACGTATACCACCGGTACCCCTCATGCCCTTCGTGCGGGTCGTTTCCGTGGTCGCCCTCGTGCCGCATGTACGGTGTGAGGGTATTCCACTCAATCGTGGCGGTCAAGCCTAGCCCGTCGGGCGGAGCTTTGCCCCAAACGCTGTCGGCCCATTTGTAGGCGGTTCTCGACTGGCCGGCAACGGTGGCGGTGCCCTGATCGGCCCCCCAGAGGTACTCCTGCCCGTCAACGACTGGGGTGACCTTGACTATGGCGCGCAGGCGGACAGTGGCGTCGTGCTTCACCAGGGCGGGCGTTGAATTGTCCGACCAGCCTCCAGCCGCATTCAAGACCTTATAGACCACATGTACACTCGAAAAGTTGTGGAATGTGGCCTTCGCCGTGTCGGTCGCCGGGTCGAGTAAGTGGCGCTGGTCTATTCTTGGTACTCGCGTTCGTCTACGATCCGCGTGATCTCGCGGGCCTTGATGCGGAGTTTCCCGACCTTTTCCTGCGCCTCGGCCTGGCGAGTGGGGTGGATCTCTCCTACGGGTATCCAGCGGACGATCTCCTCGATGAATGGGAGGTCCCCCGGTTTGCCCAAGAGTAACAGTACATCGAGGGCGCGGTCCCGAACCGTCAGGTCATGCCACGGCAAGGGAGGCCGCGGCTTCCCCTTGTATTCCCTGGGCGAGGCGTAATACTTCACGTGCGCTTTGACAAACTCCATGACACCCTGCCGGTTCCGCTTGACCGTCTGCGGGGAACGATCGCACATTAGTGAGAGGACTAGGAAAGCCCTCTGGAGCGAGAACAACGGGTGCCCGTCATCCGCACAATAAAAAGAGTCGGGCACACTCTTAACCCCGAGCCGCTCGCCCAGCGTTGCGCTCAAGAGGATCTCAAGATTTCTATCTGCATTCACCGTGGCAAGATACAGTTCCCGCAACTGGCCCGCTGGCTCCGGGGGTTTAAGCACCGTGTCGTAAATGCGCGGCGAAAACGTGGATTCCGCCATCGTCATGAGAATCCAGAGATAGTCCCCTGAGTCCTCCCCAACGTGAAGGTGCCTGCCCTCCGGCGTCGGATACCTGGCGCACTCCTCAAGATACAAATCCAGGAGCTTCTCGCGAATCTCCGGGTTGTCGTACCGCAAAACGTACTGGCAGTCCAAAATGAGTCCGTTGTACTCCCTGTGGGCTACGTAATACGCAAACTGGTCAGGAGCACCGGGTAGCTCACCTCTCCGCGAGAGCGCCATCGCCTCATCCAGTTGTTTCAGGACTCCCGGCACCTTTTCCGCCTTCAGTCGGTACGGCGCAGGGAAATAGGGCTCCGGGAACTCCAACCCCTGCAGATCGCCCGCAACACTCAGCAGAATAGCAGTAAGGATCCCAGATACTGTGAACAAACAAGCACGCATCATCTCGCTCCGCCTCCTTAAGCCTAGTTTGTCGTCACGTGTCCGTGCGTATAAGCTGTCCAGCCTGGAGGGAGGTTAGTCCCGTTGCAGTTCATCTCTTTCAGCGCGTAGTACGACAACTTATCGTCACTTTGATTGTAGAGGAAAATGGTCGTCGTGTTCATTCCTGCGTCTGCCGCCGCTTCAGCGACGTCCCAATTCGCCTGGTTGCTGCCGTTGTCAAAGTCAAAGGCATTGCCAGCGTCTGGTATTCTGGGGACAGTATACTTAATTCAGTCGTTCTTGGTCTTTGGTCCTGGTTTTCGCTTCCTCAGGAAACGGCGCAGTTGCGATTCAAGACGCGCAATGAAATCCGCACTCCCCAACGGCCTGCCCGTCCGCGCATGACAACGCATCAGCGCCGCCTCGGCCTCCTCAACGTCCATTGCGAGGTAGGCCTTCCAGTCCCCCACCTCGCTCAACATGGGTTCCACCTCGACCAAGGCGTCCTCCTTGCCCTCGAGATGCGCCCGCGCACTGCTCCACGACCCGTGCTATCCTTGACATAGGGACCACACTACCCACACGAAGCCCAAAAGTAAGCAATTAAGTATACTGTCCCCCGAACTCCGAATTTGTGTCCCTATTTAAGTCTCTCTGGAGGTCTTATTCTGCCCCACTGTCGCCAGCCCTTGACTCCCCTGGCGGGCTCCCGCTTTCCGGCTCGGCCACGGGTTCAGCAACCTCCACCGGCGGCAAGGTCCACTTGTGCTTGTTCGCAGCCCACCAGGCCAGGCACGTTGCGGCATTGGCCTTGGCCGGCAATTCCCCGTCGGTCAACGCGCTCATAGCGGGCATCACGTCCGTGTCTCCGAGTTCGACGCGCTCGATCATGCACGGCAACGCCGCAATGCCCAAGTCCTTGATCCGCTGATACTTCTCTGCGGCTTCCTTGTCCTTGCCCGCTGCCTTGAGGGCCTTCCATTCGCCATAGCGCTGCGCGAACCACTGCGGCGTCTGATTGCGGCCCCCGTGCCACCACCGCAACCACGTGGCCACAGTGTCAGGAGGACCGCTTTGACTCACCATGTCAGGGAATTCCTCGACACTCCAGGTCCACTCACGCGGAGTATCACCCACTCGTACCCAGTCAAACGACCATCCTGTTATCTCGTGCAGTGCGCCCCCGAGATAACGGTTCTCTTTCAGCCGCTCGAACATATACGGAACCGCTGGAATCCCCAACTTGACCAGTTCCTGGAAAGCCGGATTGTTGTCAAATGCGGCGTCCACGTCGAACTCAGAGCTTGGTGAAAGGTTCCTCCGGCCCGACTCGATCCACGCGCGGTACCTGGTCTCGAACATCTGCTCGATTTCGTCCGGCGTTTGCCCGACGGCCCTCGCGCTCTGCGTCGCGACAAGACAACCCAGCAGCGCTGCCGCACACAGTAGTCTCATTTCTACCTTGAACATGTCTTGACCGTCCTCCTCGGTGACCGTGTCATTTGTAGTATCGTACTGGACTACCGTAAGTGGTCCCATTCAGTTGATCGTGCACGTGCTCAATCGCCTCGGCCCCACCACACTTACTTTCGTACATAATCCATTTACCAGCGCCGCACGCGCACCCTCTCTTCTTGGCGGCGTGAAACCCGGAGTAATACATCACCTGGGCGTCAGTTTCGTCCGAAGCCGTGGGCGTATAGCCCTTTTTCACAAGGTAGAATCGATCCATATCCGCAAGCTCAAAAACGCCATTCGGGGGATCGCCGTATTCCTCGTCGATGCCCACGATCCCGTGGAGACGGTCACTGCTCACTTTGTTGTACCACCAGTCTGTATCATCGACTGACCACGCGATACAGTTGTAGGCGCCGGGCGTTGGCGGAATCCCGGTTGCAGGGCGGGTGATGCTCCACTCGCAGTGCACAAGCGCTGGGAACCAGCCCGCCGGGGGGCCGATTCGGTTGCGCTGCTCGGGGGTGGGGTGGTGTTCTCCGCAGGTGGCGGCGATGAAGGTGTATTTGACCATGTCGGAAAGGCCTGAGGAGCCGATGTGGTATTCGAGGGTCAGATTGACCGTGCCGTCTGTGCAGCCTTCGACGCGGAGGTTAGATCGGGCGGCGTTGAACTCGTCGCGCTGGGACTGATTGGACAGGTCCCAGGTCTTCTCGGTGCCCGAGGTCAACACCGCGTTGTCGGCACCTTTGGACAGACTTTTCCATACCTTGATGCCCGTCGAGCTCGCTTTCAGCGCCACCGTCCCCCCGGTCGGCACCAGTGGCGACACCGCGGCCGTGGCCGGTTTCAGGTCGTTCTCGCCCGTGACCGGGCCCGTTTCGGTGTAATCCGCCACCGGGTCGCCCCCGTCCGTGTTTCCGTTGTCATTGTCGATATTGTAATGCACATAGGCGCCTTCGGTCTCTTCGTCATCCTCGGCAACTACGCCGAACAGGTCGTGCGCAGCGAGGTTGATACTCAGAAACGTGGCCTTCCCCGTGTCGCTGGCCAGGTCGAGCAACTTGACGCCCCAACTGGCATGGACGGACACGTCCCTGGGAGCGGAACTGACGGCGCGGCCCTCGAGCCAGAGCGTGAGCGGCAGGTCGTCCACACTGACCATGATCTCAGTGAATTCCCCAGCGCTCTTGGTGCTGTTTTTCCACAGCTTCACTTCCGGGCCTCCCGAGGCGCTGATAAAGGCGTAATCCGCCAGGCCGTGGTCCTCCTCCTGACGTATCTGGTCCACCTTGGCCCCGGGCGCCGGTTTGCGGAACACGACCTTGATGAGGTCCACCTCGCCGGGGACGTTCGGGTCGTCCTTGTCCACGATACCGTCCTCGTCGGTGTCGTTGGTATTGGCCGCCGAGAAGGCCCCTCGGCTCACCTCCTCATCCTCGGATACCATGGCCCCGCCTCCGCCGTCGTAGATGTCCACGTGGGCCCTCATGAAGACGGCCGTGCGTGTGATCGGTGAACCAAAGGACAAATCGATCTCGTGCTCGTAATCCGTATGCAAATACCCGGAGGTATCGTACCACTCCCATCGAATAAAGGACCAGCCGTCATGGTCTTTCGCCTCCAAATGGACCTTTACTATTTCTTCCTCGTCATCGAGTTTGTATTCCCTGGTCACCGGGAAGTCGTCGTTACCGCTCAGGTCGCGTGTATACGTGACGGATGGCGCTGGCGGATCCACATCGGTCCAGGTTACCTTGCCCGCGGAGCCATACAGGTTCACGGTGAGTTTGGGCGGCGGTCCCGGCCCGTGTGCTTGGGCCACCTTCGACAGGGTCGCGCTCTTGGCGGTATGCCCGTGCAAGAGGGCGGACAGCACGGCCTGGGGCAGTGCGCCGCCGAAGAGCAGTACCCAGAGACCCGCAGCCAGCAAGGCTGCCGTGAGGGTGGTTTTGAGGGCTAGTCGTTTGGGTTTCACTGCCATTCTCCTTTGCTCGGCATCGGTCCTCAGTCCTCAGTTCGGGTCGTCGCCCTTAACCTGTTGGTCCTCGGCGGCTTTGTAGCGGTCTTCACGGATGGCCGCGGCCCGGTCGTAGGACTGGGCGGCCAAGGCGCTGTTGGGGTACTTGGCGGCCAGCCGCTCGTACACGGCCGCGCCTTCTTCGCGCAGGCCTCGGGTCACGAGGAAGTCGGCGTAGCGCTGAATGGCCTTGCGGACCTCCTCGTGCAGGGTCCGGTCCACGGTGTCGAGGATGCGGTCCATGGCAAGCAACTCATCGCCCCAGTACCGTACGGTCTGGACGTTGCCCGCGTCGTGGCCAAAGCCCAGCATGAGGCACTTGGCGCGTGTGACGTCGGGCGTGTTGAGTCCGCTCCGGGCCAGCGTGGCGCAGGCGGTCTCGACAGGCTCGGCGTAGCCGATGTCTCGATACCCAATGGCGAGGTTAAGGCAGGCGAAGCGGTCCTTCCAGTGGGTATGATTCACGATGCCGCCGGTGAGCTGGGCGACGCCTTGGTCCCTGTTCTCGGCGGAGACCAAGTCGGGTAGGGTCTTCTTCAGTAGGAGGACGGCGGGGTCGTCCTCGAGAATGTCTCGTTCCGGCGGGGTGGTGAGTTCGACATTGAGCACCTTGGCCATAGCGTTGGGCATGGCAGCCCCTTTGGCGCGGCAGGCATCGAGGCTCCACCGCAGCACCGTGCGCGTGACGGCCAGGTCGGGGTAGTCGTCGATGAGATATTGGCGCGCCTTGGGCCGCAGCGACCATTGCTCGAACAAGTCCGGGGCCGCCAGGATACACAGGGCGCTGAGCCGCGCTGCGGCATTGGCGCTGTTGGCGAGCGCCCACAACTTGTCGATAAGGATGTACGTTTCCTTCAGGCTCGGCCCGTGCGTGACGTCATACTGCACCTGGATCAGATCATCCGTCAGATACCGATCCGGGTCAAGCACCGTGTCGACGAACTCCTTCCGCACTGCATCGTCCATCAGTTCGGCCATGATGAACACGGCCAGTCGTGTCGACGCCACCCCCGCGTCGACCAGGTCGTCATTGACGAACTGCGCGTCATCCCCCGGGATCGCGCGCAGAGACTCCGCGAGGATGACCGCGCCTTCAAACACGTTGCCTGCAGTGATGGCGCGGTACGCCCTTTCACGGTCCTCGCCCAGCCCCGCGGCCACTTGCGCAAGCGAGACTGTTTCTGCTGCCAGCTCGTTTGAGACCGAAAATCCCATCAGCCCCATGCCGAATATCACCCCCATGGAAAAAGCAACCTTGCTCACGCGTCGCATCGTCCCACCTCCGTACGTGACCCCAGGCTCTTGTCGCCTCGAAAGTCAACTGTTTAAGCCATGCTATCCTTACTACTCGTTTTGCGCGCCGCAGAAAATCACTTATCCTAATTATATACCATACATGGCCAGAATGCAGGGGTTTTCTGAGAAATTTGCGAAATCACGGTTTTCGATCTTGGCTACACATGATCTTGTGTCTTATGTGGCAACCAACCACAACATACAGGCCAGACTGGCATCGAAATCTCTATTTCGCAAATGCCTCTTTCTATAGAGGGAGCCTGCGTCGGATGATAGCTCGCACCGGCGCTCAAGCGGACCTTCAAGGAGACGCGCAAGGATATTAAGGAACTTGCGGGGGACACCGTGAGTGCCAAAGACGCCGTGGAATTTCAGGGAGGAACTAC
>CAYRLQ010000141.1:0-10381 GCA_964425145.1 uncultured Nitrospiraceae bacterium
CACCGCCCGCGCGACCGCCCGCTGCCTCCATGCCCATTTCGCGCCGCTGCTGTCCTGCTTGACTTTTCCAATGTTTGAGCATATTCTCGTTATAGGCGCGTAGTGTTTGGAAAAAGATATCAGGGAATCGGATTCTTGGGTCCTTATTTTTCAGCCTTTACCGCGATATGGTATATGGAAGGAGGTTAACATGACACAGGAAGGAAGGGGATTTACGCTCATCGAACTGCTGGTCGTCATCGCAATCATTGGTATCCTGGCGGCCATCCTCTTGCCGGCGCTTGCTCGTGCGCGGGAAGCCGCACGGCGCTCTTCGTGCGCGAACAACCTCAAGCAAATGGGCCTGTCGCTGAAGATGTATTCCAATGAGTCGAAAGGGGGGAAGTTCCCACCGAAGGCGACCAACCAGGGCAACTTCATGTGGTCCTTTCCAGCGATGTATCCGGAATACATCTCCGATGTCAATGTGCTCTTCTGTCCCTCGGACTCGGAAACCCCGGGGCTCTATTTGGATGTTGCTCCGGGCGAGGGTTGGATCAATGCGGACGGGACCCTCAACATCAATCAGATTGAGGGGCACGACGTTACCCCGGACTCCGAGCCCTGGGTCGGCCCGACGGCCGGTGCCCCGCCCGCGGACCGTTCGTACATGTATCTCGGCTGGGTAATCCCTGAAAACGACTGGCTGATTCCCTACATTCCTTTTTTGCTGTTTTTCCAAAGCGAGGTCGTCGACGTTGAAGACTATGATAGGGACCTAACCTATACGCATCCGGGCAACGCGGCCGAGGCGGCTTCACAGGAACAAGGCCCCGTGGTGCATATCATCGATCCGGGCACAGAGCTAACCGGCTTCCGCTTCCGTGAGGGTATCGAGCGGTTTTTCATTGCCGACATCAACAACGCGGCGTCGAGCTCGATTGCCCAGTCCGACCTGGGGGTCATGTGGGACGTGACCTCAACCGACGCGGCTCTATATAACCACATCCCCGGCGGGTCGAACGTGCTGTACATGGACGGCCATGTGGAATTCATGCGGTATTCCGAGAATAACACCGAATTCCCGATCACGAAGGCCTGGGCACTGGCTTCTAAGCTGGGCGCCATGGACGATCCGCGGTAGGCGCCGAAGACGACGGTACAAAGGGCACATAGCCCGGCAGACCTGCGCTTGGGGTGTAGGGGGAGCGTTGCGCGAGCCGACCGTGTAAAAGCTAATCCGCGGGCCGGCGCGTTATGAAAAACAGCACGAAGCCTGCCACTCCCATGATTGGCCAAGCGACCGAAGGTACTGGAAGCTGGGACATCGTAGGAAAGGCCCCGGTAAAAGCCAGCACTGCCCCCACAGCGCCAAATATCCCCACCAACAATGCGATGCCTGCCATGTGCCACTCCCTTTTCTGTTGATTCCTTTTGTCCGCAGACTGCGCCGATGCGCGCAGATTGTGGAACTCTCATCGCCTACGCTGTCATGCTGAGCGTCGCGAAGAATCTCATTGTCATCCTGTGAGGAGACCCTTGCCTCCGCTCAGGCCGACACCCAGGTATGTCTTTCGGCGCTCTGGTTGGGGCTGTGGCGCACGGTGTCGCATGTTTTTCACATGTCAGCCCGCGCCGCAAGGAGCTCGACCAAGTCGAACCGCCAGTAGCCTGAGTCCGGCGCGTTTTTCCAGTTGCCCTCCGCATCGCAGGACTCGTAGGCAACCCAGAACTCGAGGTCCGTCGGTGCGTATACGACACTCATGACGTCCCAGTCGTTCTCATCGAGCTTTTCGACGTTGTGCGCGACGGTCCCGGCGATTGTCAGGGCCTCGACGGGGCCGATCTTGCGCGACGCCCCCGCGTCGATGACCTTCGTGCCGCGCAGGGGAAAGACGTATTCCGCGCCCGTCTCGTAGGCGCGGATCATGTCATGCATGGGCTTGTGGCACTCGAGGTAGGTGTTGTGCGGGAACGGTGCGAAGAGATTGCCGTCGTTTTCCGGCTCACCGGGCCCGTTGTCCGTGGCCTGCAACGCCCGCGTCCGCTTGCCGAAGGCCGTGTCGGCGCGTAGGACGGCCTCCTTGAGCGGCATGCCGTAACAGACCACTTCGCCCTCGGGTCCGGTCCAACTCGCCTCGCGTTCCTGGGGGTCGTCCTCGTAGAACGTCTCGCAGCACTCGAAATTGGTCTCGAAGGCGGCGGCGTTCGGCTTGAACGCGTCGGTCCCGAAGTGCTCCGGGTCCCCGTCGGCCACGAGGTAGTTGTAGCCGATGGTGTGCCTGGCGTCTTGGATGATGGCGACGGCGTCCTCGAGGCAATCGGATTCTTCGAGCACCTGGCGCGCCATCAGGACCCACGGGATGCCGTCAAGCTCCTCGCGCACGCTGAACGCTCCCACCTGACCCAGGCTGATGCCCTTCTCGTTCATGCCCGCCAGGCCGCCCACCACGCCCGCGTAGCCCATCGTCACGAATGCGTGCTTGCCTGCCGGGTGGTAAACAGCGATAAGCCGGTCTTTATGTATGCCGGTCTGGGAGACCCAGTCGAGGTCGCGATCCGCGAACATCTTGCCGTCGACGGTGCGCGAGCCCCATACGGCGAACATTGTGCAGGCCATGCCCCGCTGCTCTTTCAATATCTCGTGCTCGTGCTCGTGCTCGTGCTCGTGCTCGAGCAGCGGTGCGGCATCGTCGTCCAGGAACTCGAGGGCCCGCTCCTCGCGCTTGTACAGGTCGAAGTTGGTGACGGTGATGACGCGGTGTATGTCCTCGATGGTGACGTTGAACCCGGCCTCGCGCGCGCCCTCGGCGATGGCGGCCATCTCGCGCAGGTAGCACTCGGGCGCGTGGGATTCGAGGCGCTTCCAACACTTGTCCAGGAGCAGGCGCACGACTTCATCGGGCATGCCCAACTCGGCGAACAGCCCGACCAGCCGGTCAGCATTGCGCCGAATCATATCACCCACCAGGGCGCCATATTGCCGTCCCATCTCCTCGCGCGTGCCGGCCACATGCACCACGGGCAATTCGCCCAAGGGCGATGAGTAGACTTCCAAAAATCCCGCGCCCACTGCGCGCTCCATGCGTTTCCCAGACGGTTTCAGATAGGTAATGTCCATCGTTGTGCCTTTTCCTCGGTAGCGCTCGTTTTCGGCCCTTGTCAGTATAATGCGTTGTTGCCCGCGCTTCAATCCCCCCAGAATTTGTGGTATTATGGCCCAAACTCGGGGTCAGACGAGCCTGGGCCACTCGAAAGCGAGGAGTTGCGTGCGCCGCACTATCTTCGACACGCCCATTGTCAAACACGTGATGCGTGTGGTGGCTTTGCTCTACCTGCGGACCATCGGCTGGCGCCTGGAAGGAACGCTGCCAGACGCACCCAAGTACGTGGTCATCGTCGCGTACCACACGAGCAACTGGGACTTCCCCATCCTCGTCGCGCTCGCGTTTGCACTCCGGGTCAAATCGTTCTGGATGGGGAAACATACGTTGTTTCGGCGGCCGTTCGGGCCGTTCTTTCGGTGGCTGGGCGGCATACCCATCGACCGAAACAGCCCGCATAACGTGGTGGCCCAATGCATCGAGCACTTCGAGCACAACGATTCGATGGTCTTGACCATTGCGCCGGAGGGCACCCGGAAGAAAGTCCCATTTTGGAAAACCGGGTTTTACCGCATCGCCTGTGGCGCCAAGGTGCCGATTGTCATGGCATTCGTGGACTATCGGCGCAAAGTGGGCGGCATCGCTGCCGTGGTCACCCCCACGGGCGACATCGAGGCCGATATCCGAATCATCCGCGACGTTTACGCGAACGTGACCGCCAAGTACCCCGACCAAGCCGTTCCGCCGAAGGTTCGCCCCTCGACGATCGATAACCCACCAGCCCCCTGACGTAATTCTGGGGACACCATACTTAATTCTTATAGAAGCCGGGTTTGGGCTTCGGTCTTGGCCCGGAATTAAGTATGGTGTCCCCAGAATTCCTTGATAAGATACATTATCGAGAGTAAAATGGAGGCATCAGGAAAGTCGCAAAAACAACCTCAACGAGCCTTGTCGAAACCGGCCCGCGGATGCCGACAGCGGCCCAGTTTCGGCAAGTGGCCCAGGTTCCGGCGGCTCGACAGGAGTCTCGCCCTCCCCCCTTGGGCGACGTCACGAACGTCCGGCCCCGTCGGGGTTACAAGAACCATGTGAGCGAGTTCGCAGAGTCTGTAGTGATTCGACACCTGGAAGAGTTTCGTGGCGTCACGCGGGCGCGTGTCATCGCCTGGCGCCGGGCTACCGATTTTTATCGTTCGCGGGCTTAGCCATCGCCCTCCTGATCGTCTCTTGGGTGTATTCACAACGCCGGCGCAAGAACCTGGAAATGCACAATGCAGACACAGCACACGATCCCCCCGCCGACGGATGAGCGCGGGTTGGCAGCGCTGCGCATCTGCACGCGCCTGCACGAGGCGGGTTTCCGTGCCCTGCTGGCCGGCGGCTGCGTGCGCGATCTGATCCTCGGCGTCGAGCCGAGGGACTACGACATAGCCACGAACGCGCGACGAGAGGACGTGGCCGGGCTGTTCGAGAAAAGTTACAGTGTCGGCGCAGTGTTTGGCATCGAGACCGTGATCCAGCCGGAGGGCCAGTTCGAGGTGGCCACGTTTCGCAAGGACGGCCCATATCTCGATGGCCGGCGGCCGGCGCACGTCGAGTTCGTTGACGAAGAACAAGACGCGCAGCGCCGCGACTTTACCATCAATGCCATGTTCTTCGACCCGCAAACGAATACGGTCCTGGATTATGTCGGTGGCCGGCACGACCTACGCGCAGGCATCGTGCGCACCGTAGGCGAACCCCGGCGGCGGTTCGACGAGGACCACCTGCGCCTGCTGCGCGCGATTCGTTTCGCCGCGCGCCTGGATTATGCCATTGCCCCGGACACTTTCGCAGCGATTTGCGAGGCGGCGTCCCTGATACGGAAAACGAGTGCCGAGCGCATTCGTGACGAACTCCTCAAAATGCTCACCGAGGGCCATGCGCGACGTGCCCTCGAGCGACTCGACGAAACGGGACTGCTCGGGGTGCTGTTGCCCGAGGTGGCCCGTATGAAGGGCGTTCAACAGCCGTCTAAGTTCCATCCGGAGGGCGATGTCTTCGAGCACACGCTGCTCATGTTCGAGCACGCCGAATCTCCCTCCACTACGTTGGCCATGGGCATGCTGCTCCACGACGTGGGCAAACCCCTCACGCAGACCTTCGAGGACCGCATCCGGTTCAATAACCACGACAAAGTGGGCGCGCGGGAGGCCGTGAGAATCTGCCGGCGGCTCCACATGTCCAAGGATGAAACCACGCGGATTGTCTGGCTGGTGGCCAACCATATGCGCCTGGCCATGGCCCCCCGGATGCGGCAGAGCAAGCTGAAGCGGTTCGTACGCGAGGAGGGGTTCCCGGAGTTGCTCGAGTTGTGCCGCTTGGATTGCATGGCCAGCCACCTCGGCTTGGACAAGATTCGCTGGCTCGAGGACTATCTCAGCCGCACGGAACCCGAAAAAATTGCACCGCCCCCGCTATTAACCGGCAAAGACTTGATCGCCATGGGGTATCAACCGGGGCCGGTTTTCTCGGAAATCCTACGCGCCCTCGAGGACGCACAATTGGAGGGTAACATCGCCACGGCGGACGAAGCGCGCCGGTTTGTCAAAACCCATTGGCGGCGGGAGTAGCCTGGCAAAGCTTCGTGCAAGTCACTTGGTCTGCGTAACGCCGACATCGGACTGTGCCGTCTGATGCAGGGTCTGCTTAGGCAGAAAGACGGTGAACTTGGCGCCTCGACCGGGCTTGCTCTCCACCGAAATCTTGCCACCGTGCTCGCGGACGATCTTATAGCTGCAAGCCAGGCCCAGGCCAGTGCCGCTTGACCCCTTCGTGCTCACGAAGGCCTGCGGCAGCTTGGACATGACCTCCGGCGCGATGCCCTGGCCGGTATCTTTCACCTCGATGTAACACCCATCGGGCTTGCTACAGGTCGTGACGGTAACCGTGCCGCCCTTGCGTTCGCAGGCATCCAGCGCGTTCGTCACGAGGTTGAGCAACACACGGTAGAGCTCCCGGCTGTCGGCGTACGCGACGTGCAATTCGCCGCGCTGAAACTCGAGTTCCACCTTTTTCTTGGTGGCGCGGGCCCGCACAATGTCGAACACCTCCTGGACCAGCCCGTTGATATCCGTCGGGGCGAGGTCGGGCTTGTGGTCACGGGAAAAGGAGAGCATGTTCAGCACGAGGTTCTCAATCCGCTCGATGGCGCGGCTCATAATCGGCCAGCCTCTCTCGAGGTAGGTTAAATCCTGCTGCTCGATGGCCATGTCGATGAATTGCGCGCCGCCCATGATCCCCGTCAGGATGTTCTTGACACAGTGCCCGACGCCCGCCGTGGCCTGGCCGATGGCGACCAGGCGCTCGCGATCGACGTTCTCCTGATACAGGCGCGCATTCTCGACCGCTACCCCGACGATCCAGGCAATCACCGTGAGCAACTGCAGGTGTTCCTTCGTAAACACGGTCGCCTCGGTGCCCGCGTCGACATAGATCGCGCCCACGGTGGTTTCCCGGCCGATCAGTGGTGCGCACATGGCCCCGTGGATGGCATAGCGCAGTATGCTTTGAGATGCGTCGAACCGGCTGTCCTCCATAGCGTCCAGGGTGAGCACAGCGCTCTTCTGCTCGAACACGTGCCGGATCAGCGTGCGGCTTAGGGGCGGCCCCTCCGAAGTGTCGGGTTCGCGGGATAACGAGGCATGAATTTCCGGCTCCTCGGCCTCGGCGGAAAGCGCCAGAATGAACCCACGTCTCACCGGGAGGGCGTCGAAGATAGTCTCGAGGATTTGCGTAAGCAAGTCGTCCAGGTCGAACACGGTGCCCAGAAGCTGCGCGGCCTTGTACAAAATGGCCGCCGCACCGCCCCCCTCCTTTTGCACCATCTCATTGGCGAGTATCCCCGCCTGCTTGTAGCTAATAAACGAACTGCCCTTCGTGGCCTTGAACCGCTTGGCCAAAACGAACGAAGCGTCGCCAATAACCAACTCGTCGCCGAGATTAAGCTCGCTTCGCGTGACGCGCTGTCCGTTTAGCCCGATCCCATTGCGCGAACCCATGTCCTCAACCATCAGGACGCCCTCCTCGAACCAGACCCGCGCATGGAGCCGCGACACCATCTGGCTAGTCAACACCACGTCGCCGTCCGGGGCACGCCCAATAACCAGACCCTCCGGCCCTATTGGATACGGGGTATCATTCACGCCATCTTTCTGGAGCACTAACTCGTATTCATCCATCAGCCAACCACTCCAAACACCGTGTGCAGAAGAAACATGGGATCGACGGGCTTGTCAACGAAGCCTTCGGGACGGTCCACGCCATAGCGTTGTTCCATCGACTGTCCATCGTGATGGGCCCCAGGCTCCAACTCGTTGATCGCCGTGAGCATGATAATGGGAATATGCTTGGTGACCTCGTTCGTGCGCAGGCGGCGAAACGCCTCGAAACCATCCATCTCCGGCATGGCTACGTCCAGGATGATCAGGTCTGGCTCTTCGCTTTGCGCCAAGTCGACGGCCTCGACACCGGTTGCCCCTTCGACCGTTTCCCACTCTTCCGCGGCCATGACCGCGCGCACAAACTCCCGCGCGCTTTCGTCATCATCCACTATCAGTACCTTTCTTCGCCCTTCCATCATAATGACGTACACCTCGCTCGAGGGCTGCCGGAAATTCCAGCACTCTCCGACCCTCTATAATCAATCATAAGGGAAATTCTTGCAAAGAACAAGCCCGCGGTTATCAGTTATCAGTTGTCAGCCACGAACCGAATACTGATAACTGAACGCTTGCTTGCGCCAGCGGATATACTGATGTTATATTCAGATTATAAAGATTTAAGCGAAGGGAGTCCAGCGCATGAACGTCGCCCAAATCGTTGACCGCCTGCGCGAAGACAGGCGCTTCAACTGCAACCTCACCGCCTGGAAGACCATCCCCGCGCAAGCGGCACGCTACGCGGGCTTCCCTGAGAAGCTCCACCGCAAACTGGTCGAGGGTTTAGCGAAGCGGGGCATCCACGACCTCTACACGCACCAGCGCGAGGCCGTCGAGGCGGTGCTCGAGGGCGAGAACATCTGCGTGGTTACGCCGGCGGCCTCAGGCAAGACGTTGTGTTACAACATCCCGGTGCTGAACCGGTTGCTCGAGAATCCCAAAGCGCGGGCGCTGTATCTGTTTCCCACCAAGGCCCTGTCGCAGGACCAAGTGCATGAAATCCACTCCACGGTCGACGCACTCGAGGTCAAGATCGGGACCTATACCTTCGACGGCGATACACCGGCCTCGGCCCGTAAGGCCGTTCGCAGCGCCGGGCACATCGTGGTGACCAATCCCGACATGCTGCACACGGGCATTCTGCCGCATCACACGCTCTGGATACGGCTGTTCGAGAACCTCGAGTTCGTGGTCATCGACGAGATTCACCATTACCGCGGCGTGTTTGGCAGCCATCTGGCCAACGTATTGCGCCGGCTAAAACGCATCTGCGCATTCTACGGGGCCGACCCGCAGTTCATCTGTTGTAGCGCGACGATCAACAACCCGCGCGAGATCGCCGAGAAGATCATCGAGAAGCCCATTGTCCTGATTGACAACAACGGGGCGCCCACGGGCGAGCGGCATTTCCTGTTCTTCAACCCGCCGGTGGTGAACGCGGAACTCGGTATCCGCAAATCCGTCGTGAAAGAGGCCAGCCGGCTTGCCACGCAGTTCCTTACCAAAGAGGTACAATCGATCGTGTTCGCGCGAAGCCGGCTCCGCGTCGAGGTACTCACCACGTACTTGAAAAACGCCGTGCGCAAGCTCAACAAGGACCACAACCTCGTGCGTGGCTACCGGGGCGGGTATTTGCCCACAGAGCGCCGCATCATCGAAAAGGGCTTGCGCGAAGGCGAAATCCTGGCCGTGGTCAGTACGAACGCGCTCGAGCTGGGCATAGACATCGGCTCGCTCGACGTCTGCATCATGACAGGCTATTCGGGCAGCGTGGCGAGCACGTGGCAGCAGGCGGGCCGTGCCGGGCGCCGGTCCGGTGTGTCCCTGGTGCTGCTGGTGGCCTCGAGCGCGCCGCTGGATCAATACATCATCAAGAATCCCGACTATTTCTTTGGACAACCCCCCGAGAGTGCCACGGTCGACACGAACAACCTCGTCATCGTTTCCAGCCACATCAAGTGCGCCGCATTCGAGCTCCCGTTCACCGACGGCGAATCCTTCGGCTTAGACGCTGCCTCGACGCGTGAAATCCTCGAGTACCTCGCCGAAAATCGCGTCCTGCGCCACGTGAAAAACCGGTGGCATTGGAGCGCCGAGACCTATCCCGCTGAGGATATCAGCCTGCGCACCGCCGCCCCGGGCAATGTGGTGATCCTCGACACGACGGAGAACGGCCGGGTCATCGGTGAGGTCGACTATTTCTCCGCGCCGGTCATGGTCTACGAAAACGCCATTTATATGCATCAGAGCGCCCAGTACAGCATCGAAAAACTCGACCTCGAAGACCGCAAGGCCTATGCGCGACCGGTCGAGGTCGATTATTACACGGACGCGCAGATCAAGGTGGACTTAAGAGTCCTAGACACGTTCCGCAATGAACAGGCCGGCGGCGTAACTAAACATTGCGGCGAGGTGAGCGTGACCTGGTTGCCCACGATGTACAAGAAAATCAAGTTCGGCACACACGAAAACGTCGGCTGGGGGGAAATCCACCTGCCCGAATCCACCATGCACACCTCGGCCTACTGGATCGAGTTTCCCGAGGACATCGGCAGCCGGCTCGAACTGGAACAGAAGCAACTGGGCGAGGCGCTCAACGCCTTGGCCAACACGCTGCGCCAAGTCGCGCCGGTGCAAGTCCTCTGCGATCCGACGGACATCCGGGCCCAGGCCATGCTACGCGCGCCCTTCTCGAGCAAACCAACCATCTACCTCTACGAAACGTACCCCGGCGGCGTGGGCTTCAGCGACAAGCTCTACACCCATCATCGATACTTGCTCGAAGCGACCGTTGCGCTGATCACCGGGTGCCCGTGCAAAGAAGGCTGTCCCAGTTGCATCGGCCCCACCCTCGAAGTCGGCGAACACGGGAAAGGAGGCGCCCTGCGGCTGGCCCAACTGGCGATTGCGGACTGGAATACGCATTTTTGACAGGATTACCTGATTTCCAAGATTCTGTTCCTTTATCTTGTGAATCTTGTAAATCCTGTCTGATATGACAAAAAACACCTGCGAATGAGCGAATCACGATGGCGGACATTAGGGACAAACTGAAGGACCTGCTTGGGAAGCCGGGTTTGATGACCGGCGCGGAAT
>CAYRLQ010000142.1:0-10361 GCA_964425145.1 uncultured Nitrospiraceae bacterium
CTCGTCATACGTCCCCTCCGCGACCCATACCTCGGCCGAAAGCACCTCCGTATTGAACGTGACTTCATCAAACGCAGCATCGATGCCGTACTGGATGGAGGTGAAGGCGGTTTCCCATGACGTGCCGTCCTCAGTTCGGGATGTGTTGTCCTTATCGACGTACCACACCGCCGCGGCAGCATTGGCAGTGAGACCCATGACGGTGGCGAAAGTGGCAATTGCCAGGGCAACCTTATTCATTTTGATTTCCTACTTTTTCCATTCTTATTCAGGATTGGCCTCGTTAGGCACGTGGGCCAAGATAATAGATCGGACTCGCTCCGCAACAGTCAGCGCCTGCCGGGCCTCCTCTTGCGTTGGCCAGAAATCGAGGTCGTATCGCGTTGTTACGGCAAAGTCCGTCAGGTCAGCGAGATCGGAGCCGGCGAGGCCGGCTATGGGTTTGATCTCGGCACAGAGTTCTGCCACTTCTTCCAGGTCGTGCGTGCGAGGAATGGCTCGTCGGTTGAGCGCTAAAAAGCCTTTGAGATATTTCTCTACTGCCTGTTGTGCGTGAAAACATGCGGTATCATAAGGTCCTTCACCCGCTACATTGCGGCGCACGGTCGCCAGGTCGCTGTCTGCTTTGCGAAACCAGGCCCGGCCCAGCGTGATCTCATCGTTCATACAGAGTTTTACCCTCCGCCAGCACCGACGTGATAAAGGCATTGGTCACGTGGCGCCAATCCTCGATCTCCTGAGGTGTCCACACTACGATGTCTTTGGAAGGGCATACGCCCATAAGTGCCCGTCGATAGCGCCCCGCCCGCTTGTGCCTGGGCAATTGCGACTCCTCGATTATCAACAGGTCCAAGTCGCTGTCCGGTCGCGCGTCACCGCGTGCCCATGAACCGAATAGAACGACTTTTAGCGGCGAACCGACCGATAGGATCCGGCGGACGATCTCTTCGAGTAATTCACCGGTTACCATGGGGTATGCAGGGGCCTTGCCCATTTGCGGCCTCCTCTTGTTCGACACAGAATAGCATAGGGATAATAACACGACGCAACGGCGCCGTGCCTTAACTTTTTGCAACTTTCGGCGGCTCTTGGATAACAGCGGTAACGGCCGCTGGGGCGTTGAGGGCCACCGAGTCCACGGAGACACGGAGATTTGTTTTTCGTAAGCGTTCAGGTGTCAGCTTTCAGCCATCAGCTTTTCGGTTCGACGTGCTTGGCGCGTCGGGCTGTGCGTACCACTGCGTTGGAGGTACAAAACGCAGAGACGCTAAACCCGCGGAGTTATGCAGAGGAAGAACCGGTTAGTACCTGATTGATAGCTGATAGCTGAAAGCTGACCGCTGATGCCTGAACGCCTACCCCTCAACAACATTGACATGAGCGCGGGGGCATGGTAAGAGATATGTGGCCTTGCAGGCATTTGCAGACCAAACAGCGCTTTCAGAGCAGATAACCAAGTTAGCTATTGGCTGTCGGCTGATAAAGGAACAGGGATTTGACGGTTTCAGGAAAGACTGTTGCGCGGCTCAGTCTGTACCGCCGATTGCTGTACGGATTGCAGGCAGAGGGTGAACGCAACGCGTTCTCGCATCAACTGGCCACCATGTCAGGCGGCACGGCGGCTCGGGTGCGCCGTGACATGATGGCCATCGGCTATTCGGGCAGTCCGACGCGCGGCTACGATATAGAGGAGCTGATCAAGAGCATTGCGAGTTTTCTGGACGACCCGGAGGGCCAGCGCATTGCGTTGGTAGGCATAGGCCGTCTGGGCCAGGCGATCCTGTCTTACTTCACGGGCCGCCGACCGAAGCTGGCGATCGTGGCGGCGTTCGACTGCGACCGCAAGAAGGTCAATCGCGTCATCCATGGGTGCCGGTGTTACCCGATGGCAAAGATGAAAGCGGTCGTCAGAGAACAGGACATCGATATAGGGATTCTCACGGTGCCCGGTGAGGCCGCGCAGAGCGTCGCGGAGCGGTTATGCGACGCGGGCGTGCGGGGGCTGCTCAATTTCACCCCGGCCCGGTTACATCTGCCCAAGGACATCGATGTCGAGGACTATGACATCGCCATGTGCCTGGAAAAGGTTGCCTATTTCGCCCGCCAAGGCCGTACACGGTCCGAGGAAGGCTGAACGCTTACCTTTTTTCAACCACGGAGGACACGGAGACACGGAGATTCATTTTCCTTCGAGGGCCGGCAGGATCGGCTGGTTATCGGGATGGCGCGTTTCGTTGGCGCTGGTCACGCGAATCGCGGGCCGGTCCCTGAAGACGCATTTTGCCTCGCAAATGCCGCATCCGGTGCACAAATCCGGGTCGACGTAGGGCTGCTTGACCACAACCCTGGCGCCGTCGCGATTCTGTATTTCCTTGGTTTGGAAGTAAATGGCTTTGGGCGACAGGGGGCAGTGCTCTTCACACACGATGCACTCACGCCCGTAGGCCCAAGGCAAACACCGCGTCGTGTCGATGGTGGCCAGGCCGATCTTGACCTCCTGCTTCTTCTCGATGGCCAGCGGTTCGATGGCTTCCGTAGGACACACCTGGCCGCATAGGTTGCAATTGTACTCGCAGTAGCCGATCCTTGGGACCAGCTTGGGCGTCCAGAGCCCCTCGAGTCCCGCGTCAAGCCCCGTGGGATGCAGGCCGTTGGTCGGACAGACCTTCATGCACAGGCCGCATTGGAGGCAGCGCTTCAGGAACTCGCGCTCCTCGCGGGCGCCCGGCGGGCGAATGAGCGCGGGGTTGTAGGTGCGCCCCTGGGCCTGCGGCCCGACGCGTAACAGCAGCAGCCCGGCAATGCCCCCGGCGCCCGCCGCGAGGGTGGCGCGCTTGCCGAGGTCCACCTTCGCATTGGACAGCGCGCGGAATGGCGATGCGAACTTGAAGGCGAGGGCATCGAAGTCGCAGGACGTCACGCAATTCCAACATCCGAAACACTCGGATGGGCGCCATTGGCCCGGCTGCTCAGGCGACGCCCCAGCGGGGCACGAGATGGCGCATCGGCCACATTCCTTGCACGGGTTGGGAGCGTTCACAAGCCGCAGCATCTGCCGTTGTGACAGCCAGCCCAGGAGTCCACCCAGCGGGCATACATACCGGCACCAGAATCGCCTGCGGTAGAGGTTCAACACCACGATGGCTGCAAACAGCAGCCCGATGAGCGTGCCTCCGGTGAACACCTGCCGGTCCGTGACGAATACGTGATCGCGCGAGAAGCGGTACACCGGTTCGGTGACGGCCGTGAGGTGCAAGGGTCCGATGTGTGGGTCGGCTTGATACACCGCTGTGGCGCCGCCCTCGACGGCATATTGCACAGCCGGATAGAGGGCGGTGGCCGTAGCGCGGTAGAGTAATGAGATCGGGTCGAACACGCCGATCCAGTGCGCGCCGAACAGTGCCATGATCAGCAGCCCGACCAGGAGGTAATACTTGGCGTTCTGCCAGCGCGAGTAGGGCTGCGGCTTGGGTCGGGGGCGCCGCATCACGTGGCCCAGCCAGGTCGCGAAGTGGTGTATCGTGCCCAGCGGGCATACCCAACCGCAAAACACCCGCCCAAACACGAGCGTCAGGCCCAGGGTGATCAGCGCGAGTAAAGCCGCCGCCGGCACGGCGTGCGCGGCCAGCCATGTGGCCGCAAGTACGAGCGGGTCAAGGTCGAAGAAGAGATCGATGAGCCGGCCCGGCTCGCCCTCATCGTAGAACCGGGCCGCCCAGAACAGCCAGAAGAATAGTGCCAGGGACAGGCCTTGCACCACGCGCCGGACCCAGACGACGATTTTTCCCAATCGCTTCGAGGTCACGTCACGTCGATTTCGCGCAATGCGAGTTTGCGGTAGTCCATCTGGCCGAGGCCCGCCTGCTGGCCCGCTGTGACGGTCTTGATGTCCTCGGGCTTGTGCCCCAGCAGTTCTGCGCCGAACGCGTCCAGCGCGACGACGTCCGTGCCCGCCGCGACGGTATCCATGCGCTTCACATCAGCCAGGCTCCCGCCCGTGGGGCCGTTACGTGTCATGATGCGTGTCGCGTCAAGCACGGACAGGCGCGGCTTCATGAACGCCGTGATGTCGGCCAAACACGTGGCGAGGTCCTGGTGCCATTGGGCGCGCTTACCGCCGGCGACACCCATGTAGTTTTTCATGCACAGCGTCGCCTGTGGAATGTTGTGATGCTTGACAATGGGCACGTTGATGACCAGGTCGCTCTCGATGATCTCGGGATACAAGGGCCACTTCCGCAGGCGCTTGCCGCCAACCTCATAGTCCTTAAAGCGGTTCATGTCGAGATAGACGATCTCGCCGCCTGCCTCGCGTACGGCCGCTTCAATCCCGCTCCTGGGATAGGTCTTCTTCGCCTCATTACAGGGGCGATCGCCGACTTTCACCTTCTTCGCACCGGCCCCCAGGCACAGCTTTGTTAACGTGGCCACCAGAACGGGGTTCGTATTCGCCGCCTGCTCGGGCCTGCGGTCCCAGGCAATGTTGGGCTTGATCCAGACCACGTCGCCCTTGTTCACAAACCGGCCCATGCCGCCCATCGCCTCGATGGCCTTTTCCACCATGACCCGTGCCATCTGATCTACGGCCGCATTATCCTCCACGGGGCCCCCTTGCCCGGCCTTGTGCCGCACGATCACCATATCTAAGGGCTTGGTCTCTTCCGCGGCCGGAATGCCCAGCGGCGCCAACGCCATCGTGCTGCCTGTCGCCGCAGTCCATTTCAGGAACTCTCTTCGCGATTGCCAAGCCACTGTACTTGCCTCCTCGCCTTCGCTTTCAGCCACAGCTTAGCCATTTCCGTTGTTCTTAGTCCCTTACCGACGAGATTGTACACCAGATCGTCACAAAAGTATGGTTATCCAGCGATAAATGGCCGCAAACCCATGGCAAGCGATCTGTGGTTACATGTTCGTTCGTAACCGTTCACGGGGGTATTTCGCACTGTGTACACAAAAACAAGCCTTTGAGACCGCGGATCTACGCGGATACACGCGGATTTTTGTCTTCGATTGCCATTCAATCCGCGCAAATCCGCGCAATCCGCGGTAGGATGGCCTCTTGAGCGTACTTTCTCTAAGAAGAATGTGAAATGTGTCCGTGAACGCTTACGTTCGTTCTTATTTGGTGCGCGCTATGCCGGGTTACGGGTTAAATCGCTTGAGCCTCTGTTCCCGCCATTGCTTCAATTGATCGGGCGTCATCCTGTCCCGCATGGATTGGATGCGCCGCGCCTCGATTTCCGCCAGCCGGGCAGGGTCAGTGTATACCGCCAGGAACACGAGCACGCACGTGACCAAGGCAATACCCAAGCCGATGAAGGATCGGCGCCGCTCGTAGTAGTCCTCCTCTTTGACCAGGCCAACCACGGCCCAGAATACAGCAAACGCCAGCACGAGAAAAATGGCATACGGCGTGGGGAAATAACCGCCCCCGGGCAAGGCAAAGCGGCGGAGACCGGGCAGGAGCAACATGATCAGGATCAACACAGCGGCGGTGGATGCCGCATACAAGCTCAACTTCCAGGGCCGCGGCGGCTCGCGTCCGACGGGCGCCTCCTCCTCTTCCGCTTCTTCTTCGGGAATGCCCTGCGGGGATTCCTCCGCACCCAACTCCCCGCTGGCGGCCCTCGCGGCTTTGGCGCTGGCACGACGACGGGCCTTCCGTTCTTCGTAGCACACTTGGCATAATTTGCTCCCGCGAGACGTTTCGTGGAAGTGCTCAGGGCACACCATCTTCCCGCACCCTTCACACGTCACGCCGCAGACCTCGCAGAGCAAGACATGACATTGCGCGCAAGAATCCACTGCGCTGCGGAAGTTACAAACGGAACAGTCCATGACGCATCCTTCCTCTATTTATGCATCGCCCTACTACCTAAATGGTGCGTGCGCCGGACAGGAAACCCACCACCTGCCTCTCCGAGCGTGCTGATAATACTATCTCGGCCGAAACTAATAGGAGCCCGTGAACGACAGGTCCGCGTAGAGCGGATCATTGGGATAGTACCAGTAGCGCGGTTCGAAGTCGGTGCCGGGCAAGCGGTTGGAGCACCACGGCGGCACATTCAGCAACGACAAATTATCGTAAACATTTGCCCGCAAGAACTCGATGAAGTCGGTTGTATACGGCAGTTTGTCAAAGCCGAACCGCCACCACATGTCCCTGGCCGTAGTGGTCTGGGTGTACTTTTCGAACTCCACATGGCCATCCAGGTACAGCACGTTGCCCCCCAGCGGGAAATGATTCATCCTGATTGTGCCCACGTCCGATACGGAATCGAACAGTACGGGTATCCGGGAGTCCGCCACTGCATCGTTGGCTGGATTGTTGATGTCTCGTATAAATACGCGGCCTATGTTGATAGATGTCCGAAAGAAGACGTTGCCGCCACCGGGAGCATGGCCATAGCCGTCCACCCGCCAGTCCTCGTCGACCACTTGGTCGTCCCGCATGAAATCCGTGACGCCCTCGTACATCAAGCGGGCCAAACGGTCCCAGAGGAAAAGGCCCTGTTCTTCGGTCACCACGGCGTAGGGGAAATACGTGTACATCTGGCTGGTAACGCATTCGCAGTCGGGCCGGGGCCCCTGGAGCCTGCTGATCACCAGGTCGTTACTGGAATCTTCATATAGGGCACGGTCGATGCGCTCTTGGGCAAAGGTCTCATCCATGAACCATCTGTCTCTCGTAACACCGCCTGCGATCAAGGCGGAAGGACAGACAAGGACGCCGAGGTCGCTCAGGTAGTCTGGGAAGACCTCGCGGGCATCAAAGATGAAATTATTGCGCATCAACCGTCTTGGATAGTTACCCGCGAGATTAACGTCATCGCCGGGAGCGCTTAAGCCTAACTCGCCCCAATAATCATTGGGCGCGCCGGCTGGAAGTTTACCATCGTGTTCATTCGCGAACATAAAGAAAACCAGGCCCATCTGTTTCAAGTTGTTGGCGCAGGAGATTCGCCTGGCCTGTTCGCGCGCCCTCGCCAGGGCCGGCAAGAGTATCGCCGCCAGAATAGAGATGATGGTGATGACCACCAGAAGCTCGATCAGTGTAAAGCCGTGTGGTGTATGCTTGATCCTCATGTCACGTGTCCCTCCTCGACCGCACTGGCAGGCAATGTTCGTAACCACCACCACCTACCCGATACTATCCTCAGTGCTCTCAAGGGCTAACGACTCTCAACCCATATTTAATACTAGCACAGGCGGCAGCACCTGTCAATTTAACCAGGACTGGGAGTTCTGGGGACAGTATACTTAATTGTTGACTTTCGAGAGTAGAGGGGCACGGGGTCAAGTCCTGCATTACAACATTTCTTGTGTTTGGGGCGAAATAGGGAGAGGGAATGAGTCTGGAGTCTGGAGTCCGTAGTATTCCGCACAGGGACACTCACCGTCTATTGAGGGGCTGTTGAACAAGTCCCGACAGGCCAAGGCTTTCAGATTACCGCTAAGCATGTGTAAGAAAAGGGGACCCCAATTCAACCAGGATGTACTCCGTCGTAACGATTCCGCCACGGTAACGTGCGCTGAAATCCATGGCGGCGGCATGGGATGCATCGCGATCACTACTCAACGCGACATAGAACGAAGTGTCCGCGAAGACGTTCGTCATTTCTTCGGCAGCCCATAGAGGTAATGGTCGTGATTCAACGAGGCATCGCGCGGCAGACCCTTCGCCTTGCCAATCACCCGGGCCAGCCGCTCGGCCAACGTCGGCCCAGTGTTGTCATCACCGACCGTTTCCTGTTCCCCTGCCAGAGCGACCGACACGACGGTTCCCTCTTCTATATCCGCCGGTTCATCAAGTACCACAACGCCATTCTCTATATGCCCGCGATAAGGCATGGCCTATTCCTTTCAGCCTTTACCGTTCATAGTCTACCACATTTCATCCTTCGCTCTTTGCCCCGCTGTGTGAGATGGTGGGGCAGGCCCGGCGCCACGACACGCGCTATCCTTGCCACAGGGCCAGGCTTACCAACACGAAGACCCATAGTCACGAATTAAGTATACTGTTCCCAGAACCCATAAGCACCGCGGAAAACACTCTCCATATATAAGGGACCTTTGTTGCAGCGGTGAGGAAAGTGTGTTTCACGAGCGTCCCACGCGAAACGAATGGTGTTTGGTAGACAAATGGCATGAAAAATCACACTAAGCTCTGATTTAACAGGTGTGTCCCTAAAACTCCCCCTAAAACTCCTCCTAAAACTCCCCTGACTTGTATGGCTGCCAAATAGGTTCAAGCATACCCGTCACGCCATCGGTTATCCCGCGTCGCTGAGCTCCCTCAGAAGTGATCGCGTTGCCTTGGAATCGGTGATCACTTTCCATCGGAATCGGTGATCTTTTTCCGTCGGAACAGGTGATCGGATTCAATCGGAATGGGTGATCGCTTTCCCCCGGAATCCGCACGGGGGTCGCATTTTGAATTGATTTAGTTGATTTCCTGGCGTGGCGTTCGTATCATGTGATTCGGAGTATTGCATAGTGGACCGAAATGGGATACGATTATCGCGATTGTTCATGGGATCTGGCCTGCAAAACCGAGGGGAGTGCTGCTGTCTGTGTCTAGAGAGAATCGCCTAGAGCTTGTTCACGAGTTGGAATCTAGCAGGAAAACGCGAGTAGTGTGTTATTTGACCGGGGACCGCACGGGGCAAGAAACAAAGATCGGCAGCGACATTTTTGGCCTCGTTTATGAGCACCTCGATTCGATTGGAGATGTTGAGTGCCTAGATCTCTTTCTCTATAGCACAGGTGGGGTAACCATGGCCGGTTGGGGCTTGATCCGGCTGCTCAGGCAGTTCTGCAAGAGACTGTCGGTCATTGTCCCTCTCAAGGCCCATAGCTGTGCGACGCTGATGGCTCTGGGCGCCGACGAAATCGTGATGGGCAAATTGGGCCAGCTAAGCCCGGTCGGTCCTTCCGTAAACAGCCCGTTTAATCCGCCGGCCCCTGGGCGGTCGTCAGACCGGGGAATCCAGTTGCTCGCAGTCAATGTGGAAGACGTTATAGGCTACCTGGACTTGGCACGAAAAGAGGCTGGCTTGGAGGGCAAGACGGAATTGGGCGAGGTGTTTCAGAAGCTTTCGAGTGATGTCCATCCTCTCGCCTTAGGCGCCGTTTATCGCGCGAGGGAGCAGATCCGAATGCTTGCGAGGAAGCTGCTGAAGCTGCATGCTGAGCCAAAGGAGGACGGCGCGATTGAGCGCATCGTGGAGGTCCTGACAAAGGAGCTTTTCTCCCACGACTACATAATCAACAGGGAGGAAGCCAAGAACGAGATCGGACTCAACGTGACCTATCCGGACGACCAGGAAGAAAAAGTCATCTGGCACCTGTTCAAGGACTTCGAACACGAAATGGAATTGAATGTTCCATATGATCCTGATGCAATCCTAGGCACCGAGACTGATGCAGTCGTTACCTTGCGACGTGCCTTTATCGAGAGCCAGGCGTTTACAGATGCGTTCATTACCGACATCGAATTGCGGCGAGTGCAAGCACCGCAGCCAGGAACACCCATACCACTTATAGGGATTCAGCAGCGGAAAACTCGTGAAAAGTGGAGCCGGGTCTTTCCCGAGAGCTAGGAGGAGATAGGATGATCATCGAGAATATACCGACAGGAGAACATAGCGGCACATCGGGCTTGGGTTCTGCCGAGCGTTTTGTTGATGGCACAGCCTCTGTTCAAGCTTGCCTAGATACATCTACAGCCACCGCCATGCAGCGCCCCCTTCTCGTGTTACAGGTATCGGGCGTATTCCCCTTGCTGGAGAACGCAAACGCAGAAGTTCGGGCAGGGCGCCCCCTTTGCGATGAGGAGTTTCTTCGCGCGCTCTATGATGAATTCTCCGAGGAAGACCGACAACTGGCCGAAGCGGGCCTACTGGACTACGGCGAGCGTTTGCGTGCCATCGACCGAGAATGAGAGGGGATATTCAGAAGGCCGACCTAAGCCCCACTCAGGGTTCAGAGCAAAGTGGGTTTCGCCCTGTTGTGATCTTGGAAAACGAGGCCATTATCAATGTTAGCCGAACCGTTATTACCATTCCGTTAACGACCAACCAGCGACGTGCGTCGCTGCCTACTGCCGTCTTTATCCCCCAAGGCGAAGGAGGACTGGACAGGGACTCGGTGGCGCTTTGCGAACAGATTCGCGTCTTGGACAAATCACGCCTTCGGGACCGCCTTGGGACACTGTCACCGTATTACCTCGCCGAGATTGAGCGGACGCTTCTTTACACTCTCGGCATTGCCACAACTTGAGGATCGGAGGATTTGTCTGGTAGTTCTGCAGTTCTAGTTGTGGGGACAGTATACTTAATTATTGACTTTTGGGCTTGGTG
>CAYRLQ010000143.1:0-5264 GCA_964425145.1 uncultured Nitrospiraceae bacterium
CTTTGTGGACGACGAGGAGGCCAATGCCATGCTCACGCGGAACTACCGCAGCCCGTTCGTCGTGCCGGAAATTTCCTGACGCGAGCGTACACTTTCGAACGACAAGGTGGCACCCCTAAAGGCGTTGGGGTGCCTTTGTCTATCACCGGATCAAGCACAATGCCGACATAATCACGCCGCTCCAGTGAGAAGGGAGGATCACAACGAACGTAACGCGTAGACAGTTTCTGGGCGGTTCGGCGGCAGTCGTGATCGCGGCGGGCACAATGACACGAGGAAAGGTGTTCGGCGCCAACAACCGCATTCGCGTCGCCGTCGTGGGCGTCCGCAGCCGTGGCGGAACACATATAAGCACCTTCACAAACCTGAAGGGTTCCGAAGTGGTCGCGCTATGTGATTGCGACAAAGGGACCCTCGCCCGGCGGGCCGGGCGACTCGAGAAGCAAACCGGGAAGAGGCCCAAGACCTATGTCGACATGCGCGACGTGATGGCCGATGACGCCATCGACGCGGTCAGCTTCGCGACGCCGAATCACTGGCACACCCTCGGTGCGGTGTGGGCCTGCCGGGCGGGCAAGGACGTGTACGTCGAGAAACCCCTCTCACACGAGGTCTGGGAGGGCCGGCAACTGGTCGCCGCGGCGAAGAAGTACGGCCGGATCGTGCAGCACGGCACGCAGCGGCGCTCAAACCCAAACTGGATACGCGCCATGCAGCGCCTGCACGCGGGCGCCATCGGCGATGTGTACATGGCACGCGGTCTATGTCACAAGCGGCGCGACTCGATTAGCTATAAGTGGGCAGAACCCGCGCCGGATTGGCTCGATTGGAACCTCTGGCAAGGCCCGGCCCAGGAGCGGCAGTTCAGCAGGAACTACGTGCGCTACGACTGGCATCGGTTCTGGGACTACGGCAACGGTGACATCGGCAATCAGGGCGTGCATCGGTTAGACGTGGCCCTGTGGGGCCTGGGCAAAGGCTTCCCGACGCGCGGGATGAGCTTGGGCGGCCGCTATGGCTATGAAGACCAAGCCGAAACCCCCAACACACAGGTCTGCAACTATGCCTACGACGACGGCACAATGCTCGTATTCGAGGTCCGCGGCCGCGCTGCCAATGACGAAGGCGGCATCAAAGTCGGCAACATTTTCTACGGGTCCGAGGGCTATATGGTGGACAAAACGCTCTTCGACAAGGACGGCAATGAAATCCCGGACGATGATCGGGCGATCCCGCCGGACCTCGCCGGCCTTTCCGATGAAGACTCGACTGCCCATTTCAGCAACTTCTTAAAGGCCATACACAGCCGCAAACAAGCCGATGTCCACGGCACGGCGCTCGATGGACATCTGGCCTCGGGGTATTGCCACCTCGCCAATATCTCGTATCGCTTGGGCCGGGAATTCCACTTCGACCCTGAAAAGGAGCGGTTTATCGGCGAACACGCCGATAGGGGCAACGCCATGCTCAAGCGCGACTATCGCAAGGAATTCGAGGTCCCCCAACTGGCTTAGGCGGCGCCATGTACGGCGCAGCGATTGAGGGAGAACTTACCACAATGACCAACGCGGAACACTTCAAGAAACTGGAAAACATGTATCTTTCCGCGCCCGCCAACGCATATTACGCCCCCTCGATCGCCATTTCCAAGGGCCGCGCGGAGGTGCGCATTCCCATCGAGCCCAAGCTGTTTCACGCGGCGGGCGCGGCCCACGGCGCGGTATACTTCAAAGCGGTCGACGATGCGGCCTTTTTCGCGGTCAACTCCCTGGTAACCGATGTCTTCGTGCTGACGACCCACCTGAATGTCTACCTGATTCGCCCCATTTCCACCGGAGAGATAACAGCCATTGGAAACGTGGTTCACGCCTCTAAGAACCTGTACATCGCTGAATCGGTTCTGACGGACACCGAAGGACGCGAGATCGGCCGAGGGAGCGGAACCTTCGTCCGCAGCAAAATCCCGCTCGGGCCGGATGTCGGCTACACACTCGAGTGAGGAAGACCGGAAATGGCACAGCGCCGCTGGATCTGAACACCCCCAATCTAGTGAGCTGATTCCGAAACAACATAGCAATAAACACGTGAGAAATCACCAGTCGAGTAGTACAGTTTTTAACCATGGAGAACACGGAGAGTAAATACTGCTTAACCGGTGCAATCGCTCTGGTTATATTTGGGGCTTTTCACATTTTGCGTTAAGATATATAAAAGGTGGTCGGGAACGGTTAGCAACCGTGGATTACATCTCCGTGTCTCCGTGTTCTCCGTGGTTAGAAACGGGAAAGCGTGTTATTGCCATGTTATTGTGGAATCGATCTACTAGTTTGGGCGTGCCCCCCCTGCTTGCCGTTTCTAGTTGGCAGCCTCGGTGATTTTCAGGTCGACGTCGAATGGCTTGGACCGGAAATCCACGCGGGCGCCGTAAGGGTTTCGCACGGTGATCCGGCCCTTGAGGTCGTGTATGCCCAATTCGCCATGGTCGCCCTCGGCTATGAGGACGGGCCGGTCGAGGTCATCGTAGACGTAGCAGTCAACGAAGTCGATGCCGCCGTGCTTCTTTGTCAGCTCGGGCCTGAGCAGTGTGAGCAACAGCGGGGCGCTCGGTTTTTTCCTGGGCCATTTCATCGTCCCCACCTGCCGCCACTTGCAGTGCACGAACCGCACCCGGGCGTTGTCGGCCGATTTGTCGTAGACGAAGACGCCACCGTTACGGGTGTTTTCGATGGTGCAATTCTTGAACTCGATTAGGCCCTGGGGCCCGTCATCCTTCACGGCGCCCACTGCGATGCCGACGTCCGTGCCACTGCGCACGTAGCAGTCTTCACAATGGACGGATACCGGGGCGCTTTCGCGCGAGAGGTGTTTCAGGTAGATCAAGATTCCAGCCCCGCTGTTGCCTTCCATGATGCAATTGCGAATCACGCAATTCTGCAACCTTTCCGTGTGGTTATTGGGCTCGAGGTCGATACCGGCCTCGGGAGCCGTGCCGTCGGTGTTCGCCAACACGCAGTTTTCGATCAGGAGATTCACAGCGCTAATGACGCTGATCCCCTGACGATGGTTGTCATTGCATACGACGTCCCTAATCACGATATCCTCGCAATAGGGTTGGCCATCTCCACTGACACCCAGATAGATGCCGTCGCCGCCGCTGCTTTCAAGGGTCAGTCCCAGAACCGTGACCCGCCGGCAACTGAGGAAATCGAGAACCATACGCCACTCGGCTTTTTCGTACTCGTCGCCCTGATAATCCTGTTTGCGCATGCGCAGCGTGGCGCCGTAGCCCCGCAGCGTGATGTCGCTGGCGCATCTGGCCATGAACAGGCTATCCCCTTTCCCCTTGAATTCGCCCTTTTTGGCCAGCACCACGACGCCCGGCTCGAAGATGATTTCCTGGTTTCCGGTTAGCGTAACGGGGCTCACGACCCACTCCTGGCCCACGTAGGGCACAATGACCGTTTGCGCCCCGGAGTCAATGGCCGCCTGGAGGTATTCCGTAGCGTCTTCCTTATCGAACCCCCACCACGCGGCATTCGCCACCGTGCGCCCGCCCGAGAGCACCTCTTGTACGGCCTCGGGGCTCGGGACATTGCCGGGCATCGAGTCCCCGAGGGCCACGCAGGCCATCACCACGGCCGAACTGAACAGACACAAATAGGACCTATGAAGTTCCATCATCGCTTCTCCACGTCATCCCTACGCATCTACGGCAGGGTCACGCTCCTCCGTGACCGACGTCGAGCAGGAGCTCGACCCTACCGCGGACAGAATCCCAACCATGCCCCCCATGGGCTACAGTTTTGGGACACGCCTGAGCCGCCCCGTCTGGTAATAGAAATTTGCGAGGGTTTCATTGAGGAACTTATGGCCGGCGCCGATTTCGACGAAGGTGGCCTCTTTGGCGCCATAACCGCCCTGCCAGGCGGCGTTGATCGTCGGGAAATAGCCGTAGGTCTTGTTGCAGTAACCGAAAACGAAGGTATTGGGAATCACACAGCGAGCTTTCAGGTCGAGCCCAAGCTGCACGAAGAATTCGCCCGGCCACCCGGCGATGGCCAGGTCGTCACCCAACGTTACGGTAACCAAGTCGCCCATCAGCATTCCTCCCGTCTCCGCCTTCATCCGGCCCATGAACAAGTTGACCAAGAATTTGCCGTACTTTTTCTCGAACGCGGCGATGACATCCGGGCTATTGACGTCCCAACGCATCGTCATTGGGATTTGCTCGGTTTCGGCCGTTAGCTGGACATCGGTTGTATCATGTATCTGTATAGCTTTGGACACGCGGACCACCTCGTCTGCCAAAACTCTGCCCATGAGCTCGATTTCCTCGAAAGCGCCGTCCTTCGGCGGGGTCTTGTCCATGAAGGGGTTGATGTCGCCGCACGCGCCGTTGGCAAATATGCACACGCCACCCAATGCCTCTTCGACTGCTTTCGTCAAGACGCCTGGGTAGTCCGCGGAGATATCGAGGTTTTCAGGCCCTGCGATCACCGGGTGGCACGTGAAGTTCACCAGCGTCACGAGCGGTTTGCCGTCCTGTTTTTCGAAGCGGATGACACCGAGCATGTAGTCCAGTGGTTCTGTCGGAACCCGCTCCTCGTTGCGCCAAAACATCTCGCAGGTGCCGTCCGGATGCACCTTGCGCCGGTTGTGGCCCTCGGCCACCTCGCCTTTACCTACACCGTACCGGACTGGTACTAGAGAATTGTTCGCCACCACGACCGCGTTCACGACCTTGTCCTCGAGGTCCTTGACCCACGGCTTCTCTTCCGAGGGGAAAACCCGGTTTCCATCGGGTCCGGAGTGGGTGTGGGTGGCCAGCAACATCACTTGTTCAATGCCGGTCTTCTCGTGAATGGCTTTCTTGAGGATATCAACGCTTTCTGACGGAACCCCCACCAGGTCCATGATCACCATCACCAAGGACGTGTCGTCGTCCTTCAGGACGAGCGCCCTGGCCGTCAACGGGTCGTGTACGCCCGTGGACACGGCAGCCCCGCGGGCGCTATATCCGCCCATCTTGCCGCCGATTGGCGGCGTGATATCGGCCGTCGCTACGCCCGCGCGCAATTCCGCCGCCGTCGGCAACACGAAGACTACTACGGCCACCAGTGTCAAGATATCCGACTTCCACTTCATTGTAGGTTCCTCCCTCTATCCGCAAACTCATCCAAAACACTAGCCGGGAGGGCGAGACTCCTGTCGAGCCGCTTTGCCCCTGCACCACATTTTAATACCCGGCCCCAGAGAACGCAATT
>CAYRLQ010000143.1:5364-10282 GCA_964425145.1 uncultured Nitrospiraceae bacterium
GCCTGGCCGCGCACACAGCCCCGAACGTCGGGAGGGCGAGACTCCTGTCGAGCCGCTTTGCCCCCGCACCACATTTTAATACCTGACCCCAGAGAACGCAATTGCCTGGCCGCGCACACAGCCCCGAACGTCGGGAGGGCGAGACTCCTGTCGAGCCGTCAGTCGAGGTCGGACGGCTCCTGCTTCTGCCGGGAACGGCGTTGGCGGCGGGCCTTTTGTTTGCGGATTTTGGCCTGTTTCCCGGCCTGGGGACTTTGGTCGCCGAAGTTCCGGGCTTCGAGCAGCTCGCACAGGCGCCGACGCGCGTAAAAGCGGTTCAGCGCCTGGCTGCGCGCCTGCTGCATCTTGACGCCCAGTCCCGTGGGCCGGTGCTTGAGCTGGACGCACGTAGAGGACCGGTTCGCTTTTTGCCCACCTGGACCCCCGGACGGTACAAAGCGCTCCTCGAGGTCCGCCTCGCGCAAACCACAGGCCGCCATGCGTTGCTGAAGTTCGGCCTCTTTGCGCGGCGTGACACCAAAACTGGCCATGACAGCCTGTCCTTTTCAGGTTGTGCAAACCCCAAGCAGTCAAGCTGGGCCACCCTCGAGGCATCGCGTGGCCACTGAGAAACAGGAAACGGGCCTCGGGGAACTGCCGGCGGAGGTGTTTGCACAGGTTCCTTATCCGGAGCACTTCTCTCGTGCCATGTCCCACAATGATAAGCGCGACGGATACCTCACGCAACCACTCACGCACGGCCCTGTTTACCGAGCGGGCTCGCCGAGTCAACCATGGAGCAGACGTGGTTGACTCCGCAAACCGCCTCGTACGGAGCGGCAACGGCCAGTAATGCAATTCAACTCGTTACAGTTTCTCGTCTTTTTCTCCGTTATCGTTTGTGTCTATTTCGCAACATCCCCCTGCTCAATGCTTGCTGAAAGGAGTACTCTTCCGGCATACTTGTCCAGGGGAAAGCAGGAAGCGTCATGCCAGGGAGAAGCACAGCGGTTGCTTCAGGCCACCAGTTGCGCGACAAGGTGGCAGCGCTGGGCCGTGAGTTGGGGTTGTCCGTGGAGACTGAGGTCGAGGTAGGCCGCCGCATCTGGGGGACAAAGCGGCGAATCGACGTTGTCCTTAAGCACCCTGACACGCGGGTGAGTCTCGGAATTGAGTGCAAATACCAGGGGGGACCCGGAACTGCCGAGCAAAAGGTCCCGGCTACCATTGAAGATATCCGCGCATGGCCTATTCGGGGGATCGTCGTGTATGCTGGTCAGGGATTTACCGAGACCATGAAGTCATATCTGCTCTCGACCGGTATGGCAGTCGAACTCAATGACCTGAAGAAATGGTTGGAACTGTACTTCGGCCTATGACAACGACCGTTGCTAAGCGAGACGTGCCCCGCCCCTTCCTGAAATGGGCAGGGGGCAAGGGCCAACTTCTGCCAGAACTCGTGGCGCGCGTCGATGCGGCGGGGCGGTTCGGGCGGTATCATGAGCCCTTCGTCGGTGGTAGCGCCCTCTTCTTCAAGCTGTTCCGGACCAACCATCTTGGGGCAAGGCCCGCGCTCCTCTCCGATAACAATGGGAACCTCATTGAAACCTACAGAGGGGTCCGGGAGGACGTAGACGGGCTCGTTCGCTTGCTGCTCGAACACAAGGCGCTGCACAGCGAAGAGCATTACTACAAAGTCAGGGCCGCAGTGCCGAATGACTCGCTCGAGCGCGCCGCACGGATAATCTACCTCAACAGGACATGCTACAACGGTCTGTACCGAGAGAACCGGAAGGGTGAATTCAATGTGCCTTTCGGTCGGTATAAGAACCCCGCCATCTGTGACGAGGAAAACCTCCAGGCTGTGGCCAAAGCCTTGCGGAAGGCCGGAATCGAGACCCGGCCTTTCGGAACGGTGCTCGACAGGGTCGAGCCAGCCGATTTTGTGTACTTCGACCCCCCTTATCACCCCTTGTCCAAGACGGCTTCGTTCACGAGCTACGAAAAGAACGGGTTTGGTGAAGACTCGCAACGTCTTCTCGCCCAAGTATTTAGGGACCTCGCTGACAAGGGGGTCAAGGTGCTGCTCTCAAACTCGATGACGCCCTTTGTCCAAGAGCTTTACAGGGGATTCAGAATCGAGAAGGTCTGGGCCACACGCGCCGTCAACAGCCGAGGCGACCGCCGAGGCAAAGTCTGCGAAGCGCTCATCAGGAACTTCTGATAGTAGGTTCAGATCGGATGACCCCCCCGTCCTCTTTTCCCCGGAGCCGTCTCTGCGTACCTCTGCGTCCTACGCGCCTCTGCGCTGGAGGTACAAAGCGCAGAGACGCCGAGCCCGCGGAGCTACGCGCCGGTCAGGGGATCGAAGTCGATGTCCCCTGCTACACACACGCGGGGCCATCGCGGATTTGCCACGAGCTTGGACTGGGGTGGGGGTTCGGGTAGAATAGCCGGGTGGACTGAGCGGGAGAGGAGAGTCTCGAAATGGTCGATCCGGAACTGTTGGAAATCCTGGTGTGTCCTGAGAATAAGACGCCCGTCACATTGGCGGACGAGGCGCTGGTTGCGAAGGCGAATGGCGCGATCGAGGCGGGTACGCTGAAGAATCGCGGCGGGGCCGTGGTAGACCAGAAGATCGATGGAGGCCTCGTACGCGAGGACAGGGTGTATATGTACCCCATTCGCGAGGATATCCCCATCATGCTTATCGACGAGGCCATCGCGCTGGACCAGCTCGCCTGAGCGAGCCCTGGCCGGCCACTGTGCAAGCGCGCTTGGAGGGAAAGACCGCGTCGCTCTTTTACGTCATTGCGAGCGGCCCAGCCGCCGGTGCGGTTACGCGAGTGCTATAATCCTCTTCTTGATGCTGTCGGGATCGAGGCCCTGGTGGCTGATTTGCTCGCTGAGGCCGCCGTTGCCCACGCGGACCGTGCCCATGTGATCGTATCTCGGCGTGAAGCCCGCCTTCAGGAGGCCGGTACCCAGGCGTACGCCGAGGCCGGTCAACTGATTTTGCCCTTCGACGACGAGTACGAACGGCGCCTTTCCGATCATGTCGAAGGTTTCGACATCGTCGGACCAGTTCAGTGTCGGCCTGTTGGCCAGGCCCACATCGAGCCCTTCGGCACGGCAGTGCTCGACCGCGTCCAGCGCCCGGTAGAGCAACTCCCCGTATGACACCACGTATCCGGCGGTGCCTTTGCGAATTACGTCGTACTTGCCGGACACGAATGTGTAATTGTCGTCAAAAAACGCCGTGCCGTTCTCTTCGAGAATGAGTGGAACGCCCGACCGTGTCGAGAAAACGAACCGCAGCCCAGGGTCATCCCAGATGCAGGCCATGAGGGCCTTGAGCTGGTTTAGGTCCGCGGGGAAATAGAGGCGGGTGGTGTCGTCATCGAGCAGGCCGGTGGCGGCGAAGAAGTTGTTCAGTCCGAAGTGGCAGGTGTTATCGGCGATGTCGTCCACACCGGCGTGCGAGAAATGGGCGATGACATTGGCCTCGTTAAGCCGCGCCATAGTGATCTCCGAGACGACCATCTCGAGGAACGCCGAGAAGGTGCCGTAGATTCCCTGCTTGCCTTGCTCGAACCCGAAGCCCGCCGCGGCGGAAAAGCTGCCGCGCTCGGCGATGCCGCCCGAGACGAAGAGTTCCGGGAAATTCTTATGAATGTGATGCAGGCCGCAGGAGCCCTCGAGGTCGCTGTCGACGACAACGACCTTCTGCTTGCGCTCTTGGGGCGGCATCTTTTCGAGCATCTCGCAGACGATTTTGCCGAACTCGTCGCGATTCTTCTTCATCTCCCTCGAACTGCCCAGGTAAGTCTTGCTCGAGGAGGCTTTCGTCACACCCTTCAGATACGCGATCGCCTCGGTGTGACCTTTAGCATCGAGGTAGGCCAGGGCCAGGCCCACGGGGATGACATCGTGGCCCTTGCTGCTGCCCTCGAGGCCCTCGATGCCCGGCGCCATGGGTCGTTTGTTGATGATGGCTATCGGGCCCGGCCCAGCCATGGCTTGTTGCATGCGTGTATATAGCGAATCGACGTCTTCTCCATCGCCGGCCAGCACCGTGAGCCCGTGACCCTCAAGCGTTCGCACCAGGTCGTACCCGGGCAGGTACTCTCGAGGGTGGCCGGCGATGGTCACATTGTTGTCGTCGATGATGACCTTGACGTTGAGGCGCTGCGCCAGGGCCAGCCGCGCCGCCTCGGCGTCCTCGCCTTCCTGCTGCGACCCGTCGCTGCTGAACAGTACGACCGTCTTGTCACGATGCGCGAGGGCCACGCCGTTGACGAATGCCCATAGATGGCCCAGACGCCCCGAGCTAAACGTGACCCCGAGCTCGCGGTCCAATTCCGGATGGCCGTAGAGTTTGCGGCCATATTCCCGATAGTGCAACAGATTCTCAAACGGCATCACCCCGTTGAACGCCAGCATCGCGTACTGAATCGCCACGCGGTGGCCCGCCTCGTCGAACAGTGCGGGATAGATTGCGTCCGACGCGCGCATGAACCCGTCGGCGATCAGGATTTCCGGTACGATGCTATAGGCGCCGCCGGTGTGACCGCCGAGGCCCTTCGCACCGGCTACGGCAGTGTAGAACACGATCGTGTCGCGCACGATCTGAATATTCCTGGCCAACTGCGCCTTCTGCCCTTCCCTCAGTGTTCGCTGAGAGGGATCCAGGGTCAGTGGTTTGTAGTCGGTGACATCGATAGGAAAAGTCATTGCTTCTTACCTCTTGCTCAATTTTGCTGGTTGGCGGTTACACATTCCGCTTTGGTCGACACTTTGTGCGTGGAATTCCCCATTCGGGAAAAGTCGAGAGGTCCAAGTATAACACTACTCAATGACGAAAAACTTCTTTCGTATCGCAACAATCCAACCTACCCGTCATTGCGAGCGAAAGCGAAGCAATCTCGCCTGAGTTAAG
>CAYRLQ010000144.1:0-10248 GCA_964425145.1 uncultured Nitrospiraceae bacterium
AGGTATACTAAATCGCGCCATTTCCACTTCCGCCTCCAAGCTGTGGTTGGAAGGGAATCCCCGTTCAGGTATACTGGGCTTGGCGTGGGTCATGCGACGTCGAGTGCTGTGGTTGGAAGGGAATCCCCGTTCAGGTATACTTCACCTCAATCGGCGAAATCTGCTGCCCCAAGCTGTGGTTGGAAGGGAATCCCCGTTCAGGTATACTCAAATCCAACTAAAGGACACCTGACCATGGGCTGTGGTTGGAAGGGAATCCCCGTTCAGGTATACTAAGCGGTCGCCTTGGAAGCGCGGTCGCCTCGCTGTGGTTGGAAGGGAATCCCCGTTCAGGTATACTAAGGGTCCGGATCCCCCCCCCCCGATTTGCGCTGTGGTTGGAAGGGAATCCCCGTTCAGGTATACTTATTCCGCGTCGCCGGCCACTCAGTCAGCGGGCTGTGGTTGGAAGGGAATCCCCGTTCAGGTATACTCAACGCTGTTTCGTTCCTCAAATGCATGCCGCTGTGGTTGGAAGGGAATCCCCGTTCAGGTATACTAGACCCCTTTTCCGCTCCCCACCCCACCGAGCTGTGGTTGGAAGGGAATCCCCGTTCAGGTATACTGGGCCTACACTCTACCCAACCGCTTAGGCAGCTGTGGTTGGAAGGGAATCCCCGTTCAGGTATACTTCGCAACGGTCCAAGCCAACAGACCGAGCAGCTGTGGTTGGAAGGGAATCCCCGTTCAGGTATACTAGCCATCGCTGCTGCTAACGTAGAAGCCATGCTGTGGTTGGAAGGGAATCCCCGTTCAGGTATACTAGATTGCGGCCACAGAACGGATTCTATGGGCTGTGGTTGGAAGGGAATCCCCGTTCAGGTATACTTTTATGCGCCATAACCCCCGGTATTGCCGGGGGTTTGGTGTATTTGGGCGTCAGAAAAGCATCATTTGGTCAGGCGGTTTCTCGGTGGGCTCGCGTTTTTTCCCGTAATAGACATCCATTTTCCCGAACTGATGGTCGGTGACCGCCATTAGGCGGACCTGGCCACTGGGCGGGAGGGCCTTGCGGATGCGTTTGCGGTAGGTGTCGGAGGCCTCCTCGCTAGGGTAGTAACGGGCATAGACGGAGAACTGGAGCATCTCGAAGCCCATCCGAATCAACGAGGCGCGAAACTGGGTGTATCGCTTCCGCGCCTCCTTCGAGTCCACGGGGAGGTCGAACATGACGAACAGCCACATGCCTTTGTACTCCGAGAGGTTTAGCCGGTCTTGCGGCAACGGGTCGTTCTCCTTCGCGGGCCGGGGCCAAGCCGTGGCGTCGCCAAACGGCGGACCGTCTTTCTCGAATAGCACGGACAAACCCGTTTGTCCGTGGCACCCGGCGTCGTCAAACGCGGTCCGGTAGGGCCAGTTTTTCTTGCTCTCCTGCGAAGACCTTTACGAGTGAGGAGGCCGTGCGGGCTGCAACATCGAACAGGGTGCGCTCTTCGGCGTCGACGGGAAACCGCTTGTGCGTAAGCGCGGCCAGCAGGGCCGACTTGGCCTGGCGGTCCAACGGTGCCTCTGCACCGTGTTCCCAAATATAGCGCGCGACGGCGCGGTCGACGATGGGCCGAAAGGGTTCCATGAGGTCGTCGGCGAGACAAAAGGCGTCGTAGCGGTTGTGGTGGTGAATGCCGAGGGACGGGTGGAGGCCCGCGGCGCAGACGGCGCGGGCCACAATGGCGCGTAGGACGGCGTAGCCGTAGTTGAGCAGGCGGTTTTGGTCCTCGGCCTCGCGGTCGCGGCGGAAGCTCGAGTCGGCGAACAGTGCCGGCCAGTAACGCCTCGAGGCCTGTCCCTCGATGTTTTCCGAATCACCGGACCTGACGCGCTGGGCCATGGACAGCAGGCCCCGGTCGTTGTTGTGGAGTTCGTGGAGCAGGTTGCCTTGCGCACGGACCTTGGCCGTCACGACCTGCTGCCAGGCCCGCTTGCGCCTGGGCAGGGGTGCCTGGGCCTGAATGGCAAAGCGTTCGGCCTGGAGGTGGTGTTGCTCGATCGGGAGCATGAGGCCCACGGGCATGCGACGCTCGTCGCAGGGGATGAAGGCGCCACCCGCCCGAGCCAGCCCGGCCAGGACCGCGTGGCTGTAGATCACCTGGCGGTGGGCGACGACGAGCACGGCTATCTCTTCGAGGGGTATAGCCATATCGTCCTGGGCTTTGCGCTGGATGACCAGCCGGCCCAAGTCCACAGACAGTCGTGCCGGTTCTTCCGACAAATCGATAATCCGCTCAATCATTGGCCCGGCGCACCTCACCGAGCGGCGTGATGGTAACTTTGCGGCAGTTCAGCTTGCGCAGCACGTCTGGGGCGCGCCAGTAGACGGCCCTTGCTTTTCGGATATCAGTCATTTTACGGGCATCATTGACAGTGACGAACTCAACGACCCCTTTCCATATAGACCGGACAACGTATAGACCGCATTTCGCAGGCTGCTGCTCCTCAATCTGGATTGTTTCGCCAGGGGCAAGTGAAAAGACGAATCGTTTCCCTTCAGCATGATCCCGCTGTACGATGGGTTTGCCTTGTCGAAGCCGACGCATCGCCTCGTACAAAGTGACCACGACGTAGTCCCACTTTGAGTTGCCCTTCTTGTCCTGGACCTCGAGAATTTCCATGTGGTGGTTGGCCTTGGAGAGGACGTGGCGCTGCCGTTCGCCCTCGCCGACGGTGAACGGCGAGACGTTCTCCCTGATGCGGACGCGGTGGATGGGGACGCCGCTATCAAGCCGGGGATGGTTTTCGCGCTGGGCGAAGGCTTTCTTGGGCGGCCCGCCCAGCTCATCCAGTTTGCGTTGGACGCATTGGCGGACAACCGGATCGACGATGGCGTCGACCTCTTTCGTAGATAGTGCGTCGAGGGCCTTGCGCACATGCACGTAGTGGGTGCCTTTCTCATCGACGCGTGGTGGACTGTAGTAGGTCTCCGCGTGGAGCGGGCCGTTGACTTTGCGCGAGACGCGGTGGGACACGATGATGTCGTCGACGGCAGCCTGCGTGTCTTGGAGAAACTTTTCCCATGGCAGGGGCACGGATTTCCACCAGCGGAGTTTACCGTGGTGTTCGGCCTGTTGGGCGGCCTGGCTGACGCTCTTGACCATTTTGCGATCGGTAAGGGCGATGGCGATGGCGTCGACGGCGTGGTGGCGGTGGTCGGCGCGGGACTTGGCGCCGCCGTCGCCGAGGACGGTATTGAGTTTCCAAGCGTTGCGGAGTTGGGCGGTGAGTTGGCCGGCGCTGACCTGGATGTGCCTGCGGTAGTCGGCGCCGTAGAGGACCGCGAGGTACTTGGCGGCGAGCGTCGAGGCGTATCTAGTGTCGTTGAGTTGGCGGTTCGAGAAGTCGTCGAGGCTCTCGATGGACTCCATGCGGAACCGCCTGACCTTAGCGTCGCGAGCGTCGCCTTTGAAGCCCTTGACGCGCTCGAGAATCTCTTCCCACCGTTCTTGGTCGTGGGCGTAGGCCTCGTATGGCGTTTGATTCCGTTTGACGGTCCGGTTCTCTTCGTGGTAGCAGAGGGTCTTGTTGAGGAAGGAGTCATCGAGGCATCGGCTGAAGGGGATGATGTGCTCGATGTCCCATTGGCTTTCTGAACTTAGCAGGTTGCTTAGGGAAATGGTCTTGCCGGTGTAAGGGCACAGCCTGTTGCATTCTTCGTATAGGAGCACGCGGAGGATGGTGTCGCGGCTGGGCTGTTGAATCCCCACCTCCTGGAGAATGGTCTTTGCGGCTTTCTCACGGTCTGTTTGGTTGGCCCGATTCCGTTTGGAGATTCGTTGGCGGTCCTTCTTGTTCCGCCTGAGGTCGCGGGCGAGCTCGATGCGGATTTTGTCGGGTTTGCCGTATTTCTGAATAACGGTGTTGACGACCTTGCACAGTTCGGTGAGGACGCGGCTGACGGCAGGGTTGCGGATGTCGGGCAGGGGGGCCTCGTGGAGTGCCGGCAGGAGTTCGGGGATTAGCGCCTGGCCTCGCTCGGCTTGTTCTTTGCAGGCTTTGTCGCGGGCCGTAATGTAGTGGTCGCCTTGTTCCATGAAGGGCAGGATTTTCGCGAGGGCCTGGCGGGATAGGCTGCAATAGCCCGGATCAAGTTCGACCTCGCCCAAGGCCCGGGCGGCGTCCTCGTCGAGACCGTAGTGGTTGCGTCCGCGGCGGGCGAGGGCGTCTTCTTTTTCGAAGCTGAGGATGTCCTCGACGACCTGCTCGCGCTTTTGGTGGGTGAAAGCGTCCCAGCGGTCCCCGAAGATGGCGCGGAGCTTGGCGGCTGTGCGGTTGCCGACCAGGCCCTTCTCACCGTCGGTTTCGAAGTTGAACTTGTAGCCTCGTCTGGGTAGGCCAAGGATCTCGCGCATCTTGGAGAATTTGAGGTCTCCTTGCCGTTCGAGCGCGTCGAGCAGTGTGGCGCGTTCTTCGGGCGTCAGGGGGCGCTGATGGAAGTCCGGAGTCTTGATCAGGAGGTCGTTGACCTTTTGCAACAGCCGGAAGCGTTGCGCCTGGAGTAGTGCCATGGGTGCGCGCCGGCGCCCGACCTCGAGCTCGCATTTGCCGATGAGGTGCTTTTGGACCTTGAGAGAGCGCTGATAAAAGATGGCGCTGTGGACCTTGCCCCGCAAGTCATCGATGAGAAGTTCGGGATAGTGTTTGGCTTGCGCGGCCCAGATGGCGTCGAATTCATCGAGGTACATCTGGCGCCCGGTCCAGCGTTGGCGAATGCGCCGGGCTTGCGGGTCCGTGGGGTCGAGGCCGGCGAAATACTCGCCGAGCGTGCGCGCGCCGGCCTCGGCCATGAGCTGCCGCAGTTCGCTGATGCCTTGCTTGACCACGCTCTTCTCGTCGTCTTTGTCCGGCACTTTGCGGTTGCTGAGGAATCCGCGCCGTTGGCCGAGGTGGTAGAGACCACGCCCCAGCTCGTAAGGTTCGAGCTTGGCGTCGAGGGCGCGTGCGCGCAGCCAGTAGGGAAACACATGGGGCAGGAGCGCGCGCGAGGGGGCATCGACGGGGAGATCGTCCGCATAGGGCGCTCGGAGTTGCTTATCGAGTGCAAGGAAGAAATCGTGCTGTTGTTGCCCCGTTGCGAGCGGGCCTTCGGGCAGTAATCCGGCGCGTTGCAGCACATGGGCCAGTTTCTTGTGTCGGCGCGCGCGCCGGTCGGTCTGTTTTCGCGCCTGGCGGGCGTCGCGGCGCTGCTTGCCCCGGGATTCTTCTCGGCCCGATTCGAGGTCGCCTTCGACACCGGCTTCGAAGATGCGCGCGCCGGCCTGGACAATGCTCGCGGGATTGTCGTTTTCGTAGTCTAGAAGCGCCCAGCCGATAGACCTGGCACCGAGATCAAGACCAAGTACACGTTCCTTCATGGTGCCTCTCCTTTCCGTAACGCCCTCGGTTTTCCAAAAAGAGCTTGACATTTGCGTTGCGATGTGTTAGTAGAATACTCAGTATACTTGAACGGGGATTGTCCTTCAAAATCATAGTAAGGGACTTTGTTCCGCAAGCGCCGCTCCGTGGAGCGGCATGGGCCCTCCCAGTGGGGGCCTTTTTCTTTTGCTGTTCGACGCGACCGTGGGCTTGTTCGTGTCACACGTGTGGCTACTGGGGAGCTGACGGGAATCCGGCGAATCGAAACTCGCCTGGCGCAAGAGCTTTTGTGGTGGTTCGCCGTGCTTGACTGGAGCGGAGCAAAGGTGCTATTGGGGCAGGTAGGGGCGCGGGTTCACAGACTTGCCGTTGCGGCGGACCTCGTAATGCAGGTGCGGGCGGGTGGCGCGGCCGGTCTTGCCGAGTTTGCCGATGACCTGGCCGCGTTTGACACGTTTGCCCGACTTGGTCTCGATCCGGGCTAGGTGGGCGTAGAGAGTTTGGTAACCGTTGGCGTGGTCAATGATCACGTGTTTGCCGTAGCCGCCGCGGTCACGGCCGGTGTAGCTGACCCTCCCGTAGGCCGTGGCAACGACGCGTGACTTTCTGGGGGCCGCAATGTCGATGCCGGTGTGGAAGCGCCGCTGGTCGGAAAAGGGGTCGTTTCGGTAGCCGAAATTGGAGGTGATGCTGCGCGCGGCATGGGGCGTGGGCCAGATGCAGGGGACGTAGGCCGAGGGGTCGGCGTCGCGCCGCCCGCGAGCGCACGTGGCCGCCGAGAGGATCAGGAGTACGAGCAAACCATAGCGCGTCCATCGGCGCCAGAACGGCCGGCAGCCTTCGCGGCACAGGCCTCGTCGATGTACGGGTTTATTCATAACGGCTGTCGGAAGTGTAGCCGAGTTCCGTAGTAAAATCTAGCAGGCTGTCAGCCTTTTAGGTGTAAACTTGGGACAGGCAGAAGGATTACAATCGATACACGTTAAGAACGCAGGAGACCTGAAATGAGATCAATTGTCTTACTCGCCGTTATGACCGGCACGGCCATGACGGGAGTTGCCGCCGCCGAGGATAAAACGCCGGAGACGCTCGGCGAATTAACGGCCCGGCTTGGTGCAGAGGCGAACCGCGCCTATCGGGCGAGCCCTTTTTCAACCCTGTCCAAGGATTACTTCGCGCGTTTCAGTCGCGACGCGTCTGCCCGGGCCACTACGGGCGAGGTCGAGATCGACCAAACATGGACGATAGTGCTCGCCACCGATGCCGATCCGCTGACCGAGCTCATGAGCGGCCATTTCTCGGATTTCATGAAGCGGCGTATGGGGGAAGCCCTCAGCACGGAAAAACGCCTCCGGGCAGATTTGGACAAGGGCGTAAATCGGGCCATCGTTCTCCTCGACTCGGGCGGTGGCAAACCCGACGTCTCCGAGAGCTTTACCATCGCGGTCAATCCGGCCGAGGTCCGGGTGGCGGGCCAAGACCCAAGGGGTCTCCGGGACGGCATCGTTAAACTGGTCGACATTATTGGATTCCGTCAGGCCCCCATCCTGCCTGTGGGGGAGCAGGTTTACACACCGCGGCTGGCGGTGCGCCTGGGCGCTGTGCCAAAGCTGGGCTCGTATCGTGAGCTGGTGTTTATGGGGTACAACGCGGTTTTTGTCGGGGGCGGCAGCCTCTACGCCCTGTCCACTTCGGACGCCATCCCTGAACTCACCGGCAGGCGGCAGGCGGGCAGCCTCGAGGCGGGGGTCAAGGCGGCGGAAGATGCGCGCCGTTATGGCTTAAGGACCTATTGCTTCGTCAATACGCGGCAGAAGTTTCCCAAGGACGACCCGGTTTTCCTGGCCCATCCCCAAATTCGCGGAGCTCTGACCTGGAAAGCCGACGGAGAATATGTCCTGTGCACCGAACATCCCCTGGTCCGGCGCTATCTCGCCGAAAGCGTCGAGGGTATTTTCCGTGCCGACCCGGCGTTGGACGGCCTCGTGATCATCATCGGCGGTGAAGGGTTTTATCACTGCTTTATGCGGCCTTACGGCGTAGAAAAAGGTCATACGAATTGCGAACGCTGTGAAGCGCTCGGGGCGGAGACCGTAGTCTCAAACCTGTGCAACTACATGGCGGACGCGGCCCGAGGTGTCAATCCCGATGCGGAAGTCATTGCGTGGCCCTATTCGGCCGAACATGTCTGGTCGGCAGACAAGGCGCAGGCGACCTTCATAGAACGGCTGAAGCCCGGGTGCGCCATCTTCACCGAGATCGAGAAAGACGAGTACGTGCAGAAACCCGAGGGGGTACGTAAGCACCTCTGGGACTACAGTATCGACTTGATCGGGCCGGGCCAGCGGGCAAAAGAACAGATCGCGGCTTGTAGAACAGCCGGCATCTCGATCTATATGAAGAGTGAACCGGAACTTGGATTTGAAGCCCCGAGGCTCCCGCACATACCCTGCATGGATCGCTGGGTTGACCGGGCCGAGGCGCTGGCGTCGTGCGGCGCCGACGGCGCGTGGGTCTTCCCGGCCTTCCGGGCTTGCTACGGCTCCAGCGCCGCTGAGGTCAGCAAGTTCGTGTGGTGGGAAAATGGTGACCACCCCCGAGACGGGACCGTCCCCATTTTCCCTGACAAAGAGGCGTTACTCCAGCGATTCGCCGCGCGACTGTTTGGAAGCCAGGCCGGTCCACATGTGCGAAAGGCATGGAAATACGTATCCGACGCCATTGCTTTCTCACCCGAACTCCCCTCGTACTACACCGGACCGTACTATCTGGGGCCGGCCCATCCGATGTGCGCCGACCCGAAGGCCGAAGTCCCCAAGGTCTTTTATGGGCGGTACCTGTTCCACGCGGAAATCGCCGACGCGGAGGGTCTGAAGGTCGAGCCCACGTTTGTAAGGTCACCGACCGGCAACGTGCCGGTCTTCGGAATGTTCTATCGCCGCATGGAGGAGTTACTGAAGCGCGCGGTGGATGAAATGGCCGCCGCCGAGCCTCTGGTCCCGCAACGGTGCCGCCTGATGTTCGATGCAGAAGACTCCCCCGTCCGATGGTTCTACCACACCGCCCGAACGGAGGCCAATTTCTATGAATCGTGCCAGTTGAGAGACCAACTGCTGGCCTTCGCAGAGCAAAACGGGAGCCATCCCCTGCGAGCGAAGCGAGATGGGACTATCACACTCTTGTCCCTCGGCGACGCCCGCCTGGCCTACCAGCGGTGGCGTGAAGTACTGATGGATGAGAAAGCCAACGCAACAATGGCCCTGCCCCTGATGGAGGCCGACATGCGCCTCGACTGGTACTACGGCGGCGATCACACATTTCCACACGGCGCCGACATGATCCGCGCGAAACTGGAACTCATCGAGCGCGAAATCGGCGAGTTCCTCCCGGCTTTGGCCCACAAGTGCGGCCTCCATTCTGAAGATACGCCAGGGCCGCCTCCATCATGACTGTATCGTGCACTTGCTACGGCTCAACACAATAAGGGCGACATAATACAAAACGGGGATGCGTGGCGCCGTCAAACTTGAGAACGTGGCACCCTCAAACTCGTTTGAGGGTGTCTTGACCTGTACTCAGCCGGCGGTTTCGCCTTGGGGTTCCGTGAGGCTGAACAGGAATGCGCGCGGGTCGGTGGTAGTGTATCCGTCGAGGGCATCCCAGTGCACGGCGTACACACCTGGATCGAGGGGGCGCGAGAGCCGCAACTCGATCAGGGAGGCCTCGGGTTCGTCAATGGGGTCGATGACGACTGGCAAGGACTCGGCGCGTACCCATACCCGCTGCGCATACATAAGGTCCGGCGATTGGAATGAAGCGGCTTCGACCTGTTCGAGGCGGCAGAAGTGCACATCGTAGTGCGGCATCTTGTAACACAAAATCAGGGGCGTGCGGTTCTGGGTCTCGAGTTCGGGGGCTCTCTCGATGCCGTGGACCACATCGTGCTCGTTGGTTCGGTATGGCTGGGGTTCAGCGGCCTCCATTTGCCGATAGCGATAGCCCTCGAAAAGGTACACACCTTTGCTCAACGGCAGGGGCCATAGGACCACTGTAGCAGCGTCGACCAGGCGCGCTTCGTGCACGCGAAGGTCCAGGCGGCCCGGCGTATAGCCGGTCTTGATGAACTCGATCTCGAGCGCGCCCGGTTCAAAGGCCAGCTTGTACCGGCCACACGCGTCTGTCACCCCCTGTGCTTCCCCATTCACCAGGCCCACGGCCACCCCTGGCAACGCCTCCCCCTTGACGTCGACCACCATGCCCTCAATCACGCTCCGCTCGCAACCCGCGACGAGCACCACTGCGACGCCGACCAGCAACGTCACAATAGAGCTGGTTATGCGACCTTTCCAACGCATCACGTTTGTTCCCGACGGCCTGCATACCGCAGGTAAATGGCTAGAGTCTTTCCACCTTTTGTTGAAAAGCCAAGGACACCTACCCATATTGCGCACGTAAGAAACCACAGCGGCAATATGCAGCATTGACCTTGGCCAAGCAAATCCCATTCGATGATGTTCTTATACACTCCGGACCCGTGTTTGATCAATTTTCAACCATGGAGAGCACAGAGACATGGAGATTCATTTCTCACACTTTCTCTCCGGGTCCTCCGTGGTCCATTTTGTAGAGATAAAGGGTTCCTCGTAGACTATGGAGAAAGGATAATCGACGCCATCTTCCGCCGGCCCTGTTGCCTTCAGTCCCACGCGCCGCAAGGTGGACACCAGCACCCCGAATCCGCACGTAGGGGTCGGGAAGACGTTTTTGGGGGCGAGTGGGCGGCTGGCGAGGGGCCGGGCGTGTGCCCTGGTGTGTTGGGAATTGGTGTGAATGTGCTGTTGTGTGCGGGCGACCGGTAGTTCA
>CAYRLQ010000145.1:0-10221 GCA_964425145.1 uncultured Nitrospiraceae bacterium
CACCATATCGCCGAGCGTATTCGGGCCACCTTGGAGCAGCGGCGGTTCGAAGGCGTTTCCATAAGCATCGGCGTGATGGAGTATCAGCCCGAGCTTTCCTTGGAGCAGTTCGTTCAATACGCGGATGCCATGATGTATGAAGCGAAGCGCTCGGGGGGAAACCGGGTGTGTGTGTTTGACCCGCAGGTATGCGCAGACGTGCTTCGCGGGACAATTGCCGCCGCGAGCTTGGCCCAGGAAGAGAAGCAGGGATGAAGTTCGGCATTTGCAGCGAGATTTTCCAAGCATGGAACGACATTGGACGCACGATAGACTACGTGAAGGAAATTGGGTACGACGGACTCGAGATCGCCCCGTTTACCCTCTCGCCGTATGTGACCGATATCTCCGCTCGAACACGCCAAGAGATCGTCGTTCGCGCGGAACAGGCCGGCCTGGACATCCTGGGCATCCACTGGGTGCTGGTCGGACCGGATGATGTGCACATCAATCACCCGGATAAGGCCGTGCGCGATCGGACAGCGCAGTACCTGATCGACTTGGCGCATTTCTGCGGCGATATCGGCGGGCAAGTCATGATCTTCGGATCGCCCAAGCAGCGCAATGTCATCGAGCCGCTTACATACCAACAGGCCTTCGACTATACGCGCGCGGCCTTCGAGAAGGCCATGCCCACATGCGAAGCGCGTGGCGTTACCATTTGCATGGAGCCACTTACTCACCTCGAGACCAACTTCTGTCAGACTGCCGAGGAAACCGTGGGGCTCATCGACGCGGTCGATCATGCGAATTTCCAGTTGCTCCTGGACACGAAGGCCATGGCATTCGAGAAGGAGAGCCGGCCGGACCTGATTCGGAAGTACGCGAAATACCTCAGGCATTACCATGCCAACGACGAGAACTTAAATGGCCCCGGCTGGGGCGATGTAGATTTTGGACCCATCTTCGAGGCGCTTCGCGACATCAACTACACGGGCTACATGTCTGTCGAGGTGTTCAACTTCGAGCCCGGTCCCGAAGCCATCGCCACCAAGAGCCTAGAATATATGCAGAAAGTGGCTGGGCGTTAGTTGTTGGTCGCGAGTTCCCAGTTGCTACACGGAAATCCCGCGTTGCATTCGTGATCCGTCATTATGGACTATTGATTTACCCCGGGAAGCGTGCGACGAGCCCCGTAAGAAGCGTAAGCGCGGTGTGGATGGCCTCGTCGTTGAAGTCGAAGCCCGGGCTGTGGAGCGTGGGAGGGGATTCTCGGTTGCCGGAAACGTTGCCGAGCCAGATGAACGCGCCGGGAACTTTCTGGAGGTAGAAGGCAAAATCCTCCGCGCCCATTGAAGGGTTTGCCACCTCGACGAGCTTGTCCGGTCCCAGTGTTTCAGCAACGGTGTCGCGGACGAACTGGGTCATAACAGGGTCGTTGATGGTGGGTGGATAGTTCACGCCACCAAAGTGAACTTCGGCTGTGGCGCGCAGTGCGCGGGCGGTGTGGTCCGCCAGGCGGCGGATGGCACGGGCGATGGTTTCAGTGGTTTCGGTGGTAAGCGCCCGGATTGTACCCTCAAGCGTGGCGGTGTCAGGGATAATGTTCGAGGCCGTTCCAGCTTTGATGCGCCCTATGGTAACAATCCCGGCCTTGCAGGGGTCGAGTTCGCGGCTGGTAATAGTTTGCAGAGCTGTGGTGATGTACGCCGCCACCACGACTGGATCGACGCCCGAGGCCGGGTCGGCGCCATGGCAACCCTTGCCGTGCACATCCACGCGGAACCAGCCTGCGCCGGCCATGATGGCGCCGGCGCGAAGACCGACGTGGCCCACGGGTATCTTCGGCCAGGCATGCAGTGCGAATACGGCGTCGACATCATCGAGAACCCCCTCGCTCACCATGTAGCGCCCCCCACCAGCCGATTCCTCCGCTGGTTGGAAGACGAACTTCACGTTGGCGTTGAGTTGGTCCAGGTGTTCCGCAAGCACCCTCGCCGCGCCGCACAGACATGCCATGTGCCCGTCATGTCCGCAGGCATGCATACGGTTGGGGATCGTGGATGTGTAAGGCCGGCCCGTATTTTCCTGAATCTCGAGTGCGTCCATATCCGCCCGGAGCGCAATGGTCTTATCACCTGCGCCTTTGAGCGCCGCCACGAGCCCCGTCCCTTTCGCATACCCCCGTGTGTAGGGGATGCCGGCTTCCTCGAAAAACCGCGCGATCCGGTCCGAGGTCCACTGTTCTTCGAAGCGGACCTCCGGATGCGCGTGCAACTCGTGGCGCAGAGCGACGATCTCTGGCACAATCTCACGAATGGTAGCGGCAAATTCGTCCGTCATGGCGCGGCATGATCCTTGCAACGAGGAGACTCTTCGCTACGCTCAGAATGACACAAGAGCCGTTGGTGTGGCAAAAGGACTGATTCAACCCTCCGGGATCGGCTTTCTGGCTAGGCTGCTACAATTTCAGTTTCGTTCCCGGGAAGGCCACGATATTGAATTCGACCCCAACATCCCAGCCCGACTCACGCTCGGTTACCTGCAGGGTCATATCCCAGCAGTGGAGCCGGCGGCGTAACTCACACCTTTGACGAACGAGCCGATCGCGCTCGAAATCGTAGCGCTGTTCGAAGGCGATGCCCCAATTCTCGCCCAACTTGTAGCCGAGGCCGTAGAGCAGCTCCCGGTTGAACACCCGGCGCCGTGTCTCTGTGTAAGCGAACCCGAGACGTCCGTTCAAGTTGCCACCAAGTAGTGTGTCATCGTAGTAGAGGTACGATAGCAATCGATCGTAGTCGCCATAGCGCGCGTCGTATTGATAGGCACTTTCCCAATCCAGGGGATGGCCGACTACCTGGTCGTACAGCGCCAGGAGCGCGCGCTGAATGAAAAATGGTTCATCAAGATCAATTTCATCAGCAATGATGTGGCGCTCCCCGATGACCTGCCATCCCCACCAGGGCCGCGGCCGCACGTCAAACTCCAGCTCGTAATCGGCCGCCTTGCGATTTTCATTCCAAAAATCGTTTCCTTGATACAGCGTGAGCCGAGCCACCTGCCAGACTTCTCCCGTTTCCGCATCGCGCCCGAACAGGACGTTGTCGATCTTGCTCTCGATACGGCTTCGGCCGTACACGTTGTCCACGGCGTCAAACCGCGGCGTTTTTTCGACGTCCATGGTCGGTTCGGGCCGATACGAATAGGTGACCGAAGGTACGACGATGTGTTTGAATCCCGAGAAACCCAGTCCGCCGGGATAGGCCTTGTGGAAGCGGGTTTGCAGGGTCGTGCCGATGGTGTTGGCGCAGCGAAAGGCGGCGTCGCTCGAGCGGCGTTCGTTCGAATACCACGTGCCCTCCACCTCGAGGAACGGCGTCAGGCTCAGCGCCTCGTTCCAATCAAGGTCCAGCGTAAGCCGGCCTATGTTGGACAGGCGCGTGGCGTGGGGCCCGGTGGATTGGCGCTCGATGTACCCGTCGACGGTGTCGAAGGTGAAGTAGAGATTATTCACGAGGCGCCGCTCGAGCAGATGATATGTGACCTCAGGGAGGCGTTCGGTCTCGCGCACGAAGTCATGGGTGTCCTTGCGCACCGTGGCCGAAGCGATGTAGGCTGGTTTCGTGAGCGTCAGGTTCGCGAAGGTGCGCGGCTCGGCCCGGTTGCGATACCTGTCGTAATAAAAATCCTTGTAGAAGTCCCGGTCGAACCACTGCTCGGCTTGCAGCAGCAAGACAGCGTCCTCAGTTACTTCATGGCGATGGTATAGTTCGAGGTGACCGCGATCCTCGGTGGTGTACAGCGTGTGTATTTCGCCTTTGCCGCGGAACAGGGGCGACGTCGGACTCTCCATGAAGTCATAGTCCGATTCGAGCCCGACCCCGACACCTTCCTTCGTGGTGGGGAAGAGTCGCAGACCCAGCGTCACATCCGGCGTGATGGGGAACTGCTGGCCGACATTGACGAAGTACCCGATCTCTGCCCTGTGTCCGCTGTCGAAATCCAGGCTTTGGCCCTCGCCCCGGAACCGCCAGCGCGGCCAATATGCCGGCGTGGGGACGCGCCCGAGTTGCAAGCGCGCGTGTTTGCCCAGCGTGACCCGCCCATCGCGGACTGATATATGCTTGAGGCGGATTTTGTAGTGGGGCGGGTCGCGGTCACAGGTCGTCACCCACACGTCCTCCCCGTCGGCACTTCCAGGCCCCAGGATGCGCAGTTTGTCCGCCGAGAAGTAGTAGATGTCTGTATGTCCACGTGTACGGAGCACCTCACCTGTTTGAGCGGCAGGATCGTACTGGAGCCGCTCAGCCGTCAACTCCCGCATCGGTTCGCGAAGGTGGAGATTCTTTATATCTACCGCGCCCAACGACAACCGACGTTTGGCCTGTTGCTGCTCGTCCAGGTCGGCCTCCACCAGGGAAGGCGGCGGCAACTCGGACTCGTTAGGAATCCTGTAGTAGAATTCCTCCGCGGACAGCCGCGCGCGACCCTGCGTAATCAATACATCGTCCCGAGCCTGCATTTCCCCCGTGCCTTGGCTGTATGAGAACTCTTCCGCGCTGAAGTTCAGCGTGTCCAACCGTAACCGAACATTGCCATGTGCCGAGAATTCATCAGTGCCCAGCCTCCCCTCCAGTTCATCACCCTCGATATCCCGCAGCGGCTGTGTCCAGTCTGGCGGTTCAAACCCGCCTTCCACTGGGCCCAAGTCATATGATTGGGTCAGTGCGTCGAAGATCGTCCGCTCTGACGGGACCTCGAGCACCGATGGTGAGGGACGCCTGCCCAGACGCGGGGCGTGGGTTTCGACAGTGCCCAGGGGGATTCTTCCATACGCTTTCCCCGGCACGCGCGCATCTTTCGCCATGGTTTTGCCCCCTCCAGGGGGCGCCTGCGTGCCAGCGCTTCGGCGGTCGTGCTTGGATTCCGGCCGAGCGGGTAAAACCGCCGCCGTTTCCGTTTTAGGCGCTTCGGCGCTGACGCGCAACCCATGGGGCAAGGCGCCGTGAACCTGCCAGGCCTTGTTCTTCGGCGACAGCACGGCGACCAGCCCCGCCCCTGCCGCCACCGCACATCCTGGCTCGGCGAGCTCGAGTGTCTCGATCCGGTCCAGGAAGCGATCCACGACATCGACGGTGCCACCGGTTAGAGCGAAAAGCCGGCCGCCGTCGCTCGCGAGGTCTTTCACGCGCTGACTATTTCGCGCGACCACCGCAGCCCTCGAGCCGTCCACCACCAGAACGCCCACCCTTGTGGCCACGGCGAAGTGGTCCAGATCGAGGGCAGCCACCGCCGTCGGCGGCGCATCCATAGGCACCGTGCCGGCAGGTGATTGGGAGCCGTACAGGAACAGGTGCAGGGCCGGCGGCGCACAAGTTATGACACCAAGAAACGATTCCGACGCCGCGACGCCCTTCGGCACAGCGATGACATGTTCCAGCGATTCCGTTTCCTCAGGCCGCGCAGGGTCGATAAACGTGAGGCTATCGGTAAAGCTGTTCGCCACGGCAAACGACCCGCCGGGCAGTCCGCACACGGCGCACGCCCCTTTCCCGCAGGCAACCGTCGCATAGGAAGCCATGTCTGCGACACGTATGAGCGAGACGCTGCAATCTAGATGGTTGACACACGCCAGCACCCTGTTGTCGGCAGAAAGCGCCAGCGAGGCCGGGCCCCCGCCGACAGGGGCGGCCGCAAGCCGCTCCTGAGTGACCGGATCGACCTGCCAAACTTCGTTGCGGTCGTACACGGCCAATAGGACCGTGCCTGTCGGGAGGTGAATGACTGCGTCACGAGTCTGCGCTCGAACAGGGCAGACCTGGAAGGGTGTTTGCGCAACTATGGGCATAGTGATCATGGATAAGATCACAATTGAAAGTGGAATACCTGCGCGCATATTCACTCCAAACGGGATCACTACTTTCTAAGAACCTCTAACAGAAAGACACATTCTTCCTGTGGCATGGGCATCTTGCCCATGGAATCACGGGCTGGAAGCCCGTGCCACCGGGGTTCTGTTAGAGCCTCTAAGAACCTCGCACTCGGCACTTCGCACTTAGCACTTAACCGGTCTCCATGAAAGCCAGTGTCTCCCTCAAAGAGTGAATGGCTTCCGCGCCGCCCATGACCTGAACAGTCAGCCCGCCCACCGCATTGGCCAGCCGACCGCAGCGCAGCAGGTCCCAGCCCTGGAGGTAGCCATATAGGAATCCGGCACAGGACGCGTCGCCCGCGCCGGTCGTGTCCACAGCCGTTACGTCATGGGCAGGAATGTGATGGGCCTCTTGCGCGCCTTTCACGAAAACCCCATCATTGCCCAACTTAATCATGGCGACTTCGGGCCCGAAGGAAAGGTAGAAATCGGCAATCTCTTCCGGCGCCTGCTTGCCCGTATAGCGCTGCGCTTCTTCGAGGCTCGACATCACAATGTCCAGATTCGGCAGGGCGTGTTCGATGTGCGCGAACCAAATACCTTTTCCGTCGAAACACGTGTCCATGGAAGTTTTTACACCCGACTCACGCGCTTGCTTGAACACACGCCCAATGGGTTCCCCGTCGAGCCGCGGCATCACTGACGGTCCACCCCAGTGCAACACCTTCGCCTGTTTGACGAACTCGAGATCGATGTCCTCTTCCGAAGTAACGGCATTGGTGCCCACGTGATGCAGAAATGTCCGTTCCCCATCCGCGCTGACCAGCACCACGGTCGCCGAGGTGCCGTGCTCCCGCGTGCGCCTCACCTTGTCCACCTGCACCCCCTGTGACTGCAACGTGTTAAGGACGTAATCGCCGAAGCCGTCTTCACCAAGATTGCCGATAAACGCCGCCTTGCCGCCCAATTGGCAGAATACCGTGGCCGTTACGCCGGCCAGCCCGCCCAGGTGCAGTTCCAACTGCGGCACGAGTGAGATTTTACCTCGCTCCGGCAGGGCCTCCACAGGACGCACAATTACATCCGCGCAAACTATGCCCACCGCCACAAGATCTACCGGCACGTTAGGACCTTTTACAAGAGGTTTTCGCGACCCACCTCGAAAACACGACCTGCGCGCTTTCTACCAGCACCAACCCGAAGGCGCCTGAGTATAGCACGCGGTCTACTCCGGCTCAATCCGACCTTCAGTTATCAGCATTTAGCTATCGCCTGACAACGGACAACTGATAACGGCTAACTGCGCTATCCCGCATTAGCGAGGCCGAAGGTCTGGGCGAATCGACGGAAGAAGCCCGCCTGGTTGCGTTGCGCTTCGATTTGCTGATGGATAATGCGGGCGGCAATCTCGCGAATGCAGCAAGACGCGGGCGCATTGGGGAATTGGAGGAGGAAGGGACGAGTCTGCATGACGCCTTGGGCCACATGGGGGTCGCGCACGATATACCCGAGCGAGGCCAGGTTGCAGCCGAGATATTGCTGGGCGACTTGCGATAGATTGGCCGTGACGGCCGCGGCCTGCTGCCGGCTGGATACCATGTTGACGATAAGCCGGAACACGGCGTCGTCTCGCTGCGCGTGGATTGCCTTGACCATGGCGTAGCCGTCGACCACGGCGGATGGCTCGGGGGTAGTGACCAGGAGTATTTCGTCCGCCGCTGCCGCGAATGACACCGCGTTCCGTCCGATGCCGGCCATCGTGTCGATGATGATGAAGTCGCTTTTCTCTTGGAGGTCCTTCAGGCTATCCAGAAGATTCTGGCGCCCGACCGGACCGAGGTCCGCCATTTTGGCCAGGCCTGAACTACCCGGAACCACTTCGATGCCGCCTGGCCCCTTGACAAGGATCTCGGTGATGGACTTTTCGCCCTCGATCACATGCTGTAAGTTGTAGAGCGAATTGAGTCCCATGAGCACCTCGACGTTTGCAAGACCGAGGTCCCCGTCGAGCACGACAACGCGGCGTCGCTGGGCGGCGAGGGCGATGGCCAGGTTGACGCTGACGGTGGTTTTGCCGGCGCCGCCTTTGCCGCTGGTCACGGCCAACACGCGGGCGATGCTGCGGTTCTTGCGGACAAATTCACGCAGATTTTGAGCTTGATCGGTCACAGTTCTCTCCACCTTCGATGATAAGGTTAGCCACCTTACCGGGATTGGCCAGCTCGATATCATTTGGCACATCCTGCCCCACACTGAAGTAACTCAGCGGCAGGCCGGCTTCCACGTACACGCTGAACAGGGCGCCATAGCGGCGCGTTTCATCCAACTTTGTGAAGAACAACGAGGTTGGTTTGAGACACCTGAAGTTCTCCACGGCATTGTGCAGCTCGTGCAATTGGGTGTTGGCGCTGAGCAGTAGGAGCACGTCGTCGGGTCGTGCCGGGGCCAGCATATCCTTCAATTCCTGGATCTGTTCGAGGTTGAACTGGCTCCCGCCCGCCGTGTCGATGAGAATGAGGTCGTACTCGTGCAACTCCGCCATGGCCTGCGCCATTTCCTTGGCATCATTGACGACTTTCATGGGCAACCCGATGATGTTGGCGTAGACGCGTAACTGCTCGGGCGCGGCGATCCGGTACGTGTCGCACGTGACCAGGGCCAGGCTAACGCGTTCGCGCACGGCATATTCCGCAGCGAGCTTGGCCAAGTTCGTGGTCTTGCCGACGCCGGTCGCGCCAACCAACGCCACGGTGTGGCGGACACCGGGCGTGAGCGTGATGCCGCCAGTGATGGCAACCGTTTTGCGGATCTGGAACTTCAGCCGTTCGCGAAACACACGGGGGTCCCGGAGCATCTCCACGTCGCTACCCTTGATCACTCTTCCAACGAGAGACGCAGCGGCTCTGCGCGAGACCCCTTGTTCGAGAAGTGTCCGATAATGATCGGCAAACTCCGCATGTGGGCCCGTGCCTGCCGTCTCGGCCACGAGCACCTGTAGCGTCTCACGCATCTCCTGGACACCGTGGTGCATGTCCTCGATGGGGTCTCGAGCTTCCCGCGCCGCCGCGTTAGGCTGGGTCGGGGGTTCCTGCTTCCGGAAGGGGACGACGGTCGTGGGGCCCGGCGTGGCAGGGTCCCTCGGCGTCCCAGCGGCTTGGCCGATACGTTGTTGGGCGTCGTGGACGAGTTTCCGGAAGTACGCGAGCGTCTCCGACACGCGTTCATCAGGTCTTGCGGGACTGCTTGCGGTATATTTGCGCTCGACGGCGCTGTGTTTGCGCGGTATGGTGGTCTTGCCGGGTGGCTCCGATGCAGCCGCGGTCAGTTCGACCATCTTTTGTCCCAGGAAGCCGAATATGCCGCCTTCAACCACCTCGTTGGTGTTCAGTACGACGGCGCCTGCGCCCAACTTGTTGCGCATACGCCGATAGGCCTCGTTGAAGGTTTCCGCTTTGAACTTGTAAAGCCTCTGTCGCATGCTACGCACTCACCTGCCCTTCGCTTTGCAGTTGCACCGCGGGATCGATCTCGTTGTACGACAGCACGACCAACCTCGGCAGTTGTCTCGCAACGATACGCTTGAAAAACCGTCGCACTTGGGCGGAGCATAAGACGACCGGTTCCTGCCCGGCCAGCACTAAGGGCTGCACGGCCTTGGCGGTGTTCTCGCCAATGGCGTCGGCGCGGGCCGGCTCGATGGGGACGTACTCGCCGGTTTCGGCCTGACGCACGGCCTCGAGAATCTCGGCCTCGAGTTCGGGCGCCGGCGTAACCACGTGCAACACGCCGTCCTCGTCGACATAGTTGGCGCAGATTTCCCGGGCCAGCGCATGGCGCGCGTATTCCGTAAGGACCTCAGTGTCCTTGGTACGGGGCGCGTAATCCGCCAGCACCTCGAGGATGGTGACGAAGTTGCGGATCGACACGCGCTCCCGCAGGAGGTTATGCACTACCTTCTGCAACTCGCCCAGGGAAAGGAGGTTCGGAAGCAGTTCCTCGACCACGCTCGACGCGGTCTCTTTGGCATGGTTGACAAGGTTCTGGACATCCTCGCGCGTGACGAGTTCATCGGCGTGGTCCATGAGCAATTCCGTGAGGTGCGTGGCCAGCACCGCGGACGGCTCGACAATCGTGTAGCCAAGGCGTTCGGCGCGGTCACGATTCTCGCGCGATACCCACATGGCATCGAGGCCGAACGCCGGTTCCTTGGTCGAATACCCCTCGATTTCTTCTTCAACAAGCCCCGGATTCATGGCGAGGAAATGGTCGGGCATCAGCTCGTATCGCGCAATCTCCGACTCACGTAACAGGATACGGTATTCATTAGGCCGCAGGCGCATGTTGTCCACGATGCGGATTATGGGCACGAT
>CAYRLQ010000146.1:0-10210 GCA_964425145.1 uncultured Nitrospiraceae bacterium
GAGGCGCGGAGAGCGCAGAGGAACGCAGAGTGTTTGAACTCAGGCGGTGTATTTGACCCTCCGGTTATCCCTACTCTGGCGGATTGGGTGAATTGCCGTTGGCGTCCGTCTTCACGAGGTACATGTCCCGCTCGCCTGCGCCGAAAGACATGGTGTTGCCCGCGAGGATGTAGCCGCCGTCGGACGTCTCCTGTACGGACCAGGCCTCGTCACAATCCGTGCCGCCGAAGGTCCTGGACCACAGCTCGTTGCCGTTCGCGTCCGTCTTGACGAGGTACATGTCGCCGGAGCCTGCGCCGAAAGACCCGGTGCAGCCCGCCAGGATGTAGCCGCCGTCGGACGTCTCCTGTACGGACTCGGCACAGTCCGAACCCGTGCCGCCGAAGGTCCTGGACCACAGCTCGTGGCCGTCCGCGTCCGTCTTGACGAGGTACATGTCGCAGGAGCCTGCGCCGCCGGTGCCGCCCGCCAGGATGTAGCCGCCGTCGGATGTCTCCTGTACGGAGCGGGCCCAGTCCGAATCCGTGCCGCCGAAGGTCCTGGACCACAACTTGTCGCCATTCGCGTCCGTCTTGACGAGGTACATGTCCAAGGAGCCTGCGCCGAAAGACTTGGTGCTGCCTGCCAGGATGTAGCCGCCGTCGGACGTCTCCTGCACGGACCAGGCGCCGTCGTAATCCGTGCCGCCGAAGGTCCTGGACCACAGCTCGTTCCCGTTGGTGTCCGTTTTCACGAGGTACATGTCGCCCCCGCCTGCGCCGAAAGACGAGGTCTTGCCCGCCAGGACGTAGCCGCCGTCGGACGTCTCCTGCACGGAATAGGCGGCGTCCGAAGCCGTGCCGCCGAAGGTCCGTTGCCATGTGCCTTCGCCGACAGTGCCGGAGATGGGCACTTCCTGAGCCGCAGTCCCGATCATGCCGTCTTCGTCGCGGACTTGAAGTGTTATGGTGTAGGTGCGGTCGGCGTGATAGACATGGGCCATGGCGGGCGAATCGGCCCAGCCGCTCCATGTCAAGGATGGATTTTCGCCCCAATCGACGCGGTACTCCAGGCCAGACGCAGGCGTGGCGGGCCAGAGATCACTACTGTTGTCGTGCGAACTTGAGGCATCAATGGTGACCGTGCCGCCCTGGTTGCTGGCCACGACAAGGTTTGCGGTGGGAATGGATGCCACGGTGTCGTCCAAGTCGTCTCGAATCGCTTTGAACAGATCATAGTCATTGGTGTCATCGTCGTCACTCAGTCGGCCGGCAATCATGTCTAAGTGATCGTAATTGGAAAAGATACGCCAATGGTAGTCGGGGACTTGCACACGCGCGACGCAACGCAGGGATAGGGGTTTCTCAATACGATAGAAAATCCCGGCTCGGCGATAGGTTGCATAAATGGGCTCACTGGGTGAACCCGCCAGGTACAACGCGCTCTGGAGCGGCACCATGCCGTCGTTTGCCGCGAAATGCGAGACCCTGTCGTTTTCGCTCTCGAATGATTTCATGATACCGCTGATTCCTCGGAGGCAAGCGTGCTCGTAACCGTGGCGAATTGCGTCGGCGTAGTCATCAGGACTGCCTCCCGGTTCATCGAAAAGCCCGGCATAGAGGATAAACTTCCGAAGGTGCGCATCCGCGTTCGGACTGTGGTTCAAATCCCAGAGTGTGGTTCCATCCGGCCGACCGGTCGCATAGAGGTCCGGTAGGTGCAGGTCGTCGTCGGAGACATCGGGATCGAGGGGCCAACCTGCGTCGTTGGTGGTTAGATGATGGAGTTCGACCAGAAGCCCGTGCCATCTTGTTCTCAGCCAGAACCAGCGGTTGGGGATGCCGAAGTCATACGGGTCTGTGCCATCGAAATTATCCCAGGCGAGGTCGGCGGCCCCCGGCTCGTCCCACTTGAATTCTGCCGCGTATATCAGACGGAGGATATCCTCGGGTGTAACCGTTAGGCCCGCAGCCAGAAAAGGCAATGAATAATGCATCCAGATCGTGTGAAACGTCCAGTCCGGTACGGCATAAGGTGAGCCATGATGGGGTGTTGCCAGCGTAATAACCGCGAGAACCTGCTCTGCTGCACCGGGCCACTTCTCGACGTAGCTTCGGGCCACCAGGCCCCCACGGCTGTGAGCAATTATGATGAACTGCTGATTAGAGTCGGGGAACGCCCCTTCATTGCGCCGCGCCTCAATGGCCTCAGCGAGCTGTTTAAGGTTGTTCGGCGTCTCGTCAGGTGGGGTGGCAAAGGCCATCGGATCGAAGCCGACGGGATATGGAGTGTAGTGCAAGAACCACCAGAGTTGATACCGTGTAAGGTCCAGGCCGTCGTCCTCCGTGCCGCCCACACCGTCGGAGCCTTTGGCCCACGCGATGAAGTTGTCCCAGCGGGCGTAGACCTTACCGGGTCGCTCGTCATGGCCGAGTTCTTGGGTTTGTTTGTAGCTGCCGGCGCCGTGGACCAGGATAATGGGAATTTCCCCTACACCGCCGTTTTCGACCCGGTGGAGCCCGTAACCTACGGCGGGTTGATAGGGCCCTTTTTCCACTTCCTGCATAGAATCGAGATCGATGAGTGGATCAGAATACTCATCGGGCACACGGACAATGAAGGTGCCGATACGGCCCGTTTGAAAGGATGCGGTCCGCCCGTCTGGATTGACGATGGCCTTGACATCCAAGGGAATCCACTCGCCGAGAACGTCGCCTTTCAGGTAGGCGTCCAACTCTGTGCCAGGCTCCACTGGTGAATCGAGGGGAACCGTCACGGTCATCTGAAAATCCTCGCCGGCCGCTGCTTCCGGCGCATTGGGGTTGACACGCGACGCATCCGTTTCTACCGCTCCTGCATAGGGGACTTCCTCAGCAAGAGTCTCGCGGATCGCGCTTTCGGGAGGGTCCTCGACTTCAAAGGCTACTTCTTGATTCAACTCTCCCGGGGGTATCTCGATCAAGGCGCCGGCATCGCTGGTGACGGTCCCGCCGTCTTCGTCAACGATCTCGCCTTTGCGCTCGTCTTCGACCGCTACGGGCTCAATGGTGACCGTGATGTCCACGGAATCTACGGTAACACCCCCTTCGAGGCCGGTGGCCGACACGGTAATCGTGCCCTCGGCGTTCCGGGTCACGGCCGTCCGATCGACGTCGACTGTGATCGTCTTCTTATCCGTGGGACTGGTGCTCGTTCCGGTGATTGGCTGTATTGCCGTAATCCACGTCGCATCAGCGGACGCCTCGACCTTGAAGTCGAGCGTCGAGCCTTGAGCCCCGGAGTTGCAGACTTCAAACGTCAACTGGTCCTCGTCAGCCCCGAAGTCAAGGCTTTCCGGTGCCACGCTAATCGCGGGTACCTTCGGCGGTGGGCATCCGACAAAAGCGACGGCCACACACAAGACCAAAACGCCAGAAAATATCCGTTTCACAGCACTGCCCTCTCATATTTTGACGCTACAGTCCCAAGCACAACTCGGCAATAGCTTACCTTGCTTGCTCGACAATATCAATTGATCGACTCAAGGAGGCAATTGCGAAATTCGGAAGTGGTGTGGGGTTTGTCTGGGTATTCTGGGGACAGTATACTTAATTCAGCAGGAAGCGAAAACCAGGACCAAAGACCAAGAACGACTGAATTAAGTATACTGTCCCCAGAATACGAATACGGGTATGGAGAAGGAGTCATGGCGAGAAGAGTGTTCATTTCTTGCGGCGTTGCTATGCTGTGCCTCGCTGCGGTCGTTGGGGAAACTGTGGCTTCGGACCGAAAAGCGGAGTACGTTCATGCGGTGACGCGGGGCGCCGGATGGGTGCCTTGGCAGGAGCGCGGTCTGTCCGAGGCGGAGCGGACGTTTCGGGAGGGGATTGAAGGGCGGAAGACCAGACTTTTGTCTGGCCGTACCCGTGTGCAGCACCCCGCCCTGCTTTCTCCTGAGGCGCTCGAGCGCGCCCGGCACAACATCGCGACCACCGACTGGGCGCGGGATTGGTTTGAGAGTATCCGGACCTTGGCGGACGACCTCGTGGCACGTCCCCCGTCCTGGGTGGAGCAGATGATTCCGGAGGAGAGTCCTGCTCACGGGTATGGCTTCACGTGCCCCAATTGCGTCGGGCGGCTGAGCCAGGAGGCCACGGGATACGGGCTCATCGAGTGGAGCTACAAAGAGCCCGAGGTCTTGGCCTGCCGGAAGTGCGGTCAACGCTACCCGGACACCCGCTATCCGGAGACGGCCCGCCTCGAGATGCCCCGGAGCGCTCAGACCATCACGTACTACTTGAGCGACGCCGAGCGGGCCGATCCCGATAATCGGAGTGGGGAACTGGCGTGGCATTGGGTGGGCTACCCCGTCCACGTGAGTTTCACCGGGGTCATCCGTGAGAAGAAAATTCTGTTCATGCGTGATGCCACGAAGTCCCTGGCCCTGGCCTATGCCCTCACCGGCGACGCACGGTACGCGCTCCGCGCCAAGGAGATTTTAGTCCGCCTCGCCCGGTGTTACCGTAACTGGTTGTACCGCGACTACTGGGGCACGTACGCGGATTGCGACCCCATGTACGCCGCCTGGCACGACAAGGAACTGCCCATCGAATGGAAACGTCATCTGTGCGAACAGGCCTACGCGAAGGACACCTTGGAGAAGGCGGCGATGCGTCAGAGCTACTGGGGGGCCGGTCGAATGCATCCGAGTACGGACAGCATCAGCGGGTTGGTGGGTCCGGTCTTTGCCTATGACCTTACGTACGACGCCACGCTCGACCATGGGCGGCCGGTTTGGAGCGAGGAGGAACGCGCGTTGGTCGAGCGCGATTTCTTCCTCGAGTACATCATGGGCGCGGAACCTTTTGTGGGCGGCGCGGACCGTGCGGAGAACGCCAACAACAAGTCGCCCCGGGTCTATAACGCCATGGCGGCCGTCGCCAAGTGTCTGGGACTGCCCCGAATGGCCGATACGGCGCTCCGCGGCTACGAGCGTGTCCGCGACGAGTCGTTTCTATACGACGGATTCAGCAGGGAGAGCCCCGCCTACACCAACATGTACCTCTCCCAACTGCTCGTTATTCCGGAAACGCTTCACGGTTTCGCCTGGCCGGAAGGCTTCTCCGGACGAACGGGCGCGGTGGACCTATACGCCCGCGACGCGAAACTGCGCCGCATGTACGAAGCCGTACTGCAAGTCTTGCGTCCCGAGGGCTGCTACCTGCCTTTGAGCGACACCCGGGTGGACGCGCGGCCCAGTCTGCACATCGCCCTGATGGGCTTGCGTCGCTATCCCGACCTGTACGCCGGCACATTGCCGAGCATCTACGGCAGGGTCACCGGGGAATATGCCGTATTTCATGCCTCGGAAGAGGCCCTGACAGCGGACGAGGGACTCCATCTTCGTGAGACCCTCTTCCCCGCTTGGCAGACCGCCATACTGCGTCATGGCACGGGAACGGAGGCGACCGTGCTGGCGCTGGCGTTCAATCCCGACGGCGGCCACCGACACGCGGACAACCTGGCCTTGTTCTACGCCGATGGCGGCGACATTGTCCTTGGCGACCAGGGATACATGTGCGACATGCCCCTGAACTCATGGATCAAGAGCACATACAGCCACAACCTGGTGGTCGTGGACGGTCAGAAGCAGAAACAGCGTGGGAGAAACCCGGAGTTCGAGTTGATGGCCACGTCGCCGCTGGCCTCGGTAGTCGAAGCGACGTCTGACGCCTACCCCCAATGCACGGATTATCGGCGGCGGGTCGTGCTCATCAAGGGACCGAACAATCGCAGCATTGCCGTGGACATTTTCCGCGTGGCTGGGGGAAGCCGTCACGCCTACCGCGTGTACAGTGAGCTGGCTTCGGGCGACGCCGAAGAGGGCGTGCTCGAGTTCGAGGGGGTGTCGATGCCGCCCGAAGCGCCGTTGCCTGAAGTGGGGGCCAGCTTGATCAGGGAGGACATTTTCGGCCTCAGGGATGTGCGAACCGCGACGCCCGAGGGCGACACCTGGACCGCCACGTGGCGAGAATCGGGGCGTGCCTACCGCCTGTGGATGTGCACGCCCTGCGACCGCGTCGAAGCGTCGAACGGCCCGGGGCAACGTACGTTGGAGGAAACCGGGCGGCGTGTGCGCTATGTGGACGCGGTGCGCGAGGGCGAAGTATTGGAAAGCCTCTATGTGGCCGTGCACGAGCCTTGTCTGCGTGACGGCAGCTTTCCACTCCGCAGCGTTGAGACCTTGCCCCTCCAGGCATCGGCAGGGAACCGCGCCGTGGGGCTCCGGATGAAGACCGCCTGGGGCGTCTTCTACCTGTTCAACGATGTGGAAGAAGAGGTGCACGTGGATGGCATCCGGGTGCGGGGTCGATTCGCCCTGGCCGTGCGCGAGGGGCGTGCTTGGAAGGAGGCGTTCGCGTGCGCCGTGTCACGGTTCATGCTTGGGGATGGTTGCGGACTCGAAACGGAAGCACAGTGGGCGGGGCAGGTGACCTCGCACGACACCAATACCATTCACACAAACACGGCGAAGCCCGATGGCTGGCCATCAGCGGTCGACGGTGTTGGAGTCTACGTTCGCGCGCGCACCGCCGGCGGCTGGACAGGTTTCCCCGTATTTGCGTTGGAGAGAAACGCCATCCGTGTGGAGCGCTATCCATTACCGCCGGTCACGGAGTTCTCCGTCCCGTCCTGGTGGTATGAGGCCTTCAACGTTGCAAAAAAGGTGTCCATACGATAAGGTTTGCCGCACTACAGCCTCCTCTCTCGTTCCCGTGCTCGTGCACGTTCTCGTTTTTCGTATGTCGAGCACGAGCACGGGGAACGAGCACGAGCACGGAGGGAGGACGCGCATAGCAAGAGCCGCAACGCATTGAGAGGTCCATGGGAAGCAGCCTTCAGAACGCCGACTACATCGTGCTGGGCGGGTTCTTTGTGGTTATGTTGGGCGTCGGCGTGGTGTACGCCCGCCGGATGCGCAACTTGCGCGATTTCTTCGGCGGCGGGCGGCACGTACCTTGGTGGCTGGCCGGAACCTCGCTCTACATGACCACCTTCAGCGCGTTCGCGTTCGTCTCGTATTCCGCGTTGGCCTACCGACAGGGCCTTGTGGCCATCGCCATCTGGTGGTTCTCGATCCCGGGGTGCCTCTTGAGCGCGCACTTCCTGGCCTCGCGATGGCGCCGCGCCGCCACCACGAGTCCCCTCGAGTATCTCGAGACGCGTTTTGGGCCGGTCCTTCGGCAGTGCTTCAGTTGGTTCGGGGTGCCGCTGATCGTTCTCGACGACGCGCTTAAGCTGTTTGTGATCGGCACGATGGTATCCGTGAGCCTCGGTCTCGAAGGCCCGAGCGGTCATGCGTGGGCCATTGCGGTTTGCGGATTCATCATGGTCCTCTACACCTTGCTCGGAGGACTGTGGGCCGTTCTGGTCACCGACTTTATCCAATTCATTGTCATGGCTCTGGCGGTGATCGTGTTGGCGCCGTTGGCTTTGTCGCGGGCAGGAGGACTTGGCCTCATCGGGCAGCAGGCCCCTGAGGACTTCTTCCACGTTTCTTCCGGGTCCTACACCTGGCCGTGGCTCCTTTCCTTCGCGGTGTTGCTTGCGCTGACCTACGCCACGAAATGGCCCTACGTGCAACGCTATTACGTCGTGCGGAGCGACCGCGAAGCCCGTTGGGTAGGGTATCTTGTGGCCGGCCTCACCTTCATCGGCCCGCCCATGCTCTTCTTTCCAGCCGGGGCGGCGCGTGTGTTTCTGCCGGGGGTGGAAAACGCGAACGACGTCTACCCCTTGCTGTGCCGGGCATTGCTTCCCGTGGGCATGATGGGGATCGTGATAGCCGCCATGTTCTCCGCCACCATGTCCATGCTCTCGAGCGACTACAACGCCGTCGCTTCCGTCATCACCAACGATGTTATCAAGCGATTGTTTCTCCCGCGCGCCACCGACCGTGCGCTGGTCGTGTTGGCCCGCCTTTCCACTTTGGCGGCCGGGTGCCTCGCCATGCTGGTGGCCGTGGTGCTCACACAAGTCGAAGGCCTCGAGGACTTGGTGAAGATCATGGCCCGGCTCTTTGCCGTGCTGCTTCCACCCGTAGCACTGCCTATGCTGGCCGGACTGTTGTCGCGCCGCGCTTCCAACGCCGGCGCCCTGGCGGGATTTGTGGCCGGGGCCGTCTGCGGCATCGCGGCCTACGCGCTGAGCTATCGGGTGGGACTGGGCTACCTGCGGACCATTCCGTACCTCACGTGGATCACGTTGCTACCGACGGCCGCAGGATTGGTGATCGCCAGTGCTGTTCGGCCAAACAACGCCCAACGCCAGGAAGCCGTGACGGCATTTCTCGGTGGTTTGGGCCGCCGTATGGTGCTCGAGAAACCGGAACTCGGCCAAGGGGACGACGTGCGCCTGGCGATGCGGATTATCGGTGGTATTTGCGCCTTTCTGGGCACGGTGCTCGCCACGGCCTCGTTGCTTTCCGCGGGGTGGGCTTCGGCATGGGTGTCCGTCGTAAGTGGCTTGGCGCTCCTTGGGGTAGGCGCATCCGCACTGGTGGCCTCCATGGAACGCCCTTGACACCGCTTTGCGAAAGGCGCCGAGCGGAGACGGTCTTACGGGCCGGGGTCCCAGACCGTGCAGGCAATGTAGCGCTCCTCCCGGCTTCGGTCGTTAAAGTAATAGGCCGTCACGCATTTGCCGTCCGTTCGCTGTACCGTACGGGGATATCCGAGGTCCCAACCGCCCCCGTCATCGCGTAGGATGATCTCATCGCCCCACGTCTGACCCTTGTCCGTGCTGATCCGCGCGCGGATGCCGTAGGGTGTGCCTCGATAGCCGTATGTCAGCGCGATGCGTCCATCTTCGAGCCGAATCATGTGCGGCGGATTGCCCCTGTTGTCGATTGTGGGCTCTTTCAGCAAATACCAGCTTCGGCCGTTGTCCGGGGAGAGCCACCCCTCGATCCACCAGAGGGACTTGCCCTCGGACCTCTCCCGCCGGCGGATGATGGAAAGCAATGCGTTATCCGCCACGCGCAAGGTCGACGGCATGATGGCGTAGCCGCCGGGCCCAGGCTGTTCGCCGATCCATCCTACAAGCTCCCATGTCTTGCCGCCGTCCCTCGTGCGTGTGCATAAGGGCCAACCTTCACCCCCGTCGTCCTTCTCCGCCGCCAAGAAGGCCATGAGGTCGTGTTCCCCATTCACAATATAGTCCGTGCGCGCGAGCAGGCCCGAGCGCCCGAAGGTGGGCAGCCTGTACGGCCCGTGCCACGTCTTGCACCGGTCCGTCGAGTAGTAGAACTGCCCCAATCGCAACCGCATGGCGAAGTCCGGATGCGTGAACTCGATGCCGCCGGGCGGGTCTTCCGGCTCGCGTTCACGGCCGTTCTCATCCAGGTAGGAAGGGGCCTCGATCGCCCACGTCTGCCCTCCATCGAGGCTGCGGGCCTGCCGTGGCACACTCGGCCGGTCCCTGTCGATCGGATGACCGCCCCCTGAACGCTTGTAGTATCCGAGTGTGAACCCCACAACGATCTCGTTCTCCCACGACCAGATGCCGTTGTTGGCCGGCCACCCCGCAAATCGTCCCTCCTCCAGAAAGACCACATTGTTCTCGACCGGCCCGGCCTCCCCGTAAACCGACCCTGTCCACGCAAGTAACACCGACAATAACCACGTGACAAATCGCATAATACGCATCGCTTTCTCCCTCACAGGTTGTCCACTGGGCTTTTCACGCCCTTGCCGCCTCGGTTCAGGACATGCGTGTAGATCACGGTGGTTTGCACGTCGTTGTGGACGAGCAATTCTCCATTCACACATCCTACCCTGTTCCTGTTTCTAATTCATAATTCAGAATTCACAATTCCTACTTGTCTATTCCGCATTCGTCATTCCGAAATCCCATTCTTCGTGTCCTTCGTGGTGAAATCTCCCATCAACCAGATTCGTTTCCAACGACATTTCGTTACCACGAAGGCCACGAAGATCACGAAGGTTCTTCAGAGGACCATCCTCTTGATTCCTTCCTTCATGAGTCGGACATTAAAGTTCATCAATAAACCCCTATTCGACAGCTCATCAAATCCCATTCTTCGTGTGCTTCGTGCCCTTCGTGGTGAAATCTCCCATCAACCAGATTCGTCTCCAACGACATTTCGTTACCACGAAGGCCACGAAGGTTCTTCAGAGGACCATCCTCTTGATTCCTTCCTTCATGAGTCGGACATTAAAGTTCATCAATA
>CAYRLQ010000147.1:0-10154 GCA_964425145.1 uncultured Nitrospiraceae bacterium
GGTCCCTCTGGGATGGTACCCTCGTCTTGTGCATGCTACCGCATCAGAGCGCAGTAACTGGAAGCTTGTCGGCAAGGGCGAAGGCATTCACTGGCCTGATCTCGACGAAGACATTAGCGTTGAGGGGTTACTCGCCGGTAAGCCCTCAGGCGAGAGCCAGACCTCCTTCGCAAACTGGCTCAAGCAGAGACCTCGCCCAACCAGTCGTTGCAGTTGACTTTGCTTCGCCCCCGCCTTCCCAAAGCAGTTGAACTCCACCGTTCGGTAACCTGGCGGCTGGAAGGAGCACTATGAGCGACAACATCAAGCACTTGCCACGCGGTGCGGAGAGGCGGGAACGACTCAATCTGAGAAAACACCGCGTGCCTTGTCAGGTAAGCGGCCGATGGCTCCAGTTTCCAGAGACAGCACATCCGCTTCAGGGCGGGGATTTTATGACGGTGGATGTCATGACTCTGGGCTCGGATGAAAAGGAGCACAAGCTTTGCGAGCTGGTTCTGACCAAACAGGATCTGCTGCGGCTGCCGTCGGAGGCTCGGCCGCTGAGTCCTTCGTTGGCTTGGACGATTCTCCAGTGCCCAACAATCCTGGCCGGGCAGCAACGAAGGAGATTAAGCACGGTGTCGCCAGGAGTCCCCGTTCTCAACTGCGCTGACGGGAACAAAGTCAGGGAAGCTGTGTAGGAAGAATACGGAGTCGGAGGACGAGAGAACATGGTTGAAGTCATTGAGAGACTGTTGGGACGCCTTGACCAACTGCTCCGCTATGTAGCACCGGGCCTTGTCGGCTTGGTCGCACTTGCTGTCGTTCATCCAAGCGCCCGTGAATGGGTGAGAAGCCCCGATGCTGTATGGATGCTATTGCTTGGTGCAGCGCTCATGGGTGTCACGACCTACGCGATCGCCACAGGTGCGGTTCTCCCACACCTGTGGAAGGTGATTCTGCTAATACGTTTGGGCAGGCTCAAGGATTTCGGGTGGCTGAAGAAGGATTTGGCGTGGCTAGAAACTGTTTCGGAATGGTTGAAATGTGACTATCCAAGTTGCCTGGACAAACGACCTATCGAGTATGTCGAATTTCATATGTGCATCGAGCGTTGGCTTCGTCGCCATGGCGACGGCAAAGCCAAGCAGATCCAGGAATATCTGGATAAGTGGGCCATGATGCTTAACTTCACTTGGTGTACAGGCTTTATACTCATAGCGCTTCCCTTCTTATCTTGGATGTTCTTGAACCCACAGGGCGAGGGGCCGTGGGTTGGCCTCTTCTTCACAGGAATCGCTGTGTCACTTTCTGCGTTTTTCTCCGACTTGCGGATCACCAGGTTCGAGCTGTGGCTCGCAAAAGAGTTCCCTCAGCACGCGACTACTTGCAGTAGTGACGAAGCACTGGTGGAGGACGTGCTTGCGACGTGGAAAGCTGGTATGGATGCTGCTGACGTGGATCAGATCATGGAGACCTATTCTGAGACCTTCTCGAATCCTGAAGTGCACGACAAAGCAAGCCTCCGGGAGTTCCTGGAGGGTGCTATCAGTATGGGTCATTTGAAGGATGCGAGTGTTTTTGTGGATGATGCCCAGACCACGTTCGAAATCACTAAGGCCACGATCTATCCTATCGACTTCACGAGCGCCGACCGGGAAGTCACCATAAAGCTGACGCTTGCGAAAGAACAGTGCGGTTGGATGATTACTGGCATGGACATCGAAGGGCTCTGAGTCAGTCCCGCGTTTACAGCTAGCGTCGCCGGAACTTGTTGAATTCGTGCAATTTCGGGGACAGCACACTTAATTAGTATTATTATTGTTTCTGTCTTGAAAATGCTCTAATTGCCAGCAGCAACACTACGAATTCGATGTGTCTTGTCAAGAGAATTACCCTTGTTTCGCTGCGTGGGCTTCATTGTCACGAACCTGAGTCGGAGCGCTGCGTGTGTGGTGAAGTTCTACAACGGGCGCGGCACGGCGGAGCGGTGGATCAAGGAAGGCAAGAACGCAGTGAAATGGACCCGGCTCTCGTGCCATGACTTCGTGGACAACCATGTGCGGCTGTCCGCTTACGGCGGATTCGCTTTGGCATACAACCTGGGCAACTTTCTTCGCAGGTTGGCGCTGCCTCGGAGTGTGCAACACTGGCCGTTGACAATGTTGAGAGGGAAGCTGGTCAAGATTGGTGCGGAGGTCGTGACCCACGCACGGTAGGTCACGGTTACGACAAGGGGTTGCAACCCCTTGTCACATGGCCGAGGTGGCCATTCCACAACGGCTGTTCAAGACTATCCTTCGCCGGATTTCACGACTCGGGCCACTGCCGCCAGCGCCGACATGACCAAGACGGTGTTCGCAGGAATGGGAACGACTCAAGACCCGATGGGGAGGGCTGTCCGAATTCGCACGAACAGCACCCCCCCCCAGAATCCGTACTTCCTGAGCATAGACGGCCCCTCGGACAGGGCAAGGTGGCGGAATTATTGTTGACTGTTTCGGAAAAATGGACTAGACTCGATGGAAATCAGCCCGTGGTGGTCGCGGGCAGGTCCATATGGGAAATCTCGGTGGATATCAAAAACGTCAGGAGAGCGACACGTTTAACTGCAACGATCCAACACGGGCAAGAAGATTGTGGAGAATTGAGCTGAAGCCTTCTGCTCAGCCTAATGCAGCAGCTCGGCGCTATACTCCCGCTGGGTGAGGGCTGAATACTACCTATCGACTGCCCACAAAAGCGATCAACCATAGAAAACGCTCAAGCAGGGCGAAGAGAATGCCATAAAATGCGAAGGTCCATTTTGCTCGATTTCGTAGGGGTGGCCTGTCTGTGCTTAGCCGTCGGCTGCGCGACCGTGGGCGGCGGGTCGCTCGAGCGTCTGTTGCCCGCGCCAGGGTTCGCCGAGGGCTGGGCGATGGACGGCCCCGTCAGCTATTACGGCCCCGACACGGTGTTCGATTACATCAACGGCGAGGCGGAACTCTATTTCCCCTACGGGTTCGAGGCCGTCGTTACGGCCACCTATGTTCACCACGGCGACGCGGACGATACGGTCACTGCGGACGTCTATGCCATGGGCTCGCCGTTTGACGCGTTCGGGATTTACTCGAACTACCGCTATCCGGGCGTCGATCCCGTGCCCGTCGGCGCCGGCGCGCACGGCGACGCGTACCAGTTGATGTTTTACCAGGACCGGTACTTCGTGCGGCTCTCAGCATCGGGCGATCCCGAGGAGAATGGCCCCGCGCTCATGGCCTGCGCCCAGGCCATTGCCGAGGCGCTGCCAGGCGACGGTGGCACGCCGGCAGAATTGGATTTGATGCAGTTCGACGGCGTGGTGCCCAGGAGCCAGAAGTACATCGGTGAAAGCCTGTTGGGTTACGCGTTTTTCCCCAAAGGCCTTATCGGCGAGGTGAATCTTGACGACAGACCTGTGCGCGCATTCGTCGTGTTCGAGACCTCGAGCGACGCCGCCGCAGAAGCCCTGGAGAGGTATGTGGCCTACCTCGAGGAAGAAGGCGGGAATCCCAGTGCCACCTTGACCGCCGCAGGCGAAGCCATAGTTGCGAACGACCCCATGTACAAAGGTGTCATCGCCCTTCAGGCAGGCAAACATCTCATCGGCGTGATCGGACTCGCCGACCCCGCCCGGGGCGCCCCGATCCTCGAGCGACTGGCCGCACGCGTCCAGGCGCGCTCACAGCGACCCCTGCGCTAAAGGCAAAACGGAGGATGCCGACGCGGAATCCGCATGAGGTCTTGTGCGGGAGGGGTTCAAAATGGTCGGGGCGGCCGGATTTGAACCGGCGCCCCCCTCTTTTTCAACAGGGATATCCAGGATGGACAGGATGTGTTCGTATTATCCTGAAATATCCTGGAAATCCTTGTTCCTTCCCCAAGGTCGCGGAACTGGATGGCGTCGCGGGCGCCGCTTAATCCTGCGCGGCGGCCTGGTCCTGGGACACGCCACAATAGGCCTGCACCAAGTACTCGGATATGTCCTTGACAGACACGTCCCTATTCTTGCTGGCGTTCTGGAGATTAATCAGGCAGATGGGGCACATTGCTGCGACGTGGCTTCCTGCACTGGCCAATTGCTCTATCCGTTTGTCAGCTATTTCGCGGGCCTTGCTCGGAAAGAGCGACTCCACGGGCCCGCCGCAGCAGAAGGTCAGCTTGCCCGTATACTCCGGCTCGATAAGCTTGGCGCCGGCCTTTTCGAGCAGACGCCGCGGCTCGTCAACCACGTTCTCGTAGCGCGCGTAAACACACGAGTCGTGGATAACGACATCCAAATCCAGCTCTTGGCGTGGGTCCATGTCACGTTCGGCGAGCACCTCGAGATAGCTTTTCACCTCGAGTTGATACCCTTCAATAATCTCGGGGTAGACGCTCCTGAGCATGTTTGTGGTATGTGGGTCCACAGTGATGACCCGCTTGACGTCGTGTCGCTGAAGCATTTCATATACCCTGTGCGCGTGCCTCTCGAAAACGTCATCCACACCCCCATCGTGAACCAGCGCCCCGGCGTAGAGCTCCTCCCCGTACAGGTAGCCGAATTCCACGTTGGCCGCCCTGAGCAGACACACAATGTTGCGCAGCCGGTTGTCGTATGCCCTCTGCTCCTGGCGGCTAGGCCAGGCCATAAACCAGGACAGGTTGACCACCTTGTTGGCCAAGCGGCCCATACCGAAAGAAAAGGTGATCCAGGAGTTTTCGAACAGCCCCATCATCTTTTCCATGGAGGCGAGGGAAGGAATGATCTGGTACATGTGGCCGGTGTAGAGCACCGTCTCTCCTCCCATGGGGATGTCTAGCCCCTGCGCCCAGCCGGTCGCTCTGCGTCGGGGCAAGGGCATAACGGTCTTTCTCTTCCCGAGGTTCTCCGCCAAGATTCCCAGAATGTGTGCTATCGGTAGCGGCATAACTCAATTCCCTGACAATTTGAAGACCTTGCGATTGATGTAGTTGCGGAGGGACCTCACGTTTTCCGCGATGTTCACATCGCGTGGGCAATTCTCCTCGCATAACTTGCACAGAAGACAGGAGTAAACCGTGGGTACGTTCTCGAGGACTTTGTCCTCCAGCCCCGCCACGACATAGCGAAACAGCTGCCTGGGGAGGAGGTCGAGCCCCACTGGGCATAGGGCGGTACAGGTACCACAATGCATACAAGCGGAAGCGTCGAAAGCCTCCAACAGTCGCATCTCGTCAATGAATTTCGGGTTGACTCTTGCCATGACATGTTCTCATTGGGTCAATTGGTATTGGTAGTACCCCTCATCGTTCGGTCTCCCCGTCTCGACGAGGGCGCCGTATCGCCACATCGCCATCACCCAGAATACGACCTCATGGCTGGGGCATCCCAGTGCCTCGGCAATCTCGGGGATCGTCTTGGGCCCATCGCGAAGCAGCGCAACGATCCTGTCCTTCTCGACCATTTCGTCTCTCAGTACCTCACGGAGGTCGCGACTTGCTTGATTGGCCATCATATAACCTCTTGGATAAGTGCATCGATCATCGCCTTGACCTGAGCATCGGTATATCCCTGGATATCAATGGCGTCTTCCGGACAAACCGGAACGCACGCCCCCTCGCCCTTGCACAGGGATTGAATCACGGATGCCACCTCCTTGCCTTCGATGGACACCTTCTCAATGGCCCCGTATGGGCAGGCTTCCTCGCACACTCCGCACCACACACACCGGTCGGGGTCGATCTTGGCGATGAACGGATCGAGATCGACGAACCCTTTCATCAACAGCGCAGCGGACTTGGAAACCGCCGACAGCGCCGAGGCCACGCTCTCGGGCAAGGTCTTGGGGCCCTGGGCGGTGCCGGCGATGAACAGCCCGTCGATCACTGTCTCGACCGGCCTGAGCTTGGGGTGAATCTCGTTGAAGAAACCGTCCCTGCCCACTGGCAGCTTTAGCACGTCGATAAGCTTCTCATTCTGCACGGGCACCATACCCGTGACGAGCACCACCAGGTCGGCGTCGATCTCGACCTCCTCCCCGGCGAGGAGTTGATCATGCACCTTGACCTGCAGTTTACCGTTCACAGGCTCCACCGCTGGGGGGTCGTCGTCGTTGTACCTCATGAAAATGCACCCCTTTTGGGAGGCATCTTCGTATGAGATCTCGTGCTTGCCGTAGGTGCGCATATCGCGGAAAAGGTGAAACTGGTGGAGCCCGGAGCCCTTCTCACGCGCACAAAGCGCCGTGTGGACCGCCGTAGTGCAACAGTACCGTGAGCAGTACAGGTTCGGATCGTCTCCGCCCTGGGTTTGCCGGCTTCCGACACAGTAGATATACACGATGTCCCTTATTGCGCGTCCCTTGTAACTGAGCGTGCCACCTGGGCTGTCGACCAGCTCTTTGAATTCGGGCAGTGTGATGACACCGTCCTGGCCCCAGCCGAATTCTCCCTGGGCGGGCTTATATACGTCAAAGCCGGTGGCCACGATGATCGCGCCTACAGACAGCGAGACCGTCTCGTTGCCCTCTACCCGAATCTTCACTGAAAAGTCGCCTATGCTGCCACCCTTTTCGACCACTTCGGCGCTGGTAAACAGGGTGACGTTCTCTCGCTGCATCACATTGTCTCGCAATCTGCCGATGATGTCGGAGCCCCGCTGCTCGTGTGGGAACATCTTGCCCCACTTTCGGGTCCACCCGCCGACCTCTGGGGATCGCTCGACGAGATACACGAACAGACCCAGATCGGAGAGGCCAAGGGCCGCGCGAAGGCCGGCGACACCGGCTCCGACCACAAGGACCTTCGGTATCGTCTCGATCCGAAGCGTGGTCAGCGGCTCGGTGAGACGGGCCTTGGCGATGCCTGCTCGGACGAGCCGTATGGCCTTGTCAGTGGCGCGCTCCATGTCGTCCCGGTGCGTCCAGGAGCACTGTTCCCTCAGGTTGACCTGGACGTATTGGTAGGGGTTGAGCCCGGCCCGCTGCGCCATATTCCTGAAGGTAAAGAGGTGAAGCTTGGGCGAGCAGGAGGCGATTACCAGGCCATCGAGCATCTCGTTCCGGATGTCCTCGATGACCTCCCCCTGGGACGCGTCGGAACAGGTAAACATGTGGGTTTTGGCCACCACAACTCCCTGCTCGTTGTCTGCGGCCTCCCGAACCTTCTCAACATCTACATAGTCCGAGATGTTTCCACCGCACTGGCAGACGAACACGCCGATCCTTCTCTCTGTCATCTACCGTTCCTGGTCCTTTCTAGATAAGCCGCTGCCTGGGCCGCCGCGGCGCCCGCGTGGAGAATACTATCCGGAATATCCCGCGCCGCGGAGGCCGTGCCGGCGACGAATACGCCATCGAGGCTTGCCTTACCTGGGTCGATGTACTCATCGATCTCCTTGACATACCCGAAGGGGTCCGCCTCGAGCGTCTCTCCTTTGAACAACTTCAGGGCCTCGGCATTGGGCAGAATGCCCACGCTCAGCACCACAAGATCGTGATCCGCCTTCTTTAAGCACCCACAGCCTGTGATATCTTCGTAATGCAATGTCAGATTGCCGTTTTCCGCGCCCTCGATCATTGCCACCTTCCCTTTGATGTAGGAGACCCCCATTGCCTTCGCCTGTTCGAAGAACTCGTCATACCCTTTGCCGAACGCCCGGACGTCGATGTAGTAGACAGTCACGTCAGCCAACGGTAACGTCCCCATGATGAGTTGGGCCTGCTTGGTCGTGTACATACAGCACACCGTGGAGCATAGCGGGTTGTTGACCTTATGGTCCCGCGAACCGGTGCAGAGCACAAAGGCGATGTTGTCAGGCACCTTCCCGTCGGATGGCCGGACCACGTGGTGGTAGGGCCGGGTGGGGGAGAGGAGCCGGTCCATCTGCATTGCGGTGATGACGTTCGGGTAACGGCCGTACCCGTAAGTAGGCTTCAGGTGGGCATCGAAGAGCTCGAAGCCCGTAGACACAATGACGCATCCAACCTCCAGGATCTGCTCCTCGGGGAGCATGTCAAGCGAGATGGCGTTCGCCGGACAGGCTGTCACGCATGCGTGACACTCCGAGCAGCCCCCGCAGTCGAGACACCGGTTAGCGCTATAGCGCGCCTCCTCCTCGGTGAAAGGGGTCTCTACCTCGGCAAAGCTCTGGGTGCGTTCGGGGACCGCTAACTCACGTGTTGGGATGCGTGCGCGCGTCGTGACCAACCCTGACTGAGTGAGCGCCGCCTCCTTGTCCACAACGGGAAGCTTGCCATCAAAGCGTGCTGAGTCAAGCGATTCGCCCCGCAGGTAGCGTTCGATGTAGAAGGCCGCACGCTTTCCCTGTCCAATTGCCTCGGCGATCGAGGAGGGTCCAGTAACGGCATCACCCCCCGCAAAGACCGAGGGCATGGAGGTCTCCAGCGTCTCTGGATTCACGTGGATAGCCCCGTTCGACTCGATGGCCAGCTCCTGCTGGAATGGCACGGTGCCGGGCTGGAGTCCGATTGCCAAGATCACCAGGTCGGCGGCGAAAATCTCCTCGGAGCCCTCAACCGGAATGGGGCGCCGTCTCCCGCTGGCATCGGGTTCGCCGAGGCGCATCGAGATGGACTGGATAGCCACCACCGTCCCGTCGATGCCCAAGAAGCGTTTTGGCACCTTAAGGAATTGGAACTCGACGCCCTCCGCCAAGGCGGCATCCACTTCCCAGTCGTGCGCCGGCATCTCGACCCGACTTCGGCGGTACTGAATAATTACCTTTTTGGCATTCAGGCGAACAGCCACCCTCGCCGGATCGATGGCCGAGTTCCCCCCGCCCACGACGATCACCGTCTTGCCGCTGAGATCAACCTGCTCACCGAGGTTGACCCCCTTGAGGAATGTCATGCAGTCCACAACGCCCTCGAGGTCCTCCCCGGGCGCGCCCATGGTCCATGCTTCCATGGCCCCCAGCGCCAGGAAGACGGCGTCAAATCCTTGCTCTTTCAATTCTTTTACCGAGGCTATGGGTGTGTTGGTCCGGATCTCGACGCCGAGGGCGGTAATGTTCTTGATGTCTCGGTCGAGAACGTCCTTGGGCATACGGTACACGGGCATGCCCAGCCGCAACATGCCGCCCTCCTTGGGCGCCGCCTCGAACACGGTGACCCGGTACCCGTTTCGCGCCAGGTGGTAGGCGGCCGTGAGTCCGGCAGGGCCAGAGCCGACAACGGCTACCTTCTCGTCCCGGAGCTCTTCCGGCGGCCCATATGGTGGCTCAGGATGCTCCTGGTAGTAGCGGTCCACCATAAAACGCTTGATCAAACGAATGGATACGGGACCCTCAAACTGTCCTCTTGTGCATTCCTCTTCACACGGCGCGTAGCAGGCCCTGCTTAAGCTGCCCGGGAGGGGAGCGTCCTCCATGTGCAAGTTAAAGGCTTCTTCATACCGGCCGCTTCGCACCAGCGAAACAAACCCGTGAGCCTTCACGCCCGCCGGACAAGCGAACGAGCATGGCGATGACCCGTGCCGTTCAATAAGGGCCTTCTTTGGTACGGCCTGGGGATAGGGAATGTGCGCGGCCCGGCGAGCGACCATGTTGTAATGGAACTGGTCGGGCATCGCCACGGTGCAGGCCGTCTGACACTCCGAGCACCCCGTGCACGCAGCGAGATCGACGAATGTGGGTTTCTTGTGAAGTCTGACCAGGAATTTTCCCTCACCCTTTTTGATGATCTCGTCTATTTCGCTGTACGTGAGTACAGTCACGCCGGGATGGTTGGCGGTGGCGGCCATCTTGGGCGTCGAGATGCAGCTAGCGCAGTCCAGCGTCGGGAAAACCTTGCTGAGCAGCACCATCTTCCCGCCGATGCTTGCCTCCTTTTCCACGAGGAGCACCTTGTACCCCATATCGCCCAGCGACAACGCTGACTCCATGCCCGCAATCCCGCCGCCTACGACGAGGATATCGTAACTTATACGACCTGTTTCTTCAGGCAGAACCAAGGTCCATCAACTCCTTTTGAAAGTTCTCCATATGCGACACGAAGGACTCGGCGCAGACCGAGCAGATGGCCGCCATTTTCAACCGTCTTGGGTTGTGCCCCCGTTCTTCGAGCAGAGCCTGCGCCTTCTGGACCACCTTGGCAGTACGGTTCGTACAGTCCGGAAGACAAGCACAGTCCGTCCCGTCCGCCGCGACAAAGACGCCGTCGTATCCTGCC
>CAYRLQ010000148.1:0-10074 GCA_964425145.1 uncultured Nitrospiraceae bacterium
TATTCACCCCAAGCTGGACCATGACCTACGCCTTTCCTTCTCGGTGTCGATCAGCGATCAGCACACCGTTCACGGCCACGTTCTCCGGAGGATTCTCTCTGATCAGCACGAGGATATGCTCGATCGCGTATACGTCCACGGCGACCTCCGTCAACCGCCGGGCCAATTCCCGTTTCTTCTCCACGGTCAGGACAGGGCCTTCCACTCTAATCGTCGGCATTTCAGGTCTCCTTCACTTAACGGTCATACTCTCTCTACATCCATTCGCCTTCAACACAGACTCGCCGAAGGGGAATAGTCTGCCGGCTCCCGTGTTCCCCGTAAAATTCGAGCGTATCATGCTTTATGGCGGATTGCAACACCGAAGCCAGGACGATTTGGGACGCGTTTGGGACGTGGCGCGAGCCCGGTCTCATTCATGAGGTCGGGCTCTTGCTTTGTGATCGGCACGGAGTGGCGGGGTGCCCGCTGTGTTATGAGCGGGGCGAGTTTGTGTTAGAATGGAGGATACGTAACTAGGGAGGATGCGGGGATGGGCCGTGGGATAGGACTTAACGTTGACGGATGTTTTGCACTCCTAATCGTGGGCGTGGTAGGTCTGGGAGGTCTGATAGTTCTTCCGTCGCTTGTGTCGGATGCTCCGCTACCAGCGCCAAGACCATCACCTCCACAAACAAGGACCGCCACTGTCCAACAGACTGGAGATCAACACGAACCCGATAAGTTGCCCCCGGCATACGAGCGGCTCATGGAGGGGATGAGTTATGAGGATGTCAATGAACTTCTAGGAACCACCGGCTGGAAGAAGATGGCCACGGGGGATAGGACGGTCTATCAATGGTTTTTGGGCGGATACACTGTCCTGAGAGCAACCTTCTCGGGTGGTCTCCTAACGAAATGGCAGAGGCGACAGATACCACCACCACCCCCTGCTCCTCCACCGAACGTCAGACAGACGGACGGCAAACAGCACATCCGCCTGGCTTTCATTCAGGACCTTCTGAACCTGGGGGTTTTTCACAAGGCCGAGACGGTTGGGCAAACGCGGGCTAACTTATGGGTCGGGCCTCTTTTTTACCTGCTAGATTTTGAAAAGAAACAGAGCTTTGTCGGTGTGGTCGCAGCATACTACTTCATGGAGAATAATGACACGCTCACTGTGCGACTGTATGACGGGCTGACTGGCAATAAGGTTGGCTCGTATGACATCCTCTCGGGCAAACTGAAGATGTACTAGCTTGCTTTTTTCGGCGTGCACCGGGAGAGTGCATTGCGTAGTCGTTGAGGGGCCGGTTTGTGTTAAACTGGGGGATGCAAACTCGGCGGGGCAGAGCTATGGGCTACAGGGCAAGATGTGTGTGGCTGGCTGCGAGACACCAACAAAAGGAGGGCTTCCCGATGCGAATGAAACACATGCGATGGTCGCTCGTTTATTTCGCACTTATCCTTTACTCATTTTCTGCGCGGGGCGAAGCTAAAGTATGGATTACTGGAAATGACGCGTACTACCACAATTACAATTGTAATCGTGTCAGCAAAAGTGCCCAGAGTCAAAGAAAGCCAAGACTAATAGACAAAGAGCAAGCCGTTAAGCAAGGTTGGCGCCCTTGCCCCTACTGTATAAAGGAACCTGAACACGTCACCGGCGCAGTCAAACCGACAAGCACTACGCTTTCCAGGGCCCAACTAAAAAAGACATATCCGGATCAGGTGCTTGCTAAACGCGAATTGCGTGATCAAGCGTATTTTGAAGCCCGCCTTGAGCGTTGGCGGAAACTATCCGAATCGGAGAGACGGTCCTTTCGCGACGAACTTGTGCGTGCACAATCCGAGGCTTTGGCGGCGCATTCGGCGGTCTTGTCTTCTCGTCAAGACAGCTTAGCACAAGCTCGAAAAAAAGTAGCGTTAAGTAAAGAACTCGAAGCGGCGGAAGTGTCGAAGCAATATGATGATGACCCCTTGAAAAGGAGTGTGGAAGATTTTGAGGATAGTCATCTAAGAAAGGCAATCGTTTCGGACTTCGTGGCGCGTCGGGGTACCTTCCAGCAGGTTGGTTCGCCGAGACGGGTAGAGGATGTTCTGCGGGGTCTTGAAGACTCCAGATCCCTTTTGACAACGGATCTCGAAGTAGCCTCAGCCGAAAGGAAAATGATCCGGGAAATGGAACGCGTCGAGGGAAATGTGGAGGCAACAAGAGTAAAGCACGCGCAGGTCCGCCGACAGTATTGGAACGAAATCGGTTCTCTCTCAGTTGGGATAAAGGCGAGCGAGATACGGGCAACTTATGATCTGTCATGGTACGATAAGGAACTAGCCCTTCTGCAAGCCCTCGACCAAGCTCTATCTGACGGTTACGAGCCGCAACTAAGAAGCAAGGTAATTCGATCCTGGAAGAATCTCTTACCTCAAACAACTGAGCTTTTCGAGGTGCGAGCCGATGTATGGAAGATTGATTGGACGGTTTCAGGGAACGGTATTGTCCAAATCAAAGTTCATTCTTCATCGGGCATTACGCAGTTGCCTGAAACAAAGGCCCCAGGTGGTAACTTCCACATCGTGGATCGGCCCGGAGAATTCAGACTTGAGATTGATTCGCAGGGAGGGGCTGTGTATAGTATCGAAGTCAGTATGATAAGTAGATAGCCCCGTTTTTGTTTTGAGCAGAGTTCAAGTCAACAGTTTCCCGCAAGTTCCTCGGGTTGCCTAACGTCTCTTACCCCGAACAAACAATACCCTACTGCCCCCGCCTGCGGTCGATTTACATGCGCAGCCTCGAGCGTAGTCCGTGTTTTGCTCAGTTTTTTGCGAGTCTTTTTGGATTCTTCTTCGAATTTACCCCGTGAATGGTTACGGCTTTTCCTTGTCGTGCTAACCAGACTTCCTTTCAATCGGTTTCGGACAACGGTGCGTTACAGCTTGTAATCCAAGTTCACCACGGCACCGGTTTCCCACGATTTGATGCATGCCTCGATGATCATCTGCACCTTGAGCGCGTCGAGGCCCGAGCCATCGATCTTGCTCGGCGGCGCCTTGGCCTTGTTCTGTTCGAGCCAGCGGTGGATGCGGCTCGGGAAGGTCTCGCCGAACCCGGTCATGCCGCCCAGGTGTGTGTAGGTCTCGCGCTCGGTGTTGACGCGGTTGTTAAACGTGAGGACTTCGCAGGCATCCTCAAGCACAAAGCGGCCCTTGCTCCCGGTCACTTCGCACCGTTCGAGGCCGAACCCGCCGCCGGCGTCGTAGCTCCCCGTGAGATGGCCGACGACGCCGTTTTTGAACAGCATGTTCGCCTGGAGGTTAGACCAGCACTTACGCTGCTTGCCCTCGAGCGTCTTGCCGCGCAGGAAGAAGGCCTGCGCCTTCACAACATCGCCGCAGAAATAGCGCATGACGTCGATCGAGTGCGGGTGCAACGCCCGAATGTGGAAATGCGGCGACGTTTCGTTTGGGTTATTGATCCACATGGTCATGTTGATGATGTGCAGATGGCCGAGGCGGCCCTTGTCGATCCATTCCTTGGCCCGGCGTGCGGCCGGCGTGAACCGGTGGTTCAGATTGATGCCGTAGCGCAGCCGCTTCTTCTTCGCCAGCGCCACCATGCGCTTGGCCTTCGGAATCTCATTCGAGACCGGCTTTTCGCCGAGCACTGGGATGCCCGCTCCCAGCAGTTCCATGGTCGGCTTGTAGTGACCGCCGCCGTTCTCGACCCCGGCGGTGCACATGCTGGCGCAATCGATCTCGATGCCCGACTTGAGCATAGCCTTCACGCTGTAGAACGCCGGACACCCATAGGCCACCGCGGCCTTGTCCGCGCGTTCCTTGATAATGTCGCATACCGCGACGATCTCCGCCAGGGGGTCGTCCATGTAGCACTGCCCATGAACGTTACCTATCCCGCCCATGCCTACTATTGCAACCTTCAACGCCATAATGGTTCACCTTTCCCGCGTAGATGCTGGGAATCCTAAGTGCAGGTCAACGCAAACAAGATTATTCATACAAAGCCCATGGGTGCCACGCTCAAACTTTTTGAGCGTGTCTTCGGCGCGCTCATTGTGCTGTGCTGTACTAAGACACCGAGAACGACGTCGGGGAGCCGGGGCTCAAACCGTGACGGCGAGCGAACGGGCCTGGGTTGTAGGTTCCGGGACGGGCTTGCCCTCCTCTTTGAGCGCCTCGATGTAAAGTCCCACGGCGTCTTTCATGGCTCGTCTTCCAGTTCGGCTTGCCGCCAGATGCTTTTGACCGTGCCTGTGGCGACGTCTTTGTCGGGTTGACCGGCCACAACCACGATACCAGCCTTTACCGTATGTTTCAATGTCCTGTGGCTGCCCTTGACACGGACGACGCGTCTATGCGCAACTCCTGGGCGGCGGCAACGCCTTGCCGGCGCGGGACGATTTCTCCGCCGTCTCGATGACCGCGATAACGCGCCGTGCGCTTTCAGCGGTGACCTCGAGCGGCTCGCCGAGGAACAGGTGGTCGGCCACGTTCCGATAGTAGGCGTGCCAATCCGACGCCATGTATGGCACTTGGCAATCCATACGAGCGCCGTCCTTGTAGCTCACCACCTGGAACTTCTCGTCGCCGAGGTCGAGCAATGCCCCCTTAGTGCCCAGGATGCGCCATCGGTTCTTCGGGAGGGCCGCCAGGTTCGATAGCTCGATGGCCGCGCTGCACCCGTTGGCAAACCGCACGACGGCCTGGCAGTGGTCTTCGTTAGTTACGTCATGCCAGACGGCCTTCTCAACGAAATGACCGCTGATTTCACTAACTTTCACGGGGACAAGACCCAAAACCCAGTCGACGAAGTGCGCGCCCCAATCATAGAACGTCCCGCCCGAAATCCGCTTCTCGGAACGCCACCAGTGGCCTGGATGGCCATAGCCGCCTCCACATAACTCGATCTGAAACACATCGCCCAGAAGACCCCGCCCAATAATGTCCTTGATGGCCATGTAGTCGCCGTCCCACCGCCTGTTATGAAACACGCTGAGCATCCGCTTGTTTCTTCTCGCCGCGGCGATCATGGCATCCGCTTCCTTGGTCGTGATGCACATGGGTTTTTCCGTGACCACGTGCCGGCCCGCGTTCAGGCACCCGATAGCGAGCTTCGCGTGCATGTTATGCGGCGTATTGACTGCAACCAGTTCGACGTCGGACTTCTTGAGCATCTGCGCCGTGGACGCGTGGGTTTTGACACTGGGCCATTCCGCCTCGGCCGCTTTGCGCCGCTCGGCATCGACATCGCATACCGCCACGAGTTCGAGCCCGGCCGCTTGCATGCTCTCGAGGTGCTCCCGGCTGATATTAAACGCGGCGCCATAGCCGATGCAGCCCGCCTTAAGCGTTCTCAGCGGCTCGCGGCCCAGGGCCCAGTCGATGCCCCTGACCACCAGTTTCCGAAACGTCGGGTGGTTGAGGGCCCGTTCATCGTGACCCAGCGCCAGGTAAAACACCTGACCGTCTCCGTACGATTTGGCATACATAATCGGATGGGTCTTATTCTTCCACTGGGCCGTGGCGAGCACCTCGATGGATTTCGGGTCGTATTTGTCGAGAATGTAAAACTCGTCCATGATGCGGAAATCGGGCACACGGTCCGTCACCCAGCACGCCGACGGGTTGACCGTCACCGGAAATTCGAGGACCGGCCCGTGCTCCGCGAACGCGGTCCCGAGCATCTCGATATAGCCCGCGTTTTCCTGCCACGAAGCCGTCGCGCCGTGCAGCCCGATGAACGCGCCGCCGCGCTTCACGAACCCCAACAGACCCGCTTCCTGGTCCCTCGTCAGCTTCCCGCCCTGCGTGTAGACCATCACCGCGTCAAAGCGCCTGATGGCGTCACGCTTAAGCGCATTCCGGTCCGTGGTTACCTCCACGGCGTACCGGCCCGTCGCCTCGACAAACGCCTTCAGGAGTTCCCCGCACTGCTCGAACGGATGCCATTTCCCACCTACTATTATCAGCACCTTCTTCTTCGCCATAGCCTTCCCTTTCCTTGAGAACCTTCACTCGACCGGCGGATTCTAGGAACTTACGAGGGGAAATACAAATCAGATGCCCAAATTCGTCGTTTCGTAACCGTTCAGCGAGTTTTCGCGAGCCTGCTACGTTTTCAAGTACTGTATGAGCGAACAGCCGCGACAGGAGGGGTTGGACTCGCACCAGTCCTGGTACATCTGCAGCAGCCCCTGCTGCGTGCGGAAATCGAGGCGTGGCTTGGGGCTTTGGCCGAACACCCTCGGAATCATGACCCTCAGAATCTGATTGTCGGACTCCTTGGGGAGCCGCACGAAGAATTCGAACACCTTTTCTTCCTTAATGCGGTCCCGATCGCGCCGGGCAGTGGCCAGGGCCGCCGGTACAAACACGTTGCCGATAATCGAGCGGACCCGGGCCGGACCGAGCGGCGCGGTGGGCTGTTGCATCTTCTTGCCGGCCCAGGTGCAGTGTATGGCCCAGAATCCCATGGGGCTGGCGAACAGCGCCTCGAAGGCCCGCCGTCGCTCGATAGGCTTGAGGTCTGCCCGCCAAACGCCTTCGAGCGTTTCGACAAGCCCATCGGCCGCCGTCCGCGCGAGGAACCGCGCCGCCCCGGCGAGGCGGCGTTCCGGGTTGTTGGTGGGGCGTACGTATGCACGCCGCCACACCAACGGCAGACTTCGCATGCCACCGAGGTGATCACGGCGCAGGGCGCGCAACCGGGCGAAATGTGGTACGGCGCTGGTCCCCTCGGGCAGGGTATTCGGGAGGAGCCCGGCGATCTGGAGCAAGGCTGTCTCGAGCAAGAGCGGGTCCTTGCGACCCAACTGGCACACACGCTCATAGGGAAGTTGTCGGGCGACTGCGCGGAAATGGTGTTTGAAATGGCTGAAGCCGCAGGCCGCCAGGAACGCTTCATAAACCGCCTGGTCCGCGCCTACGCGGTCCATACGCTCGCGCAGGGCTCGTGCTTTATTGAGCATCCGCCATTCCCCGGCCAGGTACAGGAACTTCCCGATTGGTTCGGGGCCTTGGGTTTGGACAAGCGCCGAGCACCGCCCGAACGTCTGCGCGACAAGATAGGGATATTCTTCCATCGGCAACCGCTCGGCGATCTCACGAATATCCTCATCCAGGAAACGTCCCAATAGGAGGCACGAAATCCTGCGCCCTTGCGACGTCGTCGGGGCTGTTTGAGGCGCGCTCGTCCCGAGCACGACGACTAATATGACATTGTCGTAGCGGGAGTCGAGATTGTGGCCGTGTTGTTTCCAGGCCGCGTGGTCTATATGGACCTCGACATCTCCGCTGCGGAGAGTTCCGTCGAACTCGATCTGCGCCCCCTTGAAATCTGGCCCGGCTTCATGGTTCCACCAGCCCGGAGACAGCACCTTGAGCGCCTGGCCATGGTCCGTGCACAGCCCCTCTTCAGAAAAAAGCTGGTCGTACCAGACACATTGCACCACGTTCTCCGGCACGGCAGCGGCGCCTTCGCGCACCTCGCCGCACAGCGAGCGTACCTGGCCATAGGTCTCGGAGAAACTTACCGTATCTCGCTTCGTACCCATTGGTTACCCAGCAGTCTGACCACTTCCCCTTTCACACCCTCGGGCCTCACGTGCATCACGACGTAATTGCGCACGTTGCCCTCTTTGCCCAACGTGGTGGTCAACGGTGCGCCGCCACCGGCCGAGATCGTATACGGGATTCCATCGGCGACCTCCGTGGCGTAGCCATGGATATGGCCCATGAAAACGTGCGTGACCTTCATCCGCTGCATCAGCCTCTGGAAGCGCTTGGTGTTCCACTTGAAGCTCCGGCCTCCAGCGGACACCACGTAGTCCGGCGGGATATGCAACACGACAAACTTCCACTTCGCACCGGGTTTCCCAAGTTCGGTCTCGAGATAACGGAGATCAGCCCAACCCATGCGTAACCTGTCGGAGGTGTTTACGCCCACAAACCGGCAGTTCCCATAATCGAAGCTAAACCGCTCCGCGCCGTACAGCGCCTTGAATGCGGCGAAGTCCCTGTTTGGTCCATCATCGTGGTTCCCGGGAATGGGGACATAGGGGATCGGCGCGGCTAGTTCAACCAGGGGCATGTGATACGTGATGTACTCCTCGACCGTCCCATGGCGGACAAGATCGCCCGTATTGATGATAAACGCAGGATTCTCCGCGGCGGCGCGCCTCAGCACTTCGTGCGCCACAGGCATGTTGCTGCGCGTGTCGCCCAGCACAACAAACGTAAACCCCTCGGGGCCCACCTCCTGCGCATGAATGGCCTGGAACAGCGCGGCGTAGCCCTGAGTTATGCTGTATTCAGCGAGGCGATCCAGGTCTTCATGGACCCACGTCACCGTCCTGTAGGCCAGCGCGGCCACGCCTATCACAGCCATGAACGCGACCAGCGCAAGGACCCTTGCCTTGACTTTCCTATTGATAATCACGACAAACCTGCTGGATTACCCGATCTGAAAAACGAATCCCGACGCTTCGAGAGCCTGACACATGTCATTTCTATTCCATCGCTCCTGCATGACGGTAACGCATTGCCGCCCACAAATCAAAGACGCCGCGCCGTGAACCCGACAGGAGTGCCCCTTTATTTATCCTCAACCACGGAGGACGTGTAGACACGGAGAGAAGCTGTGAAAAATGGCCCTTCGTGTTTACGTGGTTTGCCTATCGCGACCGCGACGGTGGCGGGAACGTAACTGCCATAGACAGACTGTCGACTGTCGTAAACCGTGCTCTTGGCGGTCTGGGCACGGCGATCCCCCCGACGTCGATCCGGTGGATACCCAACGAGTCATTAACGCCCTGCTTGAACCGTGCCGCGGGGGGCTCGGGGTGCGCGACTGCGCAAGAGGCCCCCAGAGCCGATCACGTCTATCACCGCCAGCGGCTCGCCAACAAGCCGGTCATCAATGGTTGTGAAAAGGTCGACTAAGCTGCTGAAGTGGGGCACAACCGCGTATCCCCCAAAGCCACCGCCCATGCCCCCAAAGCCGCCACCCATGCCCCCATAGCCGCCGCCCATGCCGCCCATGCCGCCGCCCATGCCGCCATAACCACCGCCTCGGCCGCCATAACCACCGCCTCGGCCGCCGTAGCCGCCGCCCATGCCGCCATAGCCGCCGTAACCACCGCCGTAGCCGCCGTAACCACCGCTTCGGCCGCCGTAGCCGCCGCCCACGCCGTACCCGCCCCGACCTGCAACGCGACCGCGCAGTACGATTTTCGGGAGTGTGTCCACCATGCCGGCTCCTTCGAGCCCGTAGGACCTGTTTTCGAGTTCCTCAAAGGATTCCGTGCGGATTCTCCTGGGCGTGCTGATCCAGATGAAACCGTCCTCCACCGAGTAATCCAGGTTTGAAGACCGCAGAAGCGGGTTGAGCGCTTGCCCAAGCGTGACGTTTTTCAGCGACACACGCCCGACGGTTCCATCCCCGACATACACGCGCCTACCACCGTTGTTAAGTGCCTGGTTGCGTGCGCGCACCTGCGTCCTATCCCTGAAACCTCGCGGATTGGTCCTGTTCTCCACCTGGGCCTTGGAATCCGCCTGCACAGAAAGATTATCTGCCACCCCCTCTCGTCCCAACGCCGTTTCATGCCGTTCCGCATGGCGCTCTAGCCACTCGAGACGCAGTTGCTCGCGCTGTAACGTGTCGCCGATTATGACAACGTCCTCCGGATTAACAGCCGCCTTGGCAAAGCTGATCACCCGGCCCTCGGCGGGGATTTGCACGTAGTACCTTGAGGCACTCTCTCGGATGTAGACATCCTCATAGGTTACCCCGTTTACCGTGATTGAATCAGCCGCGCATATACCTCCGATAAGTAGCAGCGCAGCACCTAAGGTGAACCTGATTGGCATAGGACCATTCCCTTGCATTGGGCTTCACATTTCTTACTATAATTATACTGCAGCCCCGTTACCTCATGCAACCTTTTGGAGGCATTTGCGAAATTCGGAAGTGGTGTAGGGTTTGGGACTTGGGAGGGGGAAGGGATTCACCCCACGGGATGGGAGGATTTAGGACTTTTGGGCGTCGCAGAGGCGTTTTCCCGGAGATTTCACCCC
>CAYRLQ010000149.1:0-10048 GCA_964425145.1 uncultured Nitrospiraceae bacterium
GAGTTTGTCCGTGGCACCCGAATGTGTATCCTTTATTCTGTTGAGCTGTACTAAGAGGCTCTAAGTGCTGTTTTCGCCTTTATTTGCCACAAATTTACAAAACGCGCCCAAGCCGCGCGCCACCATATGCGCGATAAGAAGCTCATTTATGTTGGGTTCCACTTATGAGGACTGTCATGTTCATTGGATTCACGGCGCGGGTCTTGCTAACATGGTCTGAGCAACGCAGGAATCCGCTGGAGGTCTTAGGCAATGGGATGGATTGGGCCACTTACAATCATCGCGCTTACGCTTAGCCCGGTAACGCCACAGGCTGTAAGGGAACCCGTGCGATTGGGCAAGAAGCGGTTCCTGGACAAGTGCAAGGGCGCTTGGGCCGGCCAGATGATCGGCGTGTGTTTCGGCGCGCCGTATGAGTTCAAGTCGAATGGAAAGCCTATTGAAGGGGACCTCCTTCCCTGGAAGCCGGAGAACATCAGTGGCGCGCTGAGTCAAGACGACTGCTATGTCGAGATGACCTTTTTGAAGGCACTCGAGGAGCACGGCCTGGACATCACGTTCGAGCAGGCGGGTCGCGCGTTCGCCGCCACGGAGTATCCGCTGTGGCATGCGAACCGCTCTGGGCGCGAGAACGTGCGCCGCGGCATCATGCCGCCAGACTCGGGGCGCCCCGAGAATAACCGCCACGCCGATGACATCGATTTCCAGATTGAAGCCGACCTGTTCGGGATAGTATGCCCGGGGTTGCCGCAGGAATCTAACCGGTTATGCAACATTTTCGGGCACATCATGAACTATGGGGACGGAGTGTACGGCGGGATGTTCATCGCAGGGATGTATACGGCGGCGTATTTCGAAGACCGGGACGTGCAGGCTGTGATCGAGGCGGGGCTGGCCTGCATCCCGAAGGAATCACAGTACCACCAGTGCATTTCAGATGTGCTGCGGTGGCACGATGAGCAGCCCGAGGACTGGCTGGCCACGTGGCATCTGGTGGAGGCTAAGTGGCAGGACGACGTGGACTGCATGCCCGGTGATCCATTCAACATCGACGCGAAACTCAACGGGGCATATGTCGTCATGGGACTGCTTTACGGCGAGGGCGACATGATGCGAACGATGGAGGTCGCGACGCGCTGCGGCCAAGACGCCGATTGCAACCCGTCCAATGCCGCGGGGGTGTTGGGCTGTATGAAAGGGTACGAGAGGCTTGGACCGGAACTGGTCGGCGGCTTGCCGGCCATCGAAGACCAGGCGTTCATACACACGGACTATTGCTTCAAGACGCTCCCGGCCGCCTGTCAGCGCATCGCCGAGCAGGTCATACGCCGCGCAGGCGGAACGGTGGAAGAAAAGGCGTATGTCATCGCGCGCCAAGCGCCAGGCGCCCCAGCGGAACTGGAACAGTGGACCGACCAGATGGCCATTCTCTCCTGCCCAATTCTGCCCGGCGAAATGAAGCGCTGGAATCCCGCGTGGAGCGTGTTGGCATGCGGCCACGATATGGAGCCGGGGCTTCGGGCCGAGCAGTTCGGGCGTGAGAACGTGCTGGTCCTGCACCCGGTCAGCCAAGACGCTCCGGCCGCGATCGAGGGGGCGTTAGGCGTGCCCACGGGCGCGAAGCGGTTGGCCATCGAGGTGGCATCGGACCCGCGCGGTGATTTCTTGCTGAGAGTCTTCCTTAATGATCAACTCGCCAAGGAAAAACACATAGACACCCAGGGCCGTTGGACAACGGTCGAAGTCGACCTGACACCGCATGCCGGCAAGACCGTTACCGTACGCGTGGAGAACTGCGCGAACGGTTGGCGCTTCGAGGCGGGATATTTTGACAGCATCCTCATTTTGTAACCGCCACTCGGGTTATCACCCCAGTGAATGTGAGGCCCCATGAGCCAAAGATTCAGGATGAACAACCCGATGCTCTGATACGGACGAAACGGTGTAGCCTTTTGAAGAAAGGAGTTTCTCTATCTTCTCCTTGTTATCGGCATTCACTAAGATATGCTGATGCACCTCGCACCAGCCTCCTGCGATGTGCCCATCGAGATCAAGTATTGCCCTGACGGTTTCCTTATCGAGCACCGTCACCATTTTCGAGGCAACCAGCCATCTGTCCAGTTTGGGCATTTCCCCTCTCCTTTCGTCGAGATTTGGAAAGTCCAACGGAGTTGTCAGTTGTCCGCTATCAGCCTGATAACCGACAACTCACTTCACGACCAGGTTCACCAGCTTGCCAGGTACGTAAATCTCTTTGACGACGGTCTTGCCCTCGACATGTTTGGCCAGTTTCGGCTCGGATTTGGCTACAGCAAGGATCGCGTCCTTATCTGCATCGGCGGAAACTTGGATTCTGGCGCGAAGTTTGCCGTTCACCTGGACAGGGATATCGATGGTGTCTTCAGCGAGCAGTGCTTCGTCGTGCTCAGGCCATGGCTCATAGGCGAGTGTGTTGGTGTGGCCGAGGCGCTCCCACAACTCTTCGCACATGTGCGGTGCAAAGGGCGAGAGGATGAGCACGAACATCTCCATCCAGGACTTGTTGCCGCTCTTGACTTTCATCGCTGCGTTGACGAACTCCATCATCCGCGAGACCGCCGTGTTAAACAGCAAGTGCTCGATATCGTGTGTGACGGCCTTGACGGTGCGATGAAGAATCTTTTCGGCCGCTGGATCCCCCCCACGCTCGACGATGCGCGGATGGAGAGCCCCGCTGTCGTCGATGAACAAGGACCAGACGCGCCGGATGAACCGATGAGCACCTTGCACGCCTTCCTCAGTCCAGGGTTTCTCACGGTCCAGAGGGCCCATGAACAATTCGTACAGACGCGCCGTATCGGCGCCATGTTCCTCGGCGACGGTATCGGGGTTGACGACGTTATAGCGCGACTTACTCATCTTCTCGAACTGGACGTTGACAGGCGACTGAGCGCCTTTGACGAAGTAGTCCTCGCCGCGTTTCTCGACCTGGTCAGGGTAGTAGTACTTGCCCGCCTCGTCTTGATAGGAATGGGCGAGAATCATACCCTGGTTGAACAGTTTCAGGAAAGGCTCCGAGGTGGAAACGTAGCCGGCATCGTAGAGCACTTTGTGCCAGAAACGCGAGTAGAGCAGGTGCAGCACGGCATGCTCGGCGCCGCCCACGTAGAGATCAACGGGCATCCAGTAGGATTCCGCCTCCTTAGACCACGCAGCCTCGTCGTTGTTCGGGTCACAGAAACGCAGGAAATACCAACACGACCCAGCCCACTGCGGCATGGTGTTCGTTTCCCGCACGGCAGGTTTGCCCGTTTCCGGATCGGTGGTACGCACCCACTGTGTGGCACGTGCCAAGGGCGGTTGGCCGTCTTCGGTGGGCTTGTAGTTGTCGAGTTCGGGCAGCACCAGAGGCAAATCACGCAGTGGCACGGTACGAACCGTGCCGTCCTCGAGCGTAATAAGCGGAAATGGCTCGCCCCAGTAGCGCTGGCGCGAGAAGAGCCAGTCACGCAGTCGGTAATTGACCGTAGCCCTCCCGAGACCCTTTTCCTCGAGCCAAGCCATGATCTTCGACTTAGCATCAGCCACGTTAAGCCCGTCGATGAGTGACGAATTCACCAGGATGCCGTCGCCGGTATACGCCTCTTTCTCGATGTCGCCGCCGCTGATGACCTCAATGATGGGCAGTCCAAACTTCTTCGCGAACTCGTAGTCGCGCTCGTCATGGGCGGGCACGGCCATAATGGCGCCGTAGCCGTATTCGGCCAGGACGTAGTCCGCGGTCCAAATGGGTATCTCTTCGCCGTTGACGGGGTTAATCGCGCAGCCGCCCGTGAACACACCGGTCTTCTCACGTTCGTCCTTCATGCGGTCCTGGGCGCTGCGCTTCGAGGCGGCCTCGACGTAAGCCTCGACGGCCTTGCGGTACTCGTCCGTGGCAACCTCGAGCGTCAGTGGATGTTCCGGCGCCAACACGCAATACGTGGCGCCGAACAGTGTGTCCGGGCGAGTGGTGAACACGGTGAACTCCTTGTCTGACCCGGCGACCTTGAATATCACGTCCGCGCCTTCGCTGCGGCCGATCCATTCGCGCTGCATGGCCTTGATGCCATCGGGCCAGTCGAGGTCCTCGAGGTCCTCGAGGAGGCGTTCGGCGTAGGCCGTGATCTTCAGCATCCATTGCCGCATCAAGCGTTTCTCGACCACATCGCCGGTCTCGACGTATTTACCGTCTTTAACCTCCTCATTAGCCAGAACCGTACCCAGTGCCGGGCACCAGTTCACGGCGGCGTCTGTCTGATAGGCCAGGCCGCGCTCAAACAGCACCTCGAAAATCCACTGGGTCCACTTGTAATACTCCGAGTCGGTCGTATTGATCTCACGGTCCCAATCGTAGGAAAGGCCCAGCGATTGCATCTGCCGTTTGAAGGTCTCGCAGTTCTTATTCGTGATCACGGCCGGGTGCTCGCCCGTGCGTACGGCGTGGCGTTCCGCCGGCAGCCCGAACGCGTCCCACCCCATGGGGTGCAGAACGTTGAACCCGCGCATGCGCTTAAACCGCGCGAGCGCATCCGTGGCGGTATAGCCCTCAAGGTGCCCGACATGGAGCCCGGCCCCGCTGGTATAGGGGAACATATCGAGCACGTAATACTTCGGTTTGCTCGTGTCGACCTCGCACTTGAAGGTCTTATTCTCTGACCAATACCACTGCCATTTCTGCTCAATGGCCTGATGATCGTAACTGCCACTTACCATAAGGAAACCGCCTCCAGAAAACACACTGCACGTCATGATCGGCCGAGGAACGGCTAAATATACCATAAACGCGCCATCAGGTGCACAGTTCACGAGACGAAGAGGGGATAGTGTTTTCCGCGCGGACATCTTGGTATACTTTGCAATAGACAAGGCGCTGGCACGAGAAAACAATAAGACCTCGAGGCCATTATGCATTATCTGAGTGAAGAGCATTTGATGACCTTCCTGTTACAGGTGCTGGTGCTACTCACCACGGCGAAGGTCTTGGGGGAATTGTGCCAGCAGCGGGGGATTCCGGCGCTGGCGGGGGAAATTCTCACAGGGATCATATTGAGGCCAACGCTACGGGGACGTGCGTTTCCGCGGCTTGAGGCCAAGCGGTTCCCATCGGAGTCGATTCAGGAAAACATGTCGGAACATATGCTTCATGACGTGATTGAGCAGAACAGACTGGGCGATTTGATTGATGGTCTGATTCACCAGAACATGCTCGAGACGGTTTCGTGGATCGGCGTGTTGTTCTTGCTGCTGGCGACCGGTTTCGAGGTAAATATCTCGACGGTGTGGAAGCAGGGCAAGGTCTGTCTCACGATGGGGGCGGTAGGCGGATTGATCGCTTTTGTGATTGGGTGCGTGGTGTTCTGGTGGCTGCCGGAGAGGTGCTGGGGGCCGAACGCCGATCACATGACGTTCACCTTGCTCCTGGCCACGGCGGCGGCAATCAGCGCGATTCCCGTGATCGCGAGGATTTTGCATGACCTGGAAATCTTGAAGAGCGATTTCGGCCTCACGACACTGTCCGCGTTCATCGTGAATGATTTGCTGGGCTGGCTGGCGTTTGCGCTGGTACTCGGCCTGGTGGCCCCGGCAGGAAGGAATGTGCAGGAAGTCTCGCGGGTCTTTTTCGAGATCGTGCTGTTTGGTACGGTGTGCCTGACCATCGGCAGTAAGGTTGTCGGGGCGATCACCACGAAGCTGCAGCAGAGTTCCCTGCCGCAACCCGCCATAACACTAACTTTCGTCTGTTGCCTGGGCTTGTTTTGTGGCGCGATAACCCAATGGATAGGCGTTCACGCCATCCTTGGCTTTTTCCTGGCGGGGATCATGGCGGGCAACACGCCGCAAATCTCGGAGAATACACGCCAGATCATCTCGCAGATGATTCACGCGATCTTCGTGCCGTTATTCTTTGCAACCATCGGGATTAAGATCGATTTTCTTCAGAATTTCGACATTCTTCTGGTGGTGATTGTGACTGCCGTGGCCATTGGCGGGAAGTTTATCGGGGGCTGGATCGGCGGAGTTGCGGCAGGCCTGTCCAAACCGGAGGCCTTCTCGGCCGGCATCGCACGGACTCCCGGTGGCGCGATGGAGATTGTCCTCGGGATACTTGCACTCGAGCTGAAACTGATTTCCGCAGACGTTTTCGTGGCGCTGATTTTCGCAGCGGTGTCCTCATCGGTGATGGTCGGGCCGCTATTGGCCTGGTCGATTCGCCGCGGCGAGCGGATCGATGTGTCGGGACTGCTGTTGCGAGGAGCTATCGACCTAGACCTGAAAGGCCCAACCCGCTGGGAAGTCATCGCCGAACTGTGTGACAAGATCGCTCAAGCAACCGGCACCTTGGACAAGCAATCGCTGGTGCGTGCGGTCCGGGCGCGGGAAAAAATCATGGGCACAGGCCTCGAGAAGGGCGTCGCCGTGCCCCACGCGCGGCTCAAAGAGCTGGATGTACCGATCGTGGCATTTGGCCGGTCGAGAACCGGCATCGACTGGGATGCGCGCGACGGGTTGCCGACACATTTTGTGTTTCTTGTCCTCACGCCCGAAAAAGAGGAAGGGATACAGGTCCAAATCCTGGCGTCTATCGCCACCATGATGATACAGAGCGATGTCCCTGACAAGATTCTTGGCGTCGAGGATGAAAACGAGGTCGTTGCATTGCTGAATGAATCCCTCGGTCTCGAGCATCTTGTCCGGAAGGACCAACCCGCGTGAGAACCTGTATGCGCACGGCGCTGTGGATGTGGCATTTCGGAACGTTGCGAGGACTCGAGCCCGATGAGTATACTCGGCTGGGTTGGGCAATCCGAGTTTTCATGTGGCATTTAGCACTACAACGCTAGATTCTGCACGAAGCGCACTGGTTGGCCCTGTTCGCCGTCGAGCGCTTGGGGGAGGGCGAGACTGGAATCCAGCGTTGTAATAGGAGGTATATGTCTTGAAAGGACTTGGTGGTCTGGGGAATCTCGGTGGCATGCTCAAGCAAGCCATGGAAGTCAAAGCGAAGGTTGAGGAGATCAAAGAAACGCTTGGGGATGAGCGCATCGAGGCATCCTCGGGCGGGGGCATGGTCACCGTGGTATTGAATGGCAAGTTCGAGCTGGAGTCCATTAAGATCGATCCGGAGGTCATTGACAAGGACGATCGGGAAATGCTGGAGACACTGATCCGCGCGGCGTTCAATGAGGGTGTGCGTAAGGTCCAGGAACTGGTCAAGGAAAAGATGGCGGAAGTGACGGGCGGCATCAACATTCCGGGGTTGACGAGCTAGTGCGGGTGATTTTCTTTGGCACGCCGGAACTGGCCGTGCCGCCGCTGGCGGCCGTGGCGGACCGGCACAACGTGGTGGCCGTGGTGTGCCAGCCGGACCAGCCGCGGGGCCGGATTAAGAAACCGGTCCCGCCGCCCACGAAGGTGTGGGCAATAGCGCACGACATCGCGGTTATGCAGCCGGCCAAACTCAACGACGGCACCTTCGAAGCCTGGCTGAGGGAGCAAGCGCCTGACGTGTGCCCGCTGGCGGCGTACGGGCGGATTCTGAAACAGCTCATTCTAGATGTGCCGACGCACGGCTTCATTAACATGCATCCGAGCCTGTTGCCACGACACCGAGGCCCATCCCCTATTCAGACGGCCATCCTCGAGGGTGATACGGCCACGGGCGTGAGTATCATGCGCCTGGACGCAGGCATGGACACCGGGGACATCCTACTTCAGAGCGGAATACCGATATTGCCTGACGACACGACGGCGTCCCTGTCCGAACGGCTGGCCAAGCTTGGGGCGGAGTTACTGGTTCGCGGTCTCGACCAGATCGCATCGGGTCAAGCCGAGTTCACGCCACAGGATCACGGCCGGGCGAGTGTCACAAGGCGATTCGAGAAAGCGGATGGGCACATTCGATGGTCGGCGCCTGCGGAGAGTATTCATAACCTGGTGCGCGCGGCGTTGCCATGGCCGATGGCACAATGTCTCTTCGGCGGCGAGGTCTACCGGATTCACAAGAGTGCCGTAGCGGACGAAGCGGCGGATGCTCCCCCTGGCACCGTAGTCCGTGTCGAAAAAGACCGCGTGCTCGTGGCGACAGGCCGGGGGCTGCTGGCGATACTGTGGTTTCAAGCGCCGGGCAAGCGTGCCATGCCTATGGGGGACTATCTGCGCGGGCACAGAATCCGGGCGGGGGATCGCTTCGAGTCCGTCACTACAAAACTTTGTGAATGACTCACTGCCCCATCTGTCATTCTTCGCTCCGCCCAGAATGACATGTAGTGTGACCTCTACAGTTTACCGCTTTGCTTGCAGGATAACGCGCTATTCGTGATTGTTCGGAGCCTCTAACAGAAAGACACATTCTTCTTGTGGCATGGGCATCTTGCCCATGGAATCGCGGGCTGGAAGCCCGTGCCACCAGGGTTCTGTTAGAGCCTCTTAGAAGAAAAACGGCTTCGGAGATTGTTCCTTGGGCGTCGACTCGGTTCGGAATGCGGCGATAGGTGTTCTGCTGCGCGTGTTTGAGCGCGACGCTTATCTCAACATCGCCCTCGACAAGGCCCTGCGGCGGCATAAGATCTCCGAACGGAGCCGGCGCTTCCTCACGCAGTTGGTGTACGGCACCGTACGGCACAAGCTGCTATGCGATTTCGTGCTCGAAAAGCAAGTGCACCAGCCCCTGGATGGTCTCCCGCACCCCATTCTGGCCGTGTTGCGCATGGGGGTATTTCAATCACTGTTCTGCGCGCAGGTGACGCACCCTGCCATGGTGCACACGTCCGTGGACTTGGCCCGGAAACGCGGGCATGCAGGGACCGCACGGCTAGTGAACGCCGTATTGAGGCGCGTGCCACAGTCAGTTGAGGAAATACGCTTTCCAGACCCGGAACGCGACCGCGCGCGCTATCTGAGCGTGCGCTATTCGATGCCGCAATGGCTCGTGGAGCGGTGGTTGGCTGAACGGGGCCGAGATGGCGCCGAAGCACTGTGCGAGGCATATAACGCCCAGGCGCCGGTGACACTACGTGCGAACACACTCAAGACCTCCCCAGAGCAACTGGTGGCGCGACTAACCAAAACGGGCTGGGTTGCGACACAGCAACCAGACATTCCCGAGGCGGTAACGGTTCTGGAGGGGCCGGCACCGGCGCGGTCGAAGTTGTTCCAGCAGGGGCATTTCATGCTGGAGGACGCCGCCTCGATGCTGCCACCGCATTTACTGGAACCGCAGGCGGGTGAGCTGGTATTAGACATGTGTGCGGCGCCGGGCGTTAAGACGACGCACCTGGCGCAGCTCGCGGCCGGCCGGGCGGAAGTGGTGGCGATGGACGTCCACCCTGCCAAGCTCCGGCTGATCCAGGAGAACGTGGGGCGACTGGGTATGCCGGGTATCACGGTGATGTGCGGTGATGGAATCCGGCCGCCGGTGGCGCCCGGCTTCAGCCGGGTGCTGGTTGACGCGCCCTGCTCGGGCCTGGGCACGTTACGGCGGCGGCCGGACTTAAAGTGGCGCGTGGGGCCTGAACTTCCAGCGCACATGGCAGTAATTCAACAGGCGCTGTTGCGATCGGCCATTGAACTTTGCAAGAATGGCGGCGTCATCGTGTATTCGGTCTGCACCTTTTTCCAGGAAGAAACAGACGAGGTGGTCGAGGCCTGTTTGGCCGAAGGACGTGTCGAGCCTGAGAACGGGCCGGATTGGCTGGCACCGTGGAACACACAGCAGGGACGATACCGAACGGACCCGCAAAACGCGGGATTGGACGGATTCTTCTTGACGCGGCTGCGGAAGGTGTCCTGAACTTCATCTTGTTCATCTTTCGTTTTGTGTGGTGGTGTGTCCGTTGGTCGTTTGCGACGGTATTTTTCCTGGCGGTGATGGTCGGTGCAGGCTATTACGTATTCAATGAGACGTTATCGGGCAGTGAATACGTGCGTGTGCCCAACATCGCCCGCCGTCATGTGACAGAGGCATCCTATCTGCTGGCAGAACGCGGGCTCGAGATGGGCAAGCTCAAGGAGATGCCGGACGAGCGAA
>CAYRLQ010000150.1:0-10027 GCA_964425145.1 uncultured Nitrospiraceae bacterium
GCCACCCGGCGTCCGCCGTAGCCGTGACGGCGACCTCGCGGCCCTCCACGTAAGTGTGCTGGCCCGCCGCCGGCTGGACCGTGCCGTCGCCCTCGAGCGCCACCGTCAGCGTGTGCGTGACAGCCACGAACACCGCCGTGACGGTCTTGTCCGCGTCCATCGTGACCGTCGCCGGGCTGGCCGAGCCGGTAAGATCGCCTTCCCACCGGTCGAACCGCCATCCGGCGTCCGCCGTAGCCGTAACGGCGACCTCGCTGCCCTCCCCGTAGGTGTGCTGGCCCGCCGCCGGCTCGACCGTGCCGTTGCCCTCGACCGCCACCGTCAGCGTGTACGTGATCGCCACGAACACCGCCATCACGCCCTTGTCAGCGTCCATGGTGAGCGTTATCGGGTTCTCGGAGCCGCTCGTGACACCGTTGACCGTCCAATGGTCGAAAATCCAGCCATCATTCGCTACCGCAGTGAGCGTCACGCCTGTGCCCGCGAGATAGGCCTCTGCAACCGGGTCTATCGCAATACTACCGCTGCCCGAGGGCAATGCGACGGTGGCCAGCGTGCACTCCCGAATGAACACGGCGGTGACACTCTTGGCGGCGTCCACCGTGAGGGTCGCCGGGTTTTCTGACCCGGTGAGATCGCCTTCCCAGTGGTCGAAGACCCAACCGGGCCCCGCCGTAACAGCCGTCAAGGTCACCGAGGTGCCGTGTACGTAGCTGCCTCCGGCAGGGCTGAGCACCACGCTGCCGCCGCCGGGCGGTTGAATCTCGACCACCAGCTCATCAAAGTTTGCTACAAGCGGATCGGTACGGTTCTCAAACTCCTCCAGGTTGGTGTAGCCGTCCCCGTCCGGGTCGCCGGCCGGATCGCCCACACCCATCTCGGCCTCCCAGTCGTCAGCCATGCCATCGGCGTCGTTGTCCAGGTATTCATACGCGCCCATGTCCACGCCCGCACCTTGCGGCCGCGACACACCACTAATCGACGTCGCCGGCGCCCCTTCTGGCCTGCCGTTGTCGATACATGGCGAATTCTCACGTAGACGAACGTTGCCGACCCCTCGATTCACGAACAATGGCGCCATATCTATATTGCCTTGGCCGGCATAGCCCCCCTCAATGTCGGAATACTCGATTATTGGACTTCCATAGATTGAGGACCCCGCCCACAGTATGCAGTTGATTATGGTCAGCCGGCCCTCGTCATATACGCCCCCACCCCGTATCGCCGAACAATCGGCAAACGTGCAGTTCAACACGGTAGCCAGGGCGCCGGCGTCCGCGGCCAGCCCGCCGCCATCTTTGGCGGCGTTATTCCAGAAAACGCAATTCCCGATTCTTGTCGAGCCGCCACTTCCAGCCTTGTCAAGTCCGCTGGGTCCGGCCAGAAATACTCCGCCCCCCGTTTGCGCCCAATTCTCCGTAAACACGCAGCGCTCGACGACCGGTGAGGCCGAACCGACGTTGTACATCCCACCGCCTTCAGCGCTGGCCGAATTGCCCGCGAACGTGCAATTGGCCACACTCGGCGAACACGAGTCGTTGTACATACCCCCGCCACGGCGGTCGCTGGAGGAGTTGCCGTTGGCATTACCGCCGGTGATGGTTACGCCGTCGAGGACAGCGGTGTCGGCGCCGATGAAGACATGGTAGGCGGCTTGCCCGCCGCGAGCGACCGAGCCGTCGATGATGGTGACGTGCTTTCCCCAATTGCGTTCATCGCGGACCACCTCGCTGCCCATGAAGCCGCCGTAGATGTGGACGCCTTCCGCCATAAGCACCGAGCCGCTGTCGTTGTCCCGCGCCTCGTCGTACACCCCTTCGGTGATCCACACAGCGGCTTCGCCGCCGCCGACGGTCGCAGAATACGCATCGTCAATGCCGGCCTGAACCGTGGTATACGCCGTCGCCCACGTCAGGCCGCTCTCTACTCCCGACGTGTTGTCCTCGTCCACATACACCACGCCGGTCAAGTTGAGCACCACGACCAGGTGTTCGCTCTGTTTCGCCTGCCCCAAGACCGACAACCGAAGCGTGTGAGCGCCGGACGCAGTTAGTCCGCTGGTGTCCCACGTGCCCAGCGTATCGTCGACCACGGGCGAATCCCCCGAGGCGATCTCCGTCCAGGACAATGGGGCTTCGCCTTCGCCCCACCATAACGACCAGCTCTGGAAGTCCCCGCCCCAGGCACTGCCCGTGATGGTCACGGTCCGATTCGCAATCCGCTCGAGTGCCACCGGCGACATGATGTACGCCGTAGGGGCCTCCGGGTCGTACGTGACGTTAACATAGACCGCATCGCTGCGCCCGAAGTTGTCAAGCGCGTTCGCTGCGAGCCTGTAAGGGCCCGGCGAGGCCGGCGCCCATTCGTGCTGCCACGACTCGAGTCCCGTGGCCAACTCGCAGGGCCCGCCGTCGCTCACCCCCACCAGGACCAGGGTAGACGGGCTCACGGCCCGGGCGGTTCCCAAGAGCGTGACCGGCGTGAAGCCCAGACACGCCCCCTCCGGCGGGAACATCATCGACACCATCGGCGCCTCAGCCTCGGAACTCTGTATCAACTCGTACGCGCCCATGTCCACGCCCGAGCCTTGCGGCCGCGAGACACTCACCATATCCATCGACGGCGCACCGGCCAACGTCCCGGCGTCAACACAAAGCGACCTGGACCGCAGGCGCAAGTCACCCCCGGCTGCGTGCCAGAAAAGGGGATCCGCGTCAATATTGCCATACCCTGCGTAGCCGCCCTGGACATCGCAGTAGGTTACGACGGGATTGCTCCAGGAGTCGAATATCTCCTCCCGAGAATTGCCCCACAAAATGCAATTGGTCACCGTCGGCGAGGCATGGTAATTGTAGATTCCACCACCGCCCTGGGGCGCTTCATTGCCCGTAAAGGTGCAGTTGGTCACACCCGGCGATGCACCATCGCCGTTGTACATCCCACCGCCCTGGGACGCTTGGTTGCCCGCAAATACGCAGTTGGCCACACTCGGCGATGCACTACCGCCGTTGTACATCCCACCGCCCTGGGACGCTTGGTTGTCCGTAAACACGCAGTTGGTCACACTCGGCGAGACGTTGTCATTGTACATCCCGGCGCCCCGCCCCAAGCTGTATATCCCGCCGGACACGGTAAACCGGTCCAACGTAGCGTTATTGGCGCCGATAATGACGTGCTGTGCCGGTCCGCCGCCCCGGGCGTACGAGCCGTCGATGATCGTCACATGCCCTTCCCCCTCCCGTTCATCCCGCGCCGATTCGGTCCCCGCGAAGCCCCCGTACAACCCGATATGGTCGTGCATCACGACCGACCCCGCAGCATGGTCACGTTCCTCGTCATACACGCCCTCGGCCACCCACACCTCGTCGCCCGTCTCCGAGGCCGTAATGGCGGCCTGAATGGTGGTATGTGCCATCTCCCACGTCAGGCCGTTCTCCCTGCCCGACGTGTTCTCCTTGTCCACGAACCAGACACTTCCAAAAGCGCTCGAGGACAGAACTACCAGAACGGCAACTATTACGGCACGTTTCGTCATGGTGCAAGCCCCTGTTCAGTTGTAACTACCTTCTTCAATTCAATCATCTCCCCTCCCCTATCCCCCTATCTCCCCAAGTGTACCCAGTTTGCCTCAGAACGTCAACTCTTCGATTGCATTCCCAAGCCAGAGGACAAATGGGCCGGATGACCGAGGCCGGAGAGAAGGGACTGGAAATACTGGGGGTAACTGGAAGAGAATGGCCGCTCAACAAGACTAAACACCTCGAGGGCAAGAACATCGTCAAAGATACCTATATGTCCCACGAGGATGAGATGTGTCGATCGGAGAAAAGACGTTTGTCTCCTACCTCCAAAATCTCCATGGTCAGCAACGTGCTCGTACTCGTGCTCGAAATACAAAGAACGAGGACGTGCACGAGCACGGAAGTCCTGGTGAATCTTGTTGTGAACTGAAGTGCAAAAGGAGCGGCTAGACCGCTTCCAGGGCCGTTTTGGGTCGAAGTGGCGCCACAGTTCGGGGGGGGTCCGCCCGTATCAGAAAGGGAACACCGATGAAGACTTCCACCGTGTTGTGTTTGATGGTTCTGTCGATCGCGGCCTGTACGTGTATTGCGCAAGCCGAGCCAGTCCTCTATCCGAATCCTAAAGAGTTCACGCAACAGGACGCCGCAAGGATGATGAAGGCCGCAAGCGGGGCCCTGGCGCCGGTGTACGCACCTCTGGCGGAGCAGATCGTTGCCGACCTTGACCTCGCGGATAAAAAAGGCATCGGCATCGACCTCGGCAGCGGACCGGGGACACTCATTATCGAACTGTGCAGGCGGACGCGCCTGTACTGGATAAACGCCGACATCAACACGCACTTCTTCCCGGAATTCTTCAAGGCGGCCACCGAAGCGGGAGTGGGCGATCGTGTCGGCGCCGTGTTCGCCGACGCGCAAGCGTTGCCTTTTCACGACAACTACGCCACAGTGATCGTTTCACGCGGCTCGTTTCAGTTCTGGGAAGACAAATCACTGGCCTTTTCAGAGATCTACCGCGTCCTGAAACCCGGCGGCATGGCATATGTTGGCCGCGGGTTTTCGAAGAATCTGTCCGTTGAAGTTGCGCGAAAGGTCCGCGCCCGCCAGAAAAAGGGAAACAGGTCCGGCCCGCCGCCGTATGACGTCGAGGAAACGGAGCGCGAGTTGCGCTCGACCATGCGGGCGCTGGGGATTGAGAACTACACCATTCACAAGCCCAAACCGCCGGGTAGTGAGGGCATAAACTACGGCATCTGGATCAAAATACGAAAATAGGACGACCCGTTTGGTGAAGACGCCACAGTTCACCGACGCGGTCGCGCGCCGGATTCAGTAGGTGGCAAAGTGAAACCGAAACAAGTCCCCGGGGGACTAGTCGCGACTATTGCGGAGGTTCTTCAGCTTACTCGGCCGGTTTCATCAGGAGATAGTCCAGGCCGAACATGTAGCCGGGAATAGCTTTGTCGTTCTTTCCGGTAAGCCGCACATTTAGCGTATTTTTGGCCAAACGCAAGTCGAACGCCCCAAGGGATCGCTCCTTGGTGGCCACAACCTCGGGATGGTAGAAGTCCATGGGCCCGCCCGCGGTCTCACCGTTGATGCTAAGCTGGGCGATGCCATAGTCTTTGGCCTTCGTGAACACGGCCCGCACGTCGTAGCGTCCGGCCTTTCTGACCTTGAAAACCAATTCGAGCGAGTCGCCGGGCTCGCCCTGGCGCCACCACAACTGCTTCGCGCCGCTCCAGCCCCAGTCGTAGCTCACCTGAGTCTGCACGTCACCGCCGGTGCAGGAAACCACCCTCAGGCCCTCGCCCTCGAGCGCCCCTTCGACCTTCTTCGGAACGGGCAAGCTCGGGGGCGTAATGACCTTGAGTTCCGCTGGCTTCGGCGCCTGGAAAAAATCGCCACCGCCGGGCATGGCGTACCAATAGGATACAGCCGCCATGGCGATCTCGCACACGGCCGAATGCCATACCTCGATGTCGAACTTGAACGACGTGGTGAACGGGATGCTGTCGATGATATGGAAGCGGCTGACGCAGGTTTGGCCGTAGTTCTCGGGGCCGTCACACCGCGGCTGGTTGTGGTAGGCGTGCGTAAACGGCTCCGGACAGCCCCACGCGTAGCCATAGTAGTCTTCCGTGCCCGTACCGAAATGACTGGGGAAGCTCTCGCCATCGACATATATCTTCTCGTCGCCCTCGCCCCACCAGGACTTGAGGGGATTGGTGATGTGCAACATGTCGCCCACAAACACCCCCTTCCCTTCACACGCGAGATAGGTCCAGTCCTGCTGCGGCCGCGTGGGGATTGGATACTCGGTGCGCCACTTCGCGTGAAAATGCATCGAGCGGTCCGTCCAGGAATAATCGCCGACAACGAGCTGCCCGGAAAGAGAAACGGTTTGGTCCGTATGATTCGTCAATTGAATTGATGCGGATGTGGCAAATGGCATTACCCAATGGGTATACATGGTGCCATCGGCAAGCACACCGCTGGGCAAGGAGAGGAACGCATTAGCACCCGGCGCCGTAGCGAAGAAATCCCCAAGGGGCGTCAGGATCGACGGTGTCGCCTCACCATCGAAAACGACCGCCAACAGACACCCGCGCAGGGCGGCTTCCATATTATCCGCTTGAACATTCACGGTGGCCCGGACGATCGCTCCTGGCCCATCGATTCTCTCCGAAGCAGACGCACCCGGCGCCAAAACCTCGTCGAAAGGCACTGTCCCGGCGGAGGTAGGCAACGTAACGGACTCCGGCCGGGCCAACCGCGCCGCCGTCTGCTCTATCAGGGCCTTGTGCTGCTCCGCGAGCGGCAGCGTGAAGCCCTCCACAACCGTCCCCGGCTCATAGGTGCGGTAGTTAATCTGGTAGTAGAAGTCTGGCTTAATGGCTGTAACCTTGCAGTGCTTGGCGTAGGGAATGGGCAAGTAACTGTTCCAACCTCTGGAACGCACACCAGCGATGGGCGTGATGAACGGCATGACCGCGCCGCCCAGCATATCCTTCATGGGCATCTCGATGACCGGTTCCGGCGCCGCATCGATGTAGACCCGGATAAGGCCCGCGTCAACTGGATTCGCCGACCAGATGCGGACAATCGTGCCGGGACCTTGGGCATCCATCATGACCCACTCCTGGGCGCCATCGCTTTCTTCAACGCGCAAATGATGGCCCCGGTCGGCGTTTGCGAACCAGTTCTCAGCCGTAAGCACGTCCGGGTCCGTCGAGCGCCGGTCGTAGCTCGAAAACTGCCTGCACGTGTAGGCCGGGTCCGGAAACCGGCTTAGCCTTTCCAAATCGGTCATTTCCCCAAGCAGCGAGCCAAACGTTACCTCGCCCGCCGATGCCGTACACGCCGGCGCCAATACACACAGCAACCCTATGCAACTCCGCGACCACATGTGCAGCCCTCCTCTACCTTGCTTACGTAGTTCCTATTCACCACGGTTCCACTGAAGCTCCTTCGCGCCGATAGTACTGAACCTGTGCGTTTTGTTCAAGCACAGGCGCCCCCGCTTCTTTTCGACAGGGACCAAGAAAAGGCCATTTCATGCCTCGGGCCCTTCACCCGCCCCTGGCGGGTAAAGATGAGTGCAGGCCGACTTGAGGGCGGCTTTCCTCACGTAGTATACTCTGTTGCTCGGCGCAAGAGGGTGGTACGAATATCTTGTTCGTTGAGCGTTCATTCAAAATCCCTGCTCGCTAGCAGGCGAGAATGGATGTGCAACCGAGTTGGAGGAATTCAAATGGCGCGTGTTACTGCCGATAAAGTCCGTAACGTAGGAATCCTGGGCCATGGCGGCACAGGAAAAACCATGCTTATCGAGCATGTCCTCCATATCGCCGGGAAAACGAGCCGTTTGGGCAAAATCGAGGATGGCAACACGGTCAGCGACTATCTCGAAGAGGAAATCCAGCGCCAACAGACCATATGCATGAAGTTAATCCACACGGATTGGAACGGCACCCGGGTGCATCTGATAGACCATCCCGGGTACGCGGATTTCCTGGGCGAAGTTGCCGCGTCCATTCCTATCCTGGACGGCGTGGTCATCGTAGTGGATGCAACCACGGGCATTCAGGTGGGAACCCATAATGCCTGGAAATACGCCGAGGAGCACAAGACACCCCGGGCGTTTTTTGTCAATAAACTCGACCGGGACAACACGGATTTCGACGAGACTGTTGCATTGCTGCAACAAACCTACGGGATGCAGTGCGTGCCGGTGGTCATTCCGGTTGGCAAATCCGGGGACTTGAGCGCCGTGGTCAACATCCTTGCGGGTGAGAACGCCGAGGTGGCGGACCTGATCGAAACACTGAAGTCGAGCATGGTCGATGTGGTGGCGGAGTCCGATGACGAGCTGCTCGAGAAATACCTCGAAGCCGGCGAGCTGACTCCGGAGGAATTCAACAAAGGACTTCAAACAGGCATCCAGTCCGGTAAGATAATTCCAATCTTGGCGGGCAGCGTCGAAAAGGGCTTGGGTATCACCGAATTGATGGACATCATCGCCAATTCGTTCCCCTCGCCGCTGGACCGGACCTTCGTGGCAAAAAACGCCGAGGGCGAAGATGTCGAGGTCGAGGTGTCACCGGACGTCCCCTTCATGGGGCAGGTCTTCCGCTCCATGGTCGACCCTTTCGTGGGCCAACTGACCTTGTTCCGAGTGATCACGGGTACGCTCCGGTCCGATTCCGATTTCTTTAACGTTACCACGAAAACCAAGGAGCGCACGGGCAAGCTGTTCTTCCTCTGCGGCAAGGAGCAGACCCAGGTGGACGAGGTGGGCCCGGGCGACCTGGCGGCCATGACGAAACTGAAGAATACGCACTTCGGCGATACGATTGCCGCAGCAGGGTCGAACCTCCAGATTCCACCGATCGACCTGCCCGAATCCATGGTCAAGCTGGCAATCAGCCCTAAGTCACGCGCCGACGAAGACAAGATTGGCGAAGCGCTCAATCGCATCGCCGAAGAGGACCCCACTTTCCAGCATTATCGCGACGCGGACACGAACGAACACGTCATTCGCGGCATAGGCGATTTGCAGCTAGACATCCTGCTCGAGCGCATGAAGCGCAAGTACAACGTCAAAGCCGAAACCCGCACGCCCAAGGTTGCGTACCGGGAAACTATCCGGAGCAAGGCCGAGGCCCAAGGCAAGTACAAGAAACAGACCGGCGGCCACGGGCAATACGGCGACGTGCACCTGCGTACTACGCCCAACGAGCGCGACGCCGGGTACGAATTCGTCGACAGCATCGTCGGCGGCGTGGTGCCCAAGCAGTACATTCCGCACGTGGACAAGGGCTGCCGGGACGCGCTGGCCAAGGGTATTATCACAGGGTATCCCGTAGTGGACATCATCGTCGAGTTATACTTCGGGTCTTTCCATGAGGTCGATTCCTCCGAAATGGCCTTCAAAATCGCCGCATCATTGGCCATCCAGAAGTCCGTCAAGGACGCCAGCCCCTGCCTGCTCGAGCCCATCATGGAAATCGCCGTCACCGTCCCCGACGAGTACATGGGCGACATCAACGGCGACCTCAACAGCCGCCGCGGACGTATTCTGGGCATGGAACCCATGGGGCCAGGCCGACAGTGCGTCCGGGCCAGCGTGCCCGAGGCGGAGATCCTTCGCTATTCGGCCGATCTCCGCAGCATGACCGCCGGCCGCGGCAGCTATACCCTCACGTTCAGCCGCTACGAAGAAGTGCCACAGCACATTGCCCAAGAGCTCATCGCCGCGTACGAAAAAGCCAAGGCTGGCGACGATTAGACAGCGGTAGCCTGCTACCGCACAGCGTTGCTCATGAACGTACTCCACATCGACGAACAGCGGACCTGGCGCGGCGGCGAGCAACAGGCCGGCTATCTGGTCCGCGGGTTGGCCCAGCGTGGGCATACGAACGTGATTGCGGGCCGATCGGGCGCGCCCTTCATCGATGCGGACCACGGCGTCAACGGCCTGGCGCGCATTGCGGCGCCCTTTCACGGCGAAATAGACCTGTGGACCGCGTGGAGCCTGGCCCGGGCCGTAAAACGCCATGGTGTCCACATCATCCACGCGCACACGTCTCATGCCCACACGATGGCCTGTCTCGCACGTATGCTGGCGGGCCGCGGCAAGGTCGTCGTGTCCCGGCGCGTGGATTTCCCCCCGAAGAACACGGGCGTCAGTCGCTGGAAATACGGTCTCCCCAACCATTTTGTCGCCGTGTGCGAGCGCGTCGCCGAGGTCCTACGCGAGTTCGGCGTCGACCCCACAAAGGTCTCCGTGGTCCACAGCGCCGTCGACCTCGCCCGGTTCGACATCGAGCCACTCGCGCGCTCGGCGCTGGGCGTCCCCGAAGGTGTTCCGTTGCTGGGCAACGTGGCCGCGCTCGTAGGTCACAAGGACCACGCCAACTTGCTCAGCGCCATGCCCAATGTGCTCCGCGAGTTGCCCGACCTGCGCCTGGTCATCGCAGGCGAGGGCGAGTTGCGTCCCGCGC
>CAYRLQ010000151.1:0-10026 GCA_964425145.1 uncultured Nitrospiraceae bacterium
CGCCCTCCCCTTCGCCTTCGCCTTCGCCTTCGCCCTCTCCCTCGCCTTCGCCTTCGCCCTCGCCCTCGCCCTCGCCCTCACCCTCGCCTTCGCCTTCGCCCTCGCCTTCGCCTTCGCCCTCGCCTTCGCCTTCTCCCTCACCTTCACCCACTACCAGAATTTGGCCATTAGTAAAACTCACATCGACGGGATTTGCTTCAGGGTCTGCGCCACTCCCATCTATACCAGTCAATGTTAGGACATCATTGGGTTGTGCCTCGGGAAGTATTGTGAAGTGCAGCGTCAAAAGCGTGCCATCGGCCATGTAAGTTCGATCGCCATAGGTGAGTGTCCGCACTCTCCCAGGCTCGACGAGCGAGTACATCATCTGTTTGTTAGCGTCGGTCGCTGCGGGTCCCACGTCGACAGCGCGGGCCTCCAGCTTAAGCGGCTCAAAGAGGACATCGAAAAGGACAACGGCCGGCCTGCTGGACCCGGTAACCAACTTGACCAGAACCGCAACCTGGCTTTCGGGGGGTGCCGATATGGAGCCAATGTCTAAAAGAAGACTTGCGTCGTTGGCCTTGCTCGCCGGGTCAGCTATCGCGTACTGCCGGACGGAAGGCCCCTCGCCTTGGCCAACTGAACGCCCAGCCGCATCTGCTGTCGAAACCCGCCACAGCACCGCACCAGCGCACAAAACGAGCAAGGCCGCCCATTGCACCGCAGTCCCGACCCGCTCCATCTGCAATACTCCTTCCCTCGGCGGACAAGACGGCCTTGTCTGCAACGCCTGCGACCCACACGTCGAAACAAGGTGAGCTCCCTCGCTTCGCTCAGGACGACACACAGGCTTAACTCATTATCGTATATGACACTCCCGCTATCGCTGGCAGAGTTCGGTCGTCGCATAACTGCGTCGTCATTTGTATTCTCTCGTTGCCGATTCCGCCATGTAGCCCTTGATTATATCACATGCCCCGGTATGGGTGTCTGGACCGCCTCGCTCAATTGACTCGAATCCGGGGACGTGTTATCCTTACCAGTCAACAATTAACCGGCGTGTTCGGCCCTGCGAGGAGAGGATGTACGAGGCGTTCTTTGGGTTAGATGAAAGGCCCTTTAACCTCACGCCAGACCCACGATTTCTGTACCTGAGCGACAAACATAAGGAAGCGTTGGCACACCTCAAGTACGCGATTGAAAACCGCACCGGGTTTGTCATGGTGTCGGGGGAAGTCGGCACGGGGAAAACCACCATCTGCCGCAGCTTGGTCGACCAGCTTGACCAGGACACTGAGCTGGCCTTTATCTTCAACCCGATGTTGTCCCCTCGAGAATTGCTGCGCTCGATCAACGAGGATTTCGGTATCCCATCGCGTGGGGATACCATCAAGGAACTTATCGACGAATTGAACGAATACCTGTTCGAGCACAATGCCGAAGGCAAGAACTGCGTGTTGGTGATTGACGAAGCGCAGAACCTCATGCCGGAGGTGCTCGAGCAAGTTCGGCTCCTGTCCAACCTCGAGACCGAAACGCAGAAGCTATTGCAGATAGTCTTAGTCGGCCAGCCTGAGCTCGCGCAGAACCTTGCACTCCCGGAGTTACGCCAGCTTAATCAGCGCATCACGGCGCGCTACCACCTCAAGCCCTTGAGCAAGCGCGAAACGCTTCAGTACATTGCATACCGGCTGCGCGTGGCCGCAGGACGGGGTAAGGTGCGCTTCTCCCGCAGCGCCGTGCGGCTGGTGTACAAGTTTTCTGGCGGGACGCCCCGAATGATCAACGCGATCTGCGACCGGGCGCTGCTTGTGGGCTACACCCGCGAAACGCGGGACATCTCGGCCCGGATCGTGCGGCAAGCGGCCCGGGAAATCCGTGGCACACGGGTGAGAAAAGCGAAAAAAGCCGCCAAGTGGGCACCTGTGCTGGCGCCGTCCCACGAGCAGTTGGACCTGTTTCTTGGACCGTCGGAGGCCAAGGCAGAGCCGGTGCGGCGCCGACTGCCGAGCCCCCTGACGGCTTTGTTGGCGGCTGTGGTGCTGATTGGGGTGTGGTACGTGGTGGTCACGTCGCCTCCCTGGGCCTCCCACGAAGGGGTGACGCTGCCCGTACCGACCATGAGGGTCTCCGCAGGTCCTCCTAATCCAGAACCCGGCGTGCCCGAGGGGGCCGACCCGCCGCCGCCCGGGCCCGAAGCCGCGGTCCGTCCATCGCTTACGATGGTGTTGGATGCGTTGGAGCCGGCCGAGTCGCGCACAGCCGCAGTGCGGGCCATCCTACAGGCCTGGGGAATCGAGGACGTGAGTGGGGAACCTCGTGGTGATTCATGGGAGGACCTGATCGCGTTTGGGCGGCTCAACCGGCTGGACTACACGCTGCTCTATCCGGCCACCGACCAACTGCTAGCCATTAACCTGCCGGCATTAGTACGCATGGCCACGGATAACCAGTTGCTATGGCTCGCCTTGATCGGTGTGGAGAAGGATCAGTTCCAGATTACCACCACCGGCGACGAAACAGTCCAGGTCTCGCGCAAGGAGTTTCAAGAGCACTTCACAGCCGAGACGGTTATCCTATGGAAAGACCCCACGCCGGATGCGCCCACGCTGGTCTCCTCGATGTCCGGCGAGGCCGTGACACAACTCCAGAAGAATCTGCAGTCACTGGGCCGGTATTTCGGCCCGCCGTCGGGCGTCTACGATGAGGCCACGGCCACGGCGGTAGCGAAAATCCAGGCGGAAACGGGGCTGAGCGTCGATGGGATGGCGGGGAAGAGCCTCCGAATGGTCTTGTGCAGTTGGTGGTTGTCGGGGATCACAACACCGGCGCTGCGGCCTGTGTCCCCGTTCAGCATCCAGCACCTGACTCTGCAGGGGACACCCGAGCCCGCGCAACAGGCCCTGGAAGCGCCTGCTGCAGAACAAGCATCAGAGAATGCCGAACCAACGGAACCGGCCGAATCTGAAGCGCCTACGGCCGAAGAGACCGAAGCGGCGGCAGGCGATGAGCCGTCGAAACCCGCTGAGCGCGAATTGGAGACACAACCGGCACCTGGTGAGCTACAACCGGCGAGTACCGATCCCCAACCGGAGGAACTGCCTGCGAATGAGAGGGTGCGAGTAGAAGAGTTGCCGCCGCTGGAAACGGAGGGATCGAAGGAAGTTACCCCACCTGCAGTCGCCACATCGCCCCTGGTGCCCCGTGGGCCGGCCGAGGCTGGTTAAGATATGGGAAAGCCCTGATGAGCTCGATTCTGGATGCGCTGAGAAAGCTCGAGGCAGAGAAGGCCGAAGCCGGGCAACCGACGGATGAAGGATTCGCAGAAGGTGTAGCCGAGCGGGAGCTGGTCGGCCGCAACCTCTTGCGCGAGCGGCTTACGATCCGCCTGACGCCGATGACCTTGGTTCTGAGTGCCGTGGCATTTACAGCGCTTTTCATGGCAATTTCCGTGGGCGTGTCGATGATGCTAATCGCGCGAGCAGGCCGAGAGCCCGCGTACGTTGCGAGCAAGACGCCTCAGCCGGCACGGGCGTCATTGCCGACCGCCGCGCCGGCGCCCCCCCAGGTCCCAACCGTCGTCGGGGAGGAACCCGAAGTGCCGGGTCGCGAGGATTTGACCGTAACGCCCATCGGAAGGTCTCACGCCGCCGCGCAGGCATCGCAATCGGCGGAAGAAACCGTAACACCCGCACCCAGGTTTGAGCGGCCGCCAATCGTCGCGCCAGCCACGGACGCCGAAGGCCAACCCTCGCCAACGCGCCCTGCCGATGGAGTCGAATCGCAAGAAAAGGTTCTCGAACCGGCTCAAGCGGAGGCAAAACCGGCGCCCTCTGCGGACGAAACTGCCCAGTTCCGGCATGCCCGAGCCGAACCCGCGGCCGACGAACCGCAGTGGCGGAGCCCCATGATGGAAAGGTTCCCTTCCCCAGCGCCCACAAAGCCCCCCGCCCTGAAGGAACCCCAACCGGTTGTAGATATTGAAGCGCTGGCGCAACATCCTTTGCGCGAAAGAGACAGGCAGCGGCTCGGCCTAACGGGGTTTCAAATCAACATGTTGCAACCGGCCAGCAAGAACCGCCCGTATGCCTCGGCGATTATCAACCTGAATCAAGTTTACCTGGGCGAAATGATCCCGCGGACAAACGCCAAACTCATCGCGCTCGATGGACTGCGGGGAATCGTTATCGAGGTCCAAGGCTCGAAAGAACGTTTCTACGTCCCCTTTTAACCCGACCCCGCCGGACCACCTATGGTATCGTTGCACGGCTCCAGGACACCCGTATCGCCAGAAGGATACGGAAGGCATCTCCGGAGGAGTGTAAGTAAGCGTTCAGCTATCAGCGTTCAGCCATCAGCTTTTCGGTCCGGTGTGCTTGGCGCGCATGAATCAGCCAGGCATTTGGGCAGCCGCTCTGGTTTAGGCGCAGTGTTCTGGCAACCCTGGCCACCACCTGATTCATAGCCGAAAGCTGATGGCTGACAACTGGACGCTTAAGAAATTGCCGATTGAAACGTGGCGCTTATCGAATCTCGAAAGCGCCTTCGAGGTCCTGACGCAGTTTCTTAGCCTGGGTCTTAAACTGCTGGCGAACCAGCGTGTACAACGCTTCTTTTTCCAGATCGGCGCTGGCGCTGGCGGCCAAATCTTGCACGTCCAACATGAACCCGCTGCCGCTGAGGTTTTGAGCGTCGGCAACCAAATTGTCTTTGAGTTCGCGCATACGGTGCGCGAGTCTTTTCAACGCTGTTTCGGCCTCCTTGAACATGGGGGGGAATTCATAGGTCACCTGTTGGTACTGGTCTTCGGCGTCCTGGAGCAAAGCGATCGCCTCGGCAAACCGGCCCTGAAGCGCCGCTCGGTCGGCCTCTCTCCAGAGGGCTTCGGCCATCTGAATGGCCAGTCGGGCCATCTCGAGGCGTGCCTCGCGCTCGGCAATGAGTCTGTCGGCCTCTAGGCGTTTGCCTTCGGCCGTGGGATGAAGCGGGTCGGCTTCCAGGGCCTTGGCAAAGGCGTCCTTCGCTGCCTCGAGGTCATTGTTGTCCATTGCCTCGTCGCCCTGCCGCACATAGTACTCCGAGATTCTCTTGGCAATGTCCTTGTTCCCGGGCGCCAATGCCAAGGCGGCCTCATATTCGGCTATGGCCCGGTCGTAATGCTGGGCGTTGTAGAACATATCGCCGATGCGCTGGTGCAACTCGGGCGTGACGCGGGTCAAGGACAAGAGCCGGTCGTAGGTACTGTCGATATAACCTTCCCGGCCCTGCCGAATATAATATTCGAGGGCCCCCACGATGTAGCTGCGAATGTCAGCCTCGGATCGATTGACATCGAGGACGTTGCCAGTGAGGACATTGTACCAGGCGTCGGCAACTGCTGCGATAGACCGGCTGGCATCCTCGGAGAGTGAGGCCTTGGCCGTCTGCTGAAACCCGTGGCCTTCCTGGTAGTCGTTCTCGTAGATTTCATCGCGCAGACCGGCCGCCTGCATGACCCGTGCGAAGTAATCCTTTGGGTCCACGGACATACGCCGGGAGGGCTTGAGCAAGACATTGTCAATGTTTTCATCGACATCGGCATAGTAGAGGTTGCGGTAGGTGGGGCCTGTTCGCGCCATAGGCGCCGTGGTTTGCGCGACGAGCTTGCCGAGCATACCCAGGCGGTAGGCAAAATACGGGGCGAGCCGGTCGCCGCGCACGGCCTGAAGGAGGTACATCTCCGCCTCGATGGCCTCGAGGGGCTTCGTTTCGTAGCGCGGATAAACGGCGGCCATTTCGCGGGCAGACGCCAACGCGCCGTTGAAGATGTCCTTTTCGAGTTTGCCAAGCGGTACGCGGGCCTCACGCGAAACGAGGTTTGCCGCTACAGTAACCAGGGCCAGGTTGGTTCTGGGGCCCCAGGCGAGTGCCGTCGCAGAGATGAGACCCAGCACCAGGGCCGTATTAACCACAACGTGCGGCAAGCTTCTCATGACGACCTCCCTTCCGATATAGCAGCAGTCGTGGCCGTAAGGGGCTCTTTCTTGCCGAGTGTCTGTTTGAGTTGTTCCACCAGCGCCCGAACCTCGGCAGCACGGGCTCCTTCCTCCTGAGGGTCCACAAGGCTCAGGTACCGCTCGAGTTCACGCACGCCCTCGGTGAAGACTTCACGTTTTACATAAGCCAGCCCGTTTTCGAGATGTGCGGGGGCATAGGACGGATCGGCCTGGATGGCGCGCTTAAAGGCATTCTGGGCCTGGCGGGTTTGCCCCGCCCGGGCCTCAACGCGGCCGCGCAGCGTATCGAGCACGGCACCGCCGCCACCAAAGCTTGCGGCCAGTTCGACGGCTTCTAGGGCGTGTTCGGTATCGTTCTGTTCTAGGTAGAGGTGCGCGGCTTGGATATTGGCCTCAACGGCCAACGGGCCGCGTTGCTGGCCGAGGTTTTCGAACTGGCGCAGGGCCTCAGTGGTCGCACCGCGCGCCACCAGGCAAATCGCATGGAAAAATCTCGCGACGCGCGTCTGGCCGCCCATGTCCACGACCTCCTTCAAATATGGTGTAGCCTCGTTGAAACGTCCCTGCGACACGAGGATCAACCCCAGCCGGGTCAAGACCTCTTTGCGGATGCTCGAGTCTTCCTCGAGCGCCGCGGCAAGCTTAGCCAGCGCAACCTCGTCCTGACCATGCAAATAGGCGACAAACCCTTGCACCGCGGCGATCTCGCCGGTGTTCACGCCCTGATTCCGAGCCACATTCAGTTCGCGCTCGGCGTCCGCATACGCATGTTGCAGCGCCAGCGCCATGCCGAGATTCTCGTGGGCGCTCCCGTGGCCAGGGTTCAATTCAACAACCTTCTTGAGGGCCTCAACCTGGCCATCAACGTTTCCCTGAGCGCCTAATGCCAACCCGAGCAGATGAGCGGCTTGCACGTTCTGCGGAAAGGCCTTGACAACGTCTCTCAATACCGCCACCTGCCTGGGCCAGGTGCTTTGATCCGTCACCGAGGCCAGGCACAACACCGCCATCAAACCCGCCTGGGGATTCTGCGGGTCGAGCCTGACCGTTTTCTCGAAGGCGCTGGCGGCGTTTAGGAATTGGGTGGTTTTCCAGTAAACCTTGCCGAGGAGGAAGTGCGCCTGGGCATCATCAGGATGCTTATCCAGATGCTTGACCAGTACATTCGTCGCTTCGAGAAAATTATTCTGCCGGCTCAATTGGACCGCCTTCTGGACCGGATCCTGCGTCATTAGGTACACGGCCATCGCGCCGGCAATCAGGATCACCGCAACTCCCACAGCGCCCATAATCCACAGTAGGTTCCCCCGGCGCGCTTTGGCAACTTCCTGCCTGGCCTCTTCCGCAATCTTCTGGCCGGTCAGGAGGTTCGTCCCGCAGGCGACGCAGATGATGTCGCCATCATTGACGGACGCGCCGCAATTGGGACACCTCTGGCCCGCAGTTCGCGATGGTTTCTCCTCAGCGCTCGGAGCTTTGGACTGCTTTTGCAGGTAGCCTCCGCAATGAGGGCAGTTTTGCAGCTTCGGGTCGGTCAACTTGCCGCAATAGGGGCAATTGATCATGGCAGCCATAGCGATTCACCACACCTTTCCGCGTTACGTTGTTCGCAATTCATAGTCGGTGGTTTATTGTGCATCCTTCATGCTTCGCACTTCATGACTTTCTAGGGTTCGTCCTCTGGGAACACCGCGGTGCACTTCTTGCAGGTTTTGGCATCCAGACTGTTCTTTGCGCCACACCGGGGGCATCTCTTCCGAAACAAAGACGGCACGCTTACGGCCGTCACCAGCGCGATAATAGCAAGCATCACGCCCAGGTATATGTTAGCAGACATATGTCGCACGCTTCTTGTTCGAGACCTCACGCCAACGCTATACCAAACATCCCCTATCGTCATTATACACGAGGATTCTAGAGGGCTGCGGAACACCGTGTCAATTCAGATGCCTCCCCGGGGAAATGGGTCCGGGCACCATGGCGCTACGCACCGGGCGGAAATGGTCAAAATGTGAGGCCGTATTTTCCTGCCTGGGGCATGCGCTGGGAATAGAGAACCGCTCCGCGCCGTGACTTGAGGTATGAAATTGCCTTGACGTGGTGGCGGCAACCAAGTACTATTTGGGGTACGGGGGGTGATAATGCAGTGGCCTATCAAAGCGATGGGTTTTGGACGGGGATGGGGGTGGGCGGGGCGCCGTGGCGGAATAAGAGAGATACGGGGCGGGTGAGAGAAAGTTCGCGAGGAACGAACTGAGGCTATGTCAGGCAAGTTGTATGGCACGGACGGACGGTCACGCCGTTCGTGATCTGCAGTGATACACTGAGCAATTGATGAAACTTTAGGAAAGGAGCGTGGGACATGGAGAAAGCTGTAGCTCTATTGTGTGTCTTTGGCTTGGGCATGTGCTTTTCACTGCTTGGGTCAATCAGCGTCAAGCTGATGCCACGGCTGAAGATCGACCAGGGGAAGTTTGGCTCACTCATCTCGGCGTTTATGTTCTCCTGTTTGATTGTGTCGCTGATTGTGGGTGTAGTCATCGATTCGGTGGGCTATAAGCCCGTGGCGATCTTCGGCTTCGTTGTCGCGGCGCTATGTATTCTCTTGCTCGCGCGCGGCAAGACCTACGAGACGGTGCTTGTGGCGTGTATCCTGCTGGGCTTCGGCGCGATGGCGCTGAATACGGCGGGCAACACGATGATCCCTGTCGTGCTGTTCGGGGGAGAGAATCCCGCAGCCGCCAGCAACCTGGGCAATGTCTTCTTCGGCCTGGGTCTTTTTCTCACGCCCTTGATCGTGAGCGTCCTTTTTCGAAAGACCTCGTATGAGAACGCGATTTCGGTCCTGGCCGCGATTGTTCTGCTGCCGGTGATTCCGGCGATCCTGGCAATCTACCCCGAGAGCCAGGCCGGTTTTGCGCTCTCGGACGCATTTGCATTGCTTGCCGAGCCAGCGGTTCTGGTCGCTGCGCTGGTGCTTTTCTGCTACATCAGCCTGGAGACGTCGTTCTCCAACTGGCTCCCCTCATTCGGGAAAGAGGTGTTTAGCGCGGCGAGCCCGGATGCCAAAGCAGACGTCGTGGACGCTTCGGCGCAACGCTTGCTCTCGCTGTTTGCCGTGGCCATGATGGTCGGCCGATTGATCGCGAGCCGGATACCGGTGATCACGGAGTACGGGAGCTGGTTTATTGCGGGGTCTGCACTAATCGCTGCCCTGGTAATCTTGGCCATGACCGTCACCAAGAGCGCTCAGCAAGCGCGTGTGCTGGCGATTCTTGCCGGCCTCGCCTTTGCGCCGTGCTTTCCGACAACCGTGGGGGTGACCTTCTCCAAGTTCAGTCCTGAGATTTATGGCAGCATCTTCGGGATCATCTTCGCCATAGGCTTGTTTGGCGCCGTGATCGTTCCCAAGGCGATCGGCAATTTGGCAAAGGGGTCGTCGGTTCAAAAAAGCTTAAAGCTCTTGATTCCCGCGTGCGCATTCCTGATCGTCTTGGCGCTCGTTTTGGGCGTGCTCTAGCCGTGCGCCAACGACAACCCAAACGGTGGGGAGTCCCATGGACCAACTCGTCGAAAGAGTGACGCAGCGGATTGCCGAGGGCATTCGTCCCGAGAAGATTATTCTGTTCGGGTCCCGCGCACGCGGCGACGGACGCCCGGACAGTGACATCGACCTGCTGCTGATCTGCAAGGATTTCGACTCGCGGCGCAAACTCAAACTCCGCGTCCGCAAGCTATTCCCGTACCAGGGCTTCTCCATGGACCTTTTCGTCCTTACCCCGGAGGAGTTTGAGTGGCAGAAGGAGGTCGTCTCGACGGTGGGGCGTATCGCGTCTCGCGAAGGCGTTGTGTACTATGATCGCGAAACAGATAGTAATTGAACGTTTTCCAGCACGAGCGTGAGAGGGTAAGGTGGGTTACTTGTCAGAGTTGTGGGGTCCGGCCTGTCACGTTCGGGGTAGCGAGAGCGAATAGGTAGGGGAAAGCGGGGTGCGCATTCTTGTTATGGGCGCCGGGTCAATGGGCAGCGTGGTCGGCGGGTTTATGG
>CAYRLQ010000152.1:0-10025 GCA_964425145.1 uncultured Nitrospiraceae bacterium
AGCGGCCCAGGGAGTGCGGGCGCAAGCGCGCGGCTGCTGTTCACGAGCAACGCGCACTATTGGGAATATGGCGGGAACGAGTCTGTGGTGGGACACCCGTGTGAAAGTCCCGATCCGTTCCATACTCCCCTTGAGAACGTGGTGTATTGGAAGAACCACAACGGCAGCGGGAACGAACTGCTGTATAACGCGATCCATAGCCGCTACGGGGTCATCGACTCTGAGAAGGCCATCGAGATCGCAAAAGCCGCCGGGGTAAAAGGCACCCTCCTGAGTGTGCTCTATGACACCACCGCGCTGAAGTTCTGGGTCGCCTTTGCGCAAGGCCTGGACCCGGCCCACAAACAGGGATACGTCTCCTTAGACCTCGAGCGAGCCGAGGGCATCGGGGGTGGGGGCTATCGGACATCTGTGGGCAGTGGCCCCGATGAAATCCCCGTCGTGGTCGTCAACGGCACGCCCTGTGAGATGGGGTACCACTACGGGCGGCTGATGAAGCCGGAAATCCAGGCCTTCATGCCCCGGTTCCTCGAGCATGTTCAGGAAGACCGCGATATGTTTGGCAATGCCAACCTGGACACTGCGTGGAACACGAGCGCGCCCTATACCGACGAGCGGTATGAACAGGAGCTGCTGGGCCTCGCGGTGGGCGCCGGACTGGATTACTTAAGCCTGCGAAGGGCGCACACGTCAGCACTCCTGGCACGGTATTCATGCAGCGGCGTTGCCGCCTGGGATACCGCTACAGCCGACGGGCACCTTTATCAGACACGCGACCTCGACTGGGACTTGGAAGCCGGCGCCCATGAGTATCCTGTCATTGTGGTCTATCTGCCAGAGCACGGTAACGCCCATGTCAACGTCGCCTTCGCGGGGTTTGTCGGGTCCCACACCGGTATGAACGCGGCCGGCATTGCCTTGGCCGAGATGGGCGACTCGCCTGGGAGAGACCGCCCATACGACCTGAATGGCTGCCATTTCATGCCCCTGTTTCGCCACATACTCTATGATGCCGACAGCTTGACCGAGGCGCTTGATATCCTCGCGCGTACCCGGCGGACCAAGCGATACCACTATGTGTTCGGTGACGGTAAAAACGAGCTTGCGGGCGTCAAGATCAAGGCGCACGCTCCGGAGACTCCTCCTGACGACCTCGTCATCTGGCGGGACAACGACCCGAACGATGAATTCGCGCCCAATGTGCTCGCGGACGTTGTGTACAACGACGAGGGCCGCGGCGCGTACCCGCACCTGGTGTCCGGCCATGGAACCCTGGACCACACCAAGATGATCGATCTGGCCAACCATATCGCCACCCGCGGCGGGAACGTCATGAACGTCGTGTATGATGCCACCGACCTCGAGTTTTGGACGGCGTTTGCGGAGGGGGCCGAGGAGGCCTACCAGCGGCCTTACGTACACGTGCGCCTGCATGACTTGGACGGTGATGGCGACGGTATCGCCGACCTCGACGAGCGCGCCGGCGACCCCGATGGCGATGGAGTGCCGAGCTATCTTGACCTCGATTCAGATGGCGACGGCGTTCCAGACACGGATGAATGAGGCATAATCAATGCCTTGACCCCGGCGCTCCACCAACGATGTGGCGCGACATAACCCCAACCGTAATCGGTCAGAGGGTTTACACCCCGTGAACGGTTACGGTTCCGATTTGTCTGGACGGCTAGTACATGCGCAGTCGGAATTCTCCGTGGCGCGGTTCCCCAGAGTCCCAGGTGGTGTCGACATGGGTTACGTGGGCGATCCCCGGGCCGGCATGGCACCAGGCCAGCATCTGGTCGAGGGCGCTTTTCGGGCCTTCGAATTCCCCTTCGACCCGGCCATCGGGCAGATTGCGGACCCAGCCCTTGAGCCCGAGCGCTTGGGCTTGGGCGTAGGTGGAATAGCGAAACCCGACGCCCTGGACCCGGCCCGTTATGAACACGTGAAGGCGGTGGGTCATGGGCTACATCCGCGACTGGATCAGCTTTTCCCGGAAATCGTTCGGGTTGGCGATGGCAATCGCCGCGGTACACGCGGCCAAGGCAATCTCGTGTGTCGAGTTTTCAATGGCAGGTTGCGTGATCGGGAGCAACTGGCGTTTGCCAAGCTCGGCGATGAGCTCGCATACGCGGACCGTTACCGGCGCTCTGTCAAAACGCAAGAGTTCCTGCAATACCGCGATGGGGACGGGGTCGCCGCCTTCGATCAAGGCGGCCGCCGCTTCGGCACGGAACACAAGCCGCTCTTCGATCTCATCGAAGCGCCGATCCAAGCGGCTGCGCAAGAACTGCATCGCCTCCGGATGGCCTTCGCGCGCCAGGATCAAGGCGGCCCGCTCCGCCAACGTTGGAACGGTCATGAATTCATTGGCGAGCACGTCACGCCCCATCGGGTCCTCGATGTTGTAAAGGACTTGGGCAATCCGGAACCGCATCTCGCCGACGGCAGTGTCATATTTGAGTTTCATCTGCTCGGCCACGTCCGGTCCATCAAGCCGGCTCAGGGCGAAAATCGCCCCTTCCCCCTTTTCCTCGCTTAGTTCCACGATCATCCCCAGGAGTGTGGGGATACAGTCGCGGTTGCCCAGCCGGGACAGCGCCCATGCCGCAGGCTTGGCGAGCTCTGCGACGCGATCTTGAAGCATTGTCATCAGGTAACCTTCATTTGAATGGTCCCCGAGTAAGCCTGAGAGGATAGCCGCCTTGGCTCTGGCCTTGCGGTTTCCGCTCTCCAAGCCGCTGGCCAGGAGCGCTTTGTTCAACGTGACTTCGCCGAGCAGGAACAGGCACGCTGTGGCATCAAGCGCCGTCTTCAAATCGTTCCCTGCCGCCAGTTGTTCGAGATAATCCCGCGCCGCCTGATCGCCGTTGATCGCCAGGAGCGCCGCCGCGTGCATCTTCAGCGACTGATTGTCGCTCGTGGCGCTGAAAATCTCCTGGGCTCGGGCATAGGCCCGTTCCACGACTTTTTGCTCCTCGGCACGCAGCGTACGAACGTCCTCGAACACGAATTTCTTAGTGTCGACCTTGCCCCCTTGCACGCGGATTTCCTTGATCGAGGAAAACAAGTAAGCGGTGCGCTCCTTGTCCTGCGACAGCACAACAAAGTAATTGTCATACACATCGAGAATCCGCAGGTTCTTGTCTTCGGCGCCGGTGTCCTTCAACACCACAGTCACCAGCGTCGAGGTGCCTGCGATGTCGTGGACAGTAGCGTCGCCACCGTTCACGATGGGCGGCGGTTCTTCGGCCACGGCGGCTAACCCTGCGAAACAGGCCGCAGCGACGACGGCGAACGTCATGCGCATTTTAGCGTTCCTTTCATCCTGTTTAGTGCAGTTCTAGCTGCTCATCTTTGATGATACGATCCAGGAAGCGCTTGGCGGAATGGATGGAGGGCACCAGAGGGTTAGTGGTAAGCGCTTGGAGCGCGAATTCATAGGATTTGTGGCGTACGGCCTCGACCGTGAGCCGGTCGCTTTCCTTAACGGCTACGAACAGGCCCTTGAGAAAGCGCGGGCAACTGCCTACTTTGCGGGGCTTGAGCCCACGGTTGCTGACCCGCACGGGGATTTCCACGCTGCAATCGTCGGGCAAGTCGCGGATCGACTCGCCATTGCGCACGCACAGGACCATATCGCGTTGTTCGCGGCTCTCGAGGGCTTCGATGAGCGGGACGATGGTCTCTTCATACCAAATCGCGTTGCGCTCATGTGTCAGATCGGGCACCTCGCACAAGTGCTTGTCTTCATAAAGTTTTAGAATCTGCTGTTCGGCCTCCTGGAGCACTTCGGCGCGGAAGCGCGCGCACGATCGCTGTTGTTTGAGGATGTCTTCGCGGTGGAAGTACAGGCTTACGCTCCGTGTCGGAATCATGCGGAACAACTCGATGAGCTCGCAGTCGAAGCCGTCTTCCTTGTGGCGTTCGAGTTTCTCGAGCACTTGACCCATGCAACTGCGCCCGCGGAGTTTCACATCCTGAATCCAGCCCATGTGGTTCAGGCCGATGTAGTCTACCCACATGTCCTCAGGGTCGTGGTGCAGGATCCTGGCGACCTTCTTGAGGTACCTGCGCGGCAGGTCGCATACGCCCACAACGTTAAGCTTCGAGTACTTGACCAATGCCTCGACGATCATCCCCATCGGGTTGGTGAGGTTGATGAATATCGTGTCGGGGTTGATCTCCTCGATTTGCTGCGCCTGTTTCAAAACCACTGGGAGCGTCCGCATGGCATTGGCGAACCCGCCGGCGCCGAGGCTTTCATCGCCGATCATGTCGTATTTCGGCGGCAGCTTTTCGTCGCGGAGTCGTGCGGCCATGCCGCCTATCCGGACGTGGTTAAGCACATACTTCGCCCCGGCCACACCCTGGGCCAAGTCGCGCGTGCCGACTATCTTCGCGGGAAACCCGCTGTTGTCCAGGATACGCTGGCAGAACTGCGAGACGAGCCGGAGCTTCTTTTCTCGGCGCCCGACGAGGACAATTTCCTTGACGTTTACATTATGCGATATAATCGACAGAATGAACTCAGGAGTGTACACACTACTCCCGCCCAGGATGGTAATGCGTCCGATCACGACGGTGTAACCTCCTCCTCAGTCGATAAAAAAGTCTATAGTATCCCGCACGGCCTGCCGCGCGGCGAAGTAAGCCACTCGAGCCGCATCCGCCGGGGACCGCGGGCTTGTTTCGACCTCCACTCGTCCCGCACGAACCGCCTCGATCACGCCCTCGACCGTCGGTTGAGCCTCGATCCATGTAAAGGTGCTGTCGCTGTACGGCAGCGTATGCGCGTCCGAGGTGCCGATGAGCGGGAGCCCGTGTTTTCGCGCCAGCCTGAGCGCCCTCCGGTTCGGATCAAGGCCGCGGAAGTACAAACTGCAGTGCTCGATTGCATCGAACACGTCGACGTTCTTGGCCAGGGCCGACCCCAGACACTTCGAAGCTAGGTAGTAAGGGTGCGGAGCGACGATAGCCGCACCCCGGCGGCCCAGGGCGCGCAATTCGGCAAAGGTGCGCGCCTTCGCTTGTTCCACGTCCGGGTTAAGCACCACCACGTGCTTACCTTCAATGTCCAGTTCGATAGCAGGAACGAGCAAGACGCCCCGGCGCGCTGCGTATTCCGCCAAACGTGTGCCATACACAACCCTGTCGTGGCAGGCAATGGCCAATACGTCGAAATTCAATTGTGCAACCGCGTCGATCAGCATCTCTGCCGAGTACGCGATTTTATCCCGAGGATCATCCCCGCAATGAGTATGGAGATCCGCCTTGAGCCGTTTCATTAAGCGCCAACTTCTGACTTCGCAACAACCCCTCCGCAGCTACCCAGGCGGGACTGCCGATCGGCAAACACACCTACTCATTGACACTAACGATTGTGGCGATCTGATGTCAACTTACCTTCTTTCAACGGCGGAGGACACGGAGACACGGAGAATCATTTTTCAGAGTTTCTCTCAGTGTCCTCCGTGGTTCATGTCCCCATTATCTTAGTTCCACGGGGTGCCCCTTCGTCCTCGTTTGGGGCTTAGCGACACGCCTGTCGCCTTCCTTCCCTCTATATAATCATAACAGCCTTTTGGCCCATATGCAAAACGCGCCATTCTGAAAGCTGACAGCCTTCAGCCTTCAGCGGTCGGCCTGGGTGAACGGCGCGCCCAGGCCCTGGGCGGTCGTGATGCGCAGGCAAAAGGCCCAACCGCCGTGCCTCTGGCTGATTTTCAGCAATACTCTGTTGACGCCTGCCTTCAGTTTCACGTTCACCTTGTCCTGATCGAGCGACAGCGGGCGGTCAACCCGGTTATCCAGCACCAACTCGCCGTTGAACCACAGCAACTCGCCGTCATCAGTCCCTATCCGGCATACGGCGTCCGTGGCCTGTTCGGCCACGATTTCCGCGTAGGCATAGGCGAAACAGGTTTCATCCGGCGCGACCGCGCTTGTGAGGTCTACAATCCCCATCGGGTCGGGTGTCTCATAAGGACTCCAGGAGCGTGGCTGGTCCCCGTCGGTGAATGTGGCTTCCAGGTCCACGTCCGGCTCGCCAACAAACGCATTCTCCCAGTCGCTCTCCGCATTCCAGTCGAACGGTCCGGCCAGCCACCAGCGCGTGATGAACCCCAGATGCTCCGCCGGATTCATGTCTGCGCCGAGTTCCCGCATCCGTCCTGCGATCCGGCCGACCGTTTCCACCGACGGATCAAGCTTGCCAACGGTTTCATAAGCTTTCAGGGCCTTTTCACCATGTCCGGCCGCCATGAGCGTCTCGGCCAGCGGGATAAGGGCCTCGAGCGCCGCGTCTTTTAGGACTGGTTCATCCACCGCGGCCATCAATGCCTCAAACGCGTCCGGCACCGGGCACTGTGTCAGACCGGCCAGGGCTTCCAGGCGGGCCGTATCGTCCGGGGCCATCTTATAAAGACCCAAATAGGCCGTCCCAGCGGCATTACGGTCACCCGACGCGCGCAGCGCGTCAGCCACTTGCCTCGCGGCGCGTACGGCCATGGACTTTTCCTCCTGGCCGCCCGAACGAGCCACGACCACCAGCGCATCCATGCCCTCCGCCAGCCCGGCCGTGGCCAGGGCGCGGATGCCCGCTATCCGGAACGCCGAGTCGTCACTGTGAGCCGCCTCAATAAGTACCGGCAGGAGCAGCGGATCGCGCCGCCGCCCGAACATCCCCACCAAGGCCAGACGGGCCTCTCGTGAGAACTCGGGATACGCTGCAACCATCCGTTTAGCCGCCGCCCTGCCCTGGAGCAACTCGAAGGCAGGAATGATCGTTTGCTCGAGCCGGGAGCTGCCGCCTTGGGCCGCCGCGATCATGGCGTCCATCACCGTTTCATCGCCATACTTGCCCAGGCCGGCCATGGCAGCCGCTTGGAGCGCCCCAAATGGCGCCGTATCGAGCACGTTCCGGTAGAGTGCAATGGCCCGGTTCCAATCGCGTCCCGTTTCGGCCATAGCCTCGGCCAATTCAAGCACCGCCACGGTGGCCTCGAAGGCCGTATCTGGCGTCGACTCGTCCCGTACACGGCAAACCACCTCCGCCAGGCGTGGGTCGCCGGTCCAGGCCAAGGCGCGCGCGGCGGCTGCGCGAACTCGGGGCTCAGTGTGCCCGGCCAGCTTGCAGATGCTGGGGAGGCTTTCTGCGTCTTTCAGGTGTCCGAGCGCGTTCAGCAACACGCAGGCGAATTGCGGGTCCGCGTCCCCGATGGCCACCCGCAGGGCCGCGCAGGCCTGGGGTGTAGCAATGCGTTCGAGCGTGGTTCGGGCCTCCTCGCGCAGTTCAGCATCCTGCAAGAGCCGGGCGATGGGGCCGACGTCGTAGCCCTCGGGGACTGCGATGGCGAGGAGCTTAAGTGCTGTTGTCCTGATCTCCGCAGATTTCTCGTCCAACAGCAGCGCCATTAAGAGGTCCGTGGCACGCGCCCTGTCCGTTTCCAGGCCAGGACGGGCGGCCTCGTTGAGGATGTCCCAGATCACAGTGTAGGCGGCCTTTGCGATGTGCGGTTCCTTGCGGTCCAGCAGTGGGATAAGCGCGGGAAGTGCGTCCATGCCCTCGCGCGGCAGCAGTTGCCGCGCGACGACCCGGTCGTGGTCGTCCGGGCCGGCCAAGTCGCTCACCAAGCTACCAATGGTGGGTTGGGCAATGGCGATCGAGGCCAGCGCAAGTGCGGCGCAGGCGCATAATACGATGTGCAATTTGGCTTGCATGCGAATCACCTCCTTCTTGGGGTGAAAAGGCCTAAATAAAGACCCATCTCGGTTTTCTTTCAAAGGGGTTGGGGGGCCTTTTTCCCAAAACAGCTTCAATTTCTTCATTACAAATGCCAGGGGGCGCGATACGGCCGGTAAAGGTACCGGCTGGCCTGGTCGTCACCGACAAAGCGTTCCGCGTCACCGTCCCAATCGAGCTTCCTACGGCAATCCAGTGCGATGCCGGCCAGCAGGCATGTGGTGGTAGAGCGATGGGCCTGCTCAATATCAGCGTTGGGCAGGCTGCGTGTGCGGATAGCCTCGAAGAAATTGCGGTGATGGTTAACGACATCGATCCAGGGGTCACCCGTTTCGTGCTGCTCGGAAATGCCCAGTGAGGCGGGCTCGACCACGAAGCTGGCCCTGTCGATGAAGAGCCGCCCAGTGGTGCCATAGAACTTCATCCCGTAGCCCTTGCCCGCGTAGAAGTTGTGATGCCGCTGCTCCCAGGTGACCGTGCAGCCCTTGAATTCGAAGAGCGCTTCGATCGTTTCGTAATCGTCCGAGCCCGGCAGGCGCCGGTAGTTGCCCCCGACCGCCTGAACGTTCAGGGGCCGGTCCTCGCCGATGGCCCAGTGGACGATATCCAGGAGGTGCACGCCCCAGTTGGTCAGTTCGCCGTTGGCATATTCGTGGAAGGCACGGAATCCGCGAAAGCGCTCGTTGCTGTAGGGCGTCCTCGGGGCTGGGCCCAGCCAGAGGTCCCAATCGAGTCCCTCGGGGACTGGCCCATGCCTTTCATGCCCCGTGCCCCCGTTCACGCCCACCCAGGCGCCAGCCGCGGTCACCTCGCCCAGCTTGCCGCTCTGTACGATCCCGACGGCGTCTTGGAACAACTGCAGTGAGCGTTGCTGCGTGCCCACCTGGACTACGGCGCCGTACCGCCGCGCGGCGTTCACCATAGCCCGGCCCTCGACGACTGTGGTCGACACGGGTTTCTCGACGTATACGTCCTTCCAGGCTTGGCAGCCGTGGATAGTGATTAGGGCATGCCAGTGGTCCGGCGTCGCGCAGAAGACCGCGTCCACGTCGTCCCGATCGAGGATGTACCGGTAGTCCTGGTAGCCGTCCGGGGTTTTCCCGGTTTTCTCCGCAACCTCGCGCACGGCCTTTTCATACCGTGGCGCGTAGACATCGCAAACCGCAACCACCTCGCATTCCCTGTTCCTCACGAGGCTGTCCAAATGCCGATTGCCCATGCCGCCGCAACCGATCAGCCCCAGGCGAATGCGCTCGTTCGCGCCGACACTCGCCGAGGCCGTCCCCGAACCACCAAACCCCAAGCCCAAAACGCCAACCCCCAGTCCCACCGTGCCCAAGAACTGGCGCCGGCTTAACCCGTTCTTACTATTTCCCACCTCGCACTTCGCACTTCGCATTTCACACTTCCCGTTCATGGCTCGCCCTCCCGAGTCCTAAAACCACCGTCCACACCATTGTACAAATACCGGCCGCCTGCGGCAAAAAAAAGAAATAATGACGTGGGATAATCCTTTCCCAGTCCTCGTTGCCGCTTTTGAAAGCGGCGTCGTGCCGCCGCACTCCGAAATAGGCTATTTCGCAAACGCCTTGCTATCAGCTATAAATTGCGGTTTGGCACTTGAGTTGTTACAATGCGATCGGAGGGGAGGTGGCACATGTTCGAGGAGATTGACAAGGCGGCCGAGAACCTGGCGAAAAAGGATGCGGGCTGGGTGTTCCGGCGCGATGCGGCCGAGGCGCTGGGCGAAGCGGCATCGCGGGCGTTGGACGCGCTCAAGGCACATGCGGAAGAGCCGGACATGGACGTGCGCAGCTCGGTGGACAAGGCCTTGGGCCAGGCCAGTGGCGCCCTGGCCGGGGTAAGGCCCCAGACACAACCGGGGAGGTATTCCCTGGAGGAATTGGCGCGGGCGTGCGAAAAACCAGGTACGCGCGAGGTCGAGCCCAATGGCGACGGATACGCCGTCGATGTGCAACCCAAGGCAGGCCGGCATCAGACCGTCTATGTGATGCCCTTCAAGCGCAAGGACGGCGTCGAGCTGATCCGCGTATACACCCTTTGCGGCCCCGCGCGGCCCGACGCGCTGTCTTGGGCCTTGCGCACCAACATGAAACTGGCCCAGTGCGCCTTTGCCATGATGAAGGACAACGGCGAGGAACAACTGGTCCTTATGAACTGTTATCTGGCCGGTGAGGCCAGCCCGACGGAAATCAAAGTTGCCGTTAAAGAGGTGGCCTATTACGGGGATTGGATTGAGAACAAGCTGACGGGGCTGGAT
>CAYRLQ010000153.1:0-9955 GCA_964425145.1 uncultured Nitrospiraceae bacterium
ACGAAGATACGAAGACTTCCGGAAACAACGCGCCTCATGACAAAAACCCCAAAATTTGACGCAGGCCCGCCGTCAAATTGAATCGCGCTATGAACATCACGGACTTTCGGCGTATCTCGTGTTGTTTGCCGCGTCAAACGGGATGGGTTAGAATGACTGACAGCAGACCGTTGCAGACTGCACAGAAGGAGGGATAAGGCATGGAATTGGCTGTGGGGTCGGGGCGGATTGAAGTGGTTCAGGGCGACATAACTAAGGAAAAGGTGGATGCGATCGTCAACGCGGCGAACCAATCGCTGCTGGGCGGCGGCGGCGTGGACGGTGCGATCCATCGCGCAGGCGGCCCTGCCATCCTCGAGGAATGCCGGAAACTGCGTGGCTGCAAGACGGGTGACGCGAAGATCACCACAGGCGGGAACCTCCCCGCGAAGTACGTGATCCACACGGTGGGACCTGTTTATCGCGATGGCCAACACGGCGAGCCGGACATGTTGGCCGGTTGCCACCGACGGAGTCTCGAGGTGGCCCTCGAGAACGGCGTCAGAACGATCGCGTTTCCCGCCATTAGTTGCGGCGTGTACGGCTATCCAGTTCCCGACGCGGCCGAGGTCGCCACGAAAACCGTCAAGGAATTCCTCGAATCGCATGAGGGCATCGAGCGGGTGCGGTTCGTCCTGTTCAGCCAGGATGTGTACGACCCGTTCGAAAAGGCGCTCGAATCGCTAACGAGCTAGCGCGGTTCGGCTTCGCCCTGGCGGACCTGTTTGAAGAACCCAGTGAGGATGGCGCCGCATTCTTCAGCCATCAGGCCCGCCGTCACCTTGGGCTGATGATTGAACCGGGTGTCTTCAAGGAGGTTCATGAGCGTACCGCAGGCGCCGGCCTTGGCGTCGTAGGCGCCGAAATAGACCTCCGCGATGCGGGCCAGGATGATGGCGCCGGCACACATCGGGCAGGGCTCGAGCGTTACGTACAGCCTGGTCTCCTCGAGACGCCAGCTCTTCAAATGGGCGGCGGCCTGCGTGATGGCGAGGATTTCCGCATGGGCCGTGGGGTCCTGGAGGGTCTCGCGCTGGTTGTGGGCCTTGCCGATGATGCGCCCATCGTGGACGATGACGCAGCCCACGGGCACCTCGCCGGCCTCGAGGGCGCGTCGGGCCTCGCCAATGGCATACTGCATGTATCGGGTATCATCATCAAGCATGAGTGCGAATTCTGGCGGTTCGCGGGTGTTTTGTCAAATTCGCGCGTAATTCTGGGGACACCATACTTAGAGCCTCTAACAGAAAGACACATTCTTCTTGTGGCATGGGCATCTTGCCCATGGAATCACGGGCTGGAAGCCCGTGCCACCGGGGTTCTGTTAGAGCCTCTTAATTCATGCACTCATGGCAGCATTTTAGGGTCAAAAGGCCGAAATTAAGTATGGTGTCCCCAGAATTGGTAACTGGCAACTGACAACTGATTATGGTATCATGCCCTCGCCAAAGGAGGACAGAAACCTTTTTTGACGGGATAGGCCGGATAATCGGCCTCAGAGAATCCGGTTCATCCTGTTATCCTGTCCAAAAATACGTGAAGGAAAGACAAATCGTATGGTCAGGAAAACGCTGATTGGTTTGTTACTTGCGACTGTGTTTTGGTCGATGACGTCGGCGGACGCCGAAAAGCCATTCTTCCAGGAAGCGTTTTTATTCGGCGCACACCTCGGTGGGGCTGGAATTTGGCCGAAGACGGACCGGCCGGATTTGCTTAAGGATGTCGCGGGCGCAAGCGTAGGAAGTCCTGCTCCGCCGTTGCAAATCTCGGAATGGGTCAAGGGGGGGCCGGTTGATGTCACAGATGGCGCAAACATATATGTCGTGCAGTTTTGGGCATCCTGGTGTCCGTACTCGGTCGACGCCATTCCTCACCTGACAGACTTGCAGCACCAGTATGCGGATGCCGGCGTCGTGATTGTCGGCATCTCCGCCGAGAGCGCTGGAGTGGTAAGGCCCTTTGTACAAGGCATGGGCGATACTATGGATTACGTGGTGGCGATCGACGACAATTCAAAGACTATAAACGCGTATGGCGTTCCCTATTACCCGTACGCCTATGTCGTGGACCGGGCGGGCCAGATCGTCTGGGAAGGGCATCCAATGGGGCCGTCCATGGAGGAAAAGCTTACCGAGCTAATCCAGAGCGAAGGCGAGGGTGAGGGGAGCATCGAAACGGTCGGCGAGGGCGCCGATGCCATTACATTGGTACGGGTTCGTGGCACGCGTTATCAGATGGGCTACTGGTACGGGAAACTACTGGCCGGCCAAATTGCCGGCTGTTGGGACGGCATGTCTGCCGCGGCGAACATTTATGAGCAGGTGTATGATGCTGCGATCGCGGGAATGTGGCAAAGCGCGTATTTCGACACCGACGGGTATGAGCAGGAACTGCACGGAATAGCGGACGGATGTGCGGAGGTGGGGTATCCCGAGGTAACCTTCGCGGAGTTGCGTAAGATGCAGTTGCTGCCGGACATCTCCGAGTATGGCTGTGGGTTGTTCGCTGCGTGGCGCAACGCTACAGCGGACGGCCATCTCTATCAGATGCGCAACCTTGACTGGACCATGAATGCCGGCGTTCAGGACTACCCCGTAGTGGCAATTTATGAGCCGGACGATGGCAACATGCACGCAGTCATAGGCTTTGCCGGAATGGTTGGCGTCGCCGGGGGCGGCATGAACGAGCATGGTATAGCGGAGAGCCAGATCATGGGCGGGTTCGGCGATCCTGAGACGCTCAGTGGCACACCCTTCCCCATCTTATTGCGCGAAGCGCTGTACCATGATTCGACGTTGGCAGAGGCGCTTGCCAGAATCCGAAATGCGGCGAGAACGAACCAATATTACTATTGCGTAAGCGGTCCGGAGGCCCCCGGCGCGGGCGCCCGGTTGCTCTTTACCAGCGGGACACGCTATGACGAATTTCAAGGCGGTCAATCCATCGGGACCCACCCCCGTTACACGCCGTTCTATGAGCCTTTGGATGATGTGGTGTACTGGAAGCGGCATGACGGCGGCGGCAACGAGAACTTGTACAACGCCATCACGAGCAGGTACGGCTTGATTGACTCGACAAAGGCCATCGAGATCGCGCGAGCCGACGGGGTGAGCGGCACGCTCTTGAGCATCGTCTACGACAGCACCGCGCTGGATTTCTGGGTCGCGTACGCTAACGGCGCCACGAGCCCCGCCCACGAACAGGGCTACGTCCACTTCACTCTCGAAGCTGAAGGCGAGAGCGATGCCTACCGCACCTCGGTGGGTAGCGGACTGGATGAAATTCCCCTGGTCGTGGTGTATGGCACCCCTTACCAAATGGGGTACGACGTCGGGCGCCTGATGAAACCTGAGGCCCAGGCCTTCGTCCAGCAATTCCTCGCGCTCGCGCAGATGGAGGAGCCGGATAGATGCAGCAATGCCAATCTGGACGCGGCCTGGGATTCGGTATCGCCCCATATAGATGCGCGCTTCATCGAGGAACTCGAGGGCATGGCGGCAGGGTCCGAGTTGTCCTACGATTCGGTCCGGCGAGTGCATATGATCCCGGTCGTGTCTGATTACTCGTGCAGCTCCGTCGCGGTGTGGGGGGCGGCATCGGCCAATGGACATCTCTACCAGACGCGCGACCTTGATTGGATGCTGGAACCCGGCGCATATCCCTGCATCGTGGTCTACAACCCCGATGAAGGCATCCCCCACGTGAACGTGACCTTCGCGGGCATGGCTGCGTCGCACACGGGGATAAACGCCGAGGGGATTGCGTTGGCGGAGATGGGCGATTCGCCCGGAGGCGAGTACCCCTACGACCTCGACGGCAACCACTTCGCGACCATGTTCCGCGAGATTCTCTACGATGCCGACAATCTCACGGAGGCGCTCGATATCCTCGAGACGACGCAGCGTATTAAACGCTATCACTATGTGTTCGGCGATGGGCGAAACGAGATGCGTGCCGTGAAGATAAAGGCCCACGCGCCGGATGCGCCTGATGACCTGTCCATATGGACCGACGATGACTCGACGGACGAATTTGCGCCCAATGTGATGCCCGACGTGGTCTATAATGATGAAGGGCGTGGCGCGTTCCCGCACCTGCAAGAGCACTATGGACAGTACGATCATAACCTGATGATCGACCTGGCCAAGAAGCTTGCGATGTCGGGCGGCAACGTTGTGGACGTCGTGTACGACGCCACCTCACTCGAGATGTGGGTTGCCGTCGCGGAGGGCACGCAACGGGCCTGCGAACGTCCGTTTGTGTACGTCAACCTGCAAGACTACCTACAAGGCGCGGGCGAGGGTGAGGGTGAAGGGGAAGGCGAGGGTGAAGGTGAAGGTGAAGGAGAAGGGGAAGGGGAAGGCGAGGGGGAACCCCAGGTTGTGGCGTTTGAGGATGCGGGGCTCGAAGCGGTCGTGCGCCAGGCCCTTGGTAACCCCCCAGGCGATATCTTAATGCAAGACGTAGCCAACCTGACCTCGCTGGACGCCGGGCAGCACAGCATCTCCGACCTCACCGGCATCGAGTGTTTCACTAATTTGACCGCGCTCGACTTGTCCGACAACGATTTGTCCGACGAAGAGGTAGGTGTCCTGGAGCCCCTGGCTGACCTGACGAATCTCGAGACGCTCAAGTTGCAGAACAACCGGCTTCGCAATATCGAGCCCTTGGCTGCACTCGAGGGCCTGCGCACCCTCGAGTTAGGAGATAATAGAGTCTGCGACGTGAGCCCGCTCGCGGCCCTGACCAGGCTAACCACGCTCGAACTGGCCGCCAATCGTATCAGTAACGTCGATGCGCTTGCCGAGCTCACTGAGCTGCGCACGCTCGATTTGCGGCGAAACCACATCTCCAATATCGAGCCGTTGAAATCCCTGGTCAGGCTCGAAAGCCTGCGTTTGGATGTGAATTACATCACGGATATCACGCCGCTTGTGGCCAATTACGGCATCGGCGGCACGGCGGACGGCGCGGACCGTGTGTCTCTAACGTTTAACCCCCTGGGGGCCTATCCAATTTGCAGCCACATCCCCGCGTTGCAAGCGCGCGGGGCGAGGGTGACCTACGATGGCGCCTGCCCGCAAGCGGGCGAAGGCATCGAGGAGGCCCTGGGACGGGTGTACGCCCGACATCTCTGGGAACCGGACCCATACAACGCCGATCGAGAGCCGAACGGCATCGTTGATGTGGCCCACGCGCGGCTGTTGGACGCGATCCTGGCCGACCCGAACGTGCCTAACTACATAGCAGTGCGGTCTGCGTGGGACTTGAACTATCCCAAGGTACTGTATGCACTGGCCGACGCCGACCCGGATTTCTGGGACCCCGAGGCCGGATTGTGGAGTGGGGTCACCCCGGTTGACGTGGCCAAGACGGCTGCGGCGCTGATGACCATCGCCGAGCCCGAAACCGTCCAAGCCGCCGTCCACCTCGTCGACTGGTTCGAAATCCCCATCGATCCCAGCGGCTTTGACTGTTCGGCGAGCATTTACCTGGCCGCGCTGGGTGATGCCGATGGCGACGGCGTGTGCAACCTGGGCGAGTACAATTACTGGGTCACCGGCGAGTCCTACGGCGAGTTTGTGGCCGCGGCACTCGACGACACCCTGGTCGAGAACGGAGGCGGCTGCGCTCCTGCCGAGGGCGAGGGCGAAGGAGAAGGTGAGGGGGAGCCAGAACAGGACTATTTCACCGCCCTGTTCAGACAAAAAGGCACTCGACCCGCCAACACGACGCTCTTGTTGGCGCCGGACAGGTCCGAGAGCTTCTACAGCGCGTGCCTCGCAGATACGGTCCAATTTCCCACAAATCCGACTGGAAGCGACATACTTGCACTCGGGGACGATGATTTCAAGAAGGTTACCCTGTCAGAGAGGAAATCGGTCTCGCTCTACGGCGCGGACTACAAGTCGTTCTTCGTGGGAAGCAATGGGTACATCACCTTTACGGGAGGCGACACGGAGTACGAAGAGACGCTCGAGACACATTTCTCGATGCCGCGCATTTCGGCCCTTTTTGACGACCTCGCGCCCGATGATGGCGGGGTCATCTCGTGGAAACAGTTCAAGAACCAAGTCATTGTAACCTTCGAAGCGGTTCGGGAACGGGGAACGGCGCACCTGGTGAATTTCCAGGTGGCGATGTACTTCGACGGGCGAATCTCGATCACCTGGCTGGCCACTGAAACGGTCGACGGGCTCATCGGCGTGTCTGAGGGACGTGGCGTTCCCGCGGACTTCGCGCCAAGTGGTTTCCTCGACTATCTCAACTGTGAGGCAGGCGCAATTGAGAGCGGCGTTGAAGGCGAGGGGGAAGGTGAGGGCGAAGAGATCACGCCCGAGAAGCCTGGCGACATAGAGGCAACGGACGGAACCCTGGCGGATCGGGTACGTATCTTGTGGGATGAAGTACTCCACGCCACCGAATACCAAGTGTACCGGAGCGACACCGATGATTTTGACGAGGCAGAGGCCATTAGCGGGTGGATAAGTTCTCCACCTTACTACTATGATGACACCGAGGCGCTCAAGCCCACGGTCGGGGACCGGTTAGGATGTCTCGGCGGTGAAGTTTCTTACCATTACTATTACTACTGGGTCGTGGCCCGCAGTGGGAAAGACTGCGTAAGTCCTCCAAGCCACAGCGACAGGGGCTATGTCGGCTTGTCAGAGGCCGCGGCCAAAGCCACCGTGTATGAAAAGGCCCTCCCGGCAGACGCTGTGGACGCCCTGGACGAGTCGGTCCGCTTGGCTCAGCCTGACTCGGCGCTGCACATCCGGCTCCGGAGCACACCCGCGGACCCGGTCGCACCGGCAACCGTATATGGGGTCGTGGCTTGTTCGGCCTTCGCGACTGATGCCGTCCAATGGCTTCCTGTCCGCGCCGAAGACGATGCCGATGGCTGGGCCGTGTATAGTCCAGTGACGCCCTGGCCTCCGGGGGATACGATTACCATGACAGTCGGGGCGCTCACGGAATCGGGCCGGCCCCTTGGCCCCATCACCTATCAGTTCCTCGTGCTGGATGTGGAGAAGGACGTTGCCGGCGCATCCCAAACCGCGAACATGCTTTGGCAGCCGCAGTATTCCGACATCGACTCAAGTGCCCATGATCTCACAGGCGAGTCCATGGACACCGCCGTGGTAAGCGAGTCCGATGCCGACGTGCCCGTTTTGCTCAATGGCCTCGGCGACGTGTGGCGGATCGGTCCTGAGCAGGCCTTTGAAACGCCGCAGCGCGTCTGGCTGCCCACACCGCCTGGCGTGGACCCGAACGACCTCGAGGTCTATTACTACTACGCGGCAGGGCCTGACAGCGGGTGGTATCTCGCCGAGCGCGTGGAAGGCTGGCTCGAGCCAGACAGCGTTCTGCTCGTGGAACTGGCAGAGACTACGTATCTCGGCTTTGTCGTCTCGCACGGGGGCATCGCGCAACTAGGCCTTCGCCCGGAAACGCCCTTTGGCATGCCCGCTGCCGCCGCGACTGTTTCATGGAACTCGGTTGGCGATGTGCTGGTCCTGGCGCTGGCTGGCCTGGCACTGATTGCCGCGTCCCGACACGCCGCGGCAACGAATCGCCAATCCTGATTCTCGCACTCCAAGGTCAGCATGCAGAGGGCCTGTCTCCAACTGCTGAAAATAGGCCCTTTTCTCTCGGTCAGAGTCACCTCGCGCGAGTGTCCCACCGGTCACGCCACCGAGCGTGAAATCAGATTCAGAAACTCCGCACGGGTCGTGGGATCGTTGTGAAAGCTGCCCAACACCGATGAGGTGGTCATCACCGAATTCTGCTTCTCGACGCCGCGCATCATCGTGCACAGGTGCCGGCATTCCATGACGACACCGACGCCCTCCGCCTTGGTGCTGTCCATAATCTCCCGGGCAATCTGTGCTGTGAGCCGCTCCTGGATCTGTAGACGCCGCGCATAACAATCAACGATTCGCGCCAGCTTGCTCAGCCCTAAGACGTGCTTCTGGGCAATGTAGCCGATGTGGCACCGGCCGAAAAACGGCAACATATGGTGTTCACACATGCTGTATACCTCGATGTCGCGCGAAATGATCATGTTGTTCGATTCGGGCTCGAACACGGCCTGATTGATAATATCCTTGGGGTCGGTCTGGTAGCCGGAAAACAGGAACTCCCAAGCTGCCGCGACACGCTTGGGCGTCAGCTCAAGTCCTTCGCGGTCGGGGTCCTCGCCAATTTCCCTGAGTAGTTCATACACTAATTCACAGACTCGGTCTCTATTCATGGGTCGAACCTCGCTTTCAACTCCGTTGTCAGCCGATAACTATATAGAGCGACAAAAGTAATTGCGCATGTTGCATACCGGTTGCGGGAGATATTACGTTTGCGTCATTGCGAGCAAAGCGAAGCAATCACTTGCTAACAACAAAGGTCTTTGGCTCAAGTGATTGCCGCGTCGCTCGCTTCGTTCGCTCCTCGCAATGACGCGATTACATGCGCTGATAATTGCTCCGCCATGTATAATAACTGATAACTGAACAATCAGCTATTGTACCCTTGTTCGCGGACGATCTCGACCGCTACGCTGCGCGCGAACCGCAATGCGCCGGGCTTGTCCACCGACACCTCGACGCGCTGCACGCGCGCATCCTCGAGACACAGGTCCGCGACACACTCCGCCAGCCGCTCAATCAAGTAGTAGGACGACTGCTCGGCCATGGCGAGTATGCGGCTCTTCAAGCTTTTGTAATCCACACTGTCCTCGATGCGGTCGGTTTCGCCAGCGGTACGCAGATCGGCATGTAGCGTGATGTTGATGATCACGTCCTGCTTTTCGCGCTGTTCCTCGGGAAAGACGCCTATAACACACCGAAGCCGCAGGTCCCGAATATGAATCTTGTCTAATGGGCGCTCACCCATACGCGTTTCCCCGAAGATGGCGCCCGCCGTCGACGAACAGGACCTGGCCCGTAATGAACTCGCTCCGGAGCAGAAACATGACCGCGCCCGTAATCGCCTCGAGGCTGCCATAGCGCTCGAGCGGATTCGTTGAGGCGAGGCGTTCGAGATATCTCTCGTCCTCCCCTTCCGGCGGCAAAATGAGACCAGGGGCAACGGCATTGACACGAACGGCCGGTGCGAATTCGAGCGCCATCATCCGCGTCAGTGAAAACAGCATCCGTTTGCTCAGATGATAGGCCACGTGTTTGCTGTCGTGATCCACAATGCGGGCGTCCAGGAAGTTTACGATGGCGCCATCCCGGCCCTGTGCCGCCAATTGACGTGACAGCACCAGCGGGGCCCAGGCATGAATTTGGACATTAGTTTGAAGCGCCTCAGGCGTCAAGCTCAGCAAATCATCCCCGGGAGAGATCGACGCGTTGTTGATGAGGATATCGATAGGGCCGGCCGCCTCCACAGCCTGGGCAAACAGCGTCTCCGCGCTATTGGCGTCGGCAAGGTCCGCGGACAGTGTCCACGCTCTGGGGCCCAGTGCGCGGACAGCTCCCGCCAATTCCTCGGCCGCGGCCGCGGACCGGTGGTAGTGGATCGCGACGTTTACGCCCGCAGCCGCCATGGCCAAGGCCGTGGCACGGCCGATGCGTTTTGCCGCCCCAGTCACCAAGGCCGTCTTTCCGGCCATCTCGAAAGGGTCTCTCCCCACAACCGCGCCTATTCTCCTCACCACCCCCTATTCGCTATTCCCTGCTCCCTCTCCTGACCCTTCTTCGAATCCCGGAGCCTGCCCAGCCGCTTCAAGAATATCCGATGCCGGCACGAGAATCACCAGCATGTTGGACCGCATGTTGAACCGCTCCCCTTTGACCGTGCGAAGCACCGCAATCCCCACAATCTTTCCTTCCATCGAGAAAGCAGGACATCCGAGCGTGGCGGTTCCACCCTGTGCTTGGCTCGGTATGTAGAACGTGCGGGGCTTGCTCACAAT
>CAYRLQ010000154.1:0-9947 GCA_964425145.1 uncultured Nitrospiraceae bacterium
ATCTGGTCAAGGCCCCGTCTGCCGCGGCTTCACGCTTGACACTGCGGGTTCTGTTTTGACGTGCGCACGCTGGAAGCGTGTGGGTCTGGGCTACAAGCCGCAAAGGGACTGAGGCGCCTCCCAGATGCGCTTCCGAGATGTATCGAATCCCGCGAAATTGGGAAACATGAAACGTTCCTGTAGACACCGCGACTGAGAGAGACCCACGGAATCGGTCTTGACATAATGACGCCGGGGGTTTAGTATTCGGCATAAGGAGAACAAGATTTGGGATGTGTCGATGAGAAAGAAGGGGGAAAGTGTGTAAAGTGAAGGTTATCGCTTTCGCTTTTCATGTATCTCCTCCCTGTATTGAACCGACAACTTTCGCGACGCCTAGTCGCCCTAATAGTGAGCGAAACACGACGTACATATCTGGTTACAGGAGCATCAGGTTTCATCGGGGCCAATTTGTGCCGAAAGCTGGTTGACCGCGGCGAAACGGTACACATCCTCATCAGACCTGGAACTTGCAAGTGGCGAATTGTCGATATTCTTGATAAGCTCCACGTCTACGAAACAGACATTCGTGATGCTACACAGGTGAATCGGACCGTCGACCGCATTCACCCGGATGTCATCTATCACCTTGCGACCCGCGGGGCCTATCCTCAGCAGAACGACGGCGCCGAGGTCCTGCTCGTCAACGTGTTTGGTTTCTGGAACCTGATCAACGCGTGCAACCGGGTCGGGTATGAGCTTCTTGTTAATACCGGCAGTTCCTCGGAATACGGACGCAAAGTATTCGCTATGCGGGAGACCGATGCCCTGAATCCTGACAGTTACTACGCTGTGGCGAAGTCGGCGCAGTCGCTCCTTGGCAGGCACTGTGCGCAAGTGGACCGGTTGCCTGTAGTTACTCTGCGCCTGTTTAGCGTATATGGACCTTACGAAGAGCCCTGCCGTCTCATTCCCAACGTGATGATGGCGGCTATCTATGATGAGACCATTGATCTGGTATCCCCCGCCACTGCGAGGGACTTCGTGTATGTCGACGACGTCACGGAGCTGTACCTCATGGTAGACACTTTGAAGAGACTCGGCGGCGAAATCCTGAATGTCGGTACCGGCATCCAGAGTTCCCTCGGGCAGATCGTGCGGGTAACGGAAGAACTGTGTGGCAAGAAGCTTGACGCCCGTTGGGGGGCCATGAAGCCGCGCGTCTGGGACTCCGACGTTTGGGTTGCTGACATCAGCAAGCTCCACCGTTTGACTGGGTTCACCCCGAGCACTTCGGTTCGGGAAGGATTGGAAAAGTGTCTCTCATGGTTCCGAGACCACGCACACTTCTATCGCCACCAGGCGGCCGACACATGCTGATCCACACCCGCTGTCCCATCGACCAGACCGATGAATTCGATGTTGAGCTGTATCCGGCGAACTTCGACCTCGCCGACCTGACACCGGAGACGTTTTCCGCACGGCGGACGCCGGACAGGATCCACTACCGAATGGTCAAAAGCACGAGGAGTAATTGCGTCAGGGCCGATCCCATTCTCGACGAGGCCACCGTCACCCGGCTGTACCGCGCCAGCAAGGTGACTTACGAGCCCGAGGCGGAGTATGCCGCCAAGACCTATCTTAAGTACCTTGAGCGCGCACGGCGATATCTCCCGGACAAACGGGGTGTTCTCGAAGTAGGATGCGGACATGGCTTTTTCCTGAAACACATGGCTGGTCTTGGATTCGAACGGGTCGCCGGTGTCGAGTTGTCGGCGCACGCCGTCGCGAAAGCTGATCCCGAGATTCGGCCCGGCATCGTTGCAGGCTCATTGCAACCGGGGCTGTTCGAAGACGAGGCGTTTTCTCTTATTTGCGGGTTCCAGGTGCTCGATCACCTTGCCAATCCAAACGAGACCCTTCAGATCTGTCGGAACCTGCTCGCGCCAAGAGGGGTCATGTTTTGGATCTGCCATGATATCGCGTCGCCCTTCGCGCGCCTGCTGGGCGAACGTTGCCCCGTGATCGACATTCAGCACGTGGTCCTTTACGACCGCAAAACGGTTTCCATGCTTTTCCAACGGAACGGGTTTGAGGTACTGGATGTGTTCGGCGTGGTCAACCGCTATCCCCTGAGCTACTGGACGTCACTCGCACCGATGCTGAAAACAATGAACCAGGCACTCCTTACCTTCCTGAAAGCAACACGTCTCGGCAGCCTGCCACTTTCGGCGAACTTCGGCAATTTGGGGATACTGGCAAGGAAACGCGTATGCGTACGAGGGCCTTGAGGAAGTTAGGATGACCGAGTTCGAGCGGATAGCAAAACGAGTTCGCAAACAGATTCTCATCATGTCGTCCACCGCGAAGGCGCCCCACGTGGCCTCGGCGCTGTCGTGCGTTGAGATCCTTGTGGCCCTGTACTTCAAGGTGGCAAACGTGTGGCCTGAACGGCCCGATGCGCCCGAGCGGGACCGTATCCTGTTAAGCAAGGGTCACGGGTGTACAGCGCTCTACGCTTGCCTCGCGGAGCGAGGTTTCTTTCCGGTATCTCGCCTTGCAGCGTACGCGAACGACGGTTCCAGCATGGGGCTGCATCCTGTTAGGGGCGCCTTGCCCGGGGTGGAAGCATCAACCGGCTCGCTGGGGCACGGGCTGGGTCTGGGCATCGGCATGGCCGTGGCTGCGCGGATGGACCGGACGGGAGCCCGCGTGTTTACCGTACTCTCCGACGGAGAATGCAACGAAGGGTCCGTCTGGGAGGCCGCCTTATGGGCGCCGGCGCACAACCTGGACAATCTGGTGGCGGTGATCGACTTCAATAAGCTCCAGGCCACCGGTCGGAGTACTGAACTAACGTGTCTCAGCCCACTTCCCGCCAAATGGGAAGCCTTCGGTTGGGACGTTTCAGAGATCGATGGGCACGATCTCCGGGCAGTGACCGAGGCATTAGAATCGCCCCCGGATCGGAAGCCCCGCGCAGTAATCGCCCACACTGTAAAAGGGAAAGGCGTTTCCTTTATGGAAGATGAGACTGAATGGCACTACCGCCCGCCCTCGCCAAACGAACTAGAACGTGCATTGGCTGAGCTCGAGGAGGTCCCATGAGAAACGCTTTTTTCCAGACCCTCACCCAAATAGCAGGTCAAGACGACCGCGTAATGTTCCTTACCGGGGACCTAGGGTTTAAGTTGTTCGATGAATTTGCGACACGGTATCCGGACCGGTTTCTCAACATGGGCGTCTCGGAAGCAAATATGGTGAGTGTTGCCGCCGGTCTGGCTCTTTCTGGTAAACGTCCTTTCACCTACTCCATCGCACCATTCTCGACCATGCGTTGCCTTGAACAGATCCGCAATGACCTCTGCGGCATGAATGCGCCCGTGGTGGTCGTGGGGACCGGTGGGGGTTATGCCTATGGGGTAAACGGCTCGACACACCACGGGATCGATGATATCGCCGCGATGCGAGCCGTGCCCGGCATGACGGTCGTCTGTCCGTGTGATCCGCGTGAAACGGCTCAGGCAACACGCGCCCTGATCGACCTCGGCGCTCCTGCGTATCTCCGGCTTGGGAGGGCCGGCGAAGCAATGCTTCCCGGCACCGAAAAGGCATTTAGCCTTGGCGACCCAACCGTCCTGCGCCAAGGCGACTTTGTCGCGTTGCTCGCAAGCGGACAAATCGCCGAGGAAGCCCTGCACGCCGCAGAACTGCTGGCACGGCGGGGTGTGAGCCCGGCGGTTCTGTCCGTTCACACCGTCAAACCGCTTGGTTCCCTGGTTGAACACGTTCGGCGCCGTGCATTCGACGTTCTGTTCGTTGTAGAGGAGCATGGGCCGTGCGGTGGTTTGTCTGAGGCCATTGCCGCAAAGCTGGCGGCCCTTTCTTCGCATCCTCGGGTTATCCCCATCACCGCGCCCGACCGACTTGTGCACGACGTCGGAACTCAGGCCTTTCTGCGGCGTGCCGCGGGACTCGATGCCCAGTCCATTGCGCGCGTCGTTCTCAACACAATGGAGGACCAGCCTTGAAAACGGATCGATGTCTCTCTGTGATCATTGCTTGCTACCGGGACGGTGGTAGCGTGCGGGAGTTCTGTCAACAACTGACGGAGATCCTGCCTGGCATCACGCCAAATTATGAGATCATCTACGTCAACGACGCCTCACCTGATAACGCGGAGGAGATCCTAAGAGAGATCGCTGCGAAGGACCCGCATCTTGTGGTCGTCAATCACACGCGCAATTTCGGCAGCCAAAATGCTTTCCTTTCTGGGCTAGCCGTTGCCCAAGGCGATGCAGCGGTTCTTATGGATGGCGATCTGCAGGATCCCCCTCGAGTCATCCCGGAACTGGTGGACAAGTGGCTTGAAGGAAACGACATCGTCTACGGTATCCGGGTGAAGCGCAAAGAGACACTTTTCCGTCAGTTCGCGTACAAGGTTTTCTACCGGATCTTCCGCCGGTTGGCAGATATCGAGATTCCGGTGGACGCGGGCGATTTTGGCCTGTTAGACAAAAGAGTTGTGAAATGTCTGCTGAACGAGTTTCCTGAGCACCTCGTCTTCTTGCGCGGGTTAAGGGCCTACACCGGCTTCAAGCATACCGGGGTCGAGTATGTTCGCGATCCGCGCTTCGACGGCCGCTCGACGAACTCACTCGTCAACAACATCCACTGGGCCCTGTTGGCCATTTTTTCGTTCAGCAAGAGGCCCCTTGCTTACATCTCGATACTTGCAGGCATCGTGGTCCTGCTGACGGCCGTGGCTGCCGTTTTCTACTTGGTCGCCTATTTCGCGTTGGGGGCACCCTCAGGCTTTCTGACGCTCTTGCTTGTAATCCTCTTCCTGGGCAGCGTGCAGCTTGTCTGTTTCTCGATTCTGGCGGAATACCTCAGCCATATTTATGAGGAGATAAAACGTCGACCCCGCTATATCGTTCGCGATGTAATCGACAACCGGCCCGCCAACCCTCCAAGCCCTGATGGGAATACAGCCAACACAGAAACCAGCAGATAGGTAAAGGCTATGTCGAAGGAAGGCTGTCAGCCTCTCGAAACACGAGAAGCCCTGACCGTCTTCGCCTGCTTGACCTCATGATTCTCTCGTTGTGGAAAATGCAACATGGGAAGTTGCACTGCACGGGACCGGGCAGCTGTGTAATCAGGAACTGGGAATTCGCTTGCCGAGTGCATCGAGCAAACCCGAATTAGTCAAGCTTCTCAACGGCTGTGAAGAAAGCATTTTGCATAGGCATGATGGCTGTCGGGCTGACACACATGGAGGCTGCGGGCACGAATCCGCACCATTTGACAGGGAGAAGGACATGTCGTTTAGCCAATTGGACCGGCATAAGATCCGTTTCAAGTCATTGGGTGAACGTAAGGACCGAGTTTACATCGAAAAGGACTACGTCCCGCCAACGGCGTGTCCCGGACCATCTGCTCGCACCGACCAGGCGGTGATCGATGAGACCGTCGAGCGCATTGTCCATGCGCGAGAGGACGGGAAGTCTCGCATGCTCGCTTTTGGTGCTCACGCAATAAAGAACGGCCTCGGTCTGGTTCTTGTCAAGCTGATAAAAGACGGTTGGATAACCCACCTGGCAACCAATGGCGGAGGAATCATCCACGACTGGGAGTTTGCCTTCCAGGGTCGCAGCAGCGAGAATGTGCGGGAGAATGTGGCCCGAGGCGAGTTCGGCATTTGGCACGAAACTGGGTTCTACGTCAACTTGGCTATTATTGTCGGTGCTTATGAGGGACGCGGCTATGGGGAATCAATCGGCGCATTCGTAGAACATGAAGGCCTCGATATTCCCTCTGAAGAAGCCTTGCGCAAAAGGATTGCCGCGTCGTTGAACGGCGAACCGCGGCGTTCTGCAAGCGCAGCAGACCTTTTGCATGCAATACGCACCTTCGATCTTGAACCGGGGTGGCTGTCTGTGCCTCATCCATTCAAAGAGTACGGGCTACAAGCCGCCGCCTATCGGTTGGGGGTGCCGTTCACGGGGCATCCAATGATAGGTCATGACATCATCTACACCCATCCCCTGAACAATTGCGCCGCCATCGGTCGGGCAGCGCAAAGGGATTTCCTCGCGTTCGCACAAGGGGTTGCAGACATTGACGGGGGAGTGTACTTGTCTCTCGGCTCAGCAGTAATGTCGCCAATGATCTTTGAGAAGTCCCTCTCGATGGCTCAGAATGTGGCCATCCAGGAGGGGAGACACATTGATGGTCATTTCATCGTAGTTGTGGACCTTGCCGAGTCGACCTGGGATTGGCAAAAGGGTGAGCCCCCCTGGGACAGTCCAGAGTTCTATGTGCGGTACAACAAGACATTCTCACGGATGGGCGGGACGATGCGCTACCTCGCAAGTGATAACCGAGATTTCCTGCTGGCACTTTTGAGATGTCTCGAACGGGTCCCCGCCCTCAAGAAATGAACTCGAGCCTGTACGCTCGATTTTGGTGTGGATATCTAACCCGCGCAATGTTCACAGGGCACACCTTTGGAGGCGTGCTATTGCGCGCAACCAGCCAATCTGGTTAAGACGCTGCTTGCCACCTGGGAGGGGGACAACCTCCACAGGCAGCGATAGTCTTTGTAGCGACAGCGCAAATGTCTCGGGGAGTAGTAGAAGCATGGCTGGCAGGGCAACCCCAAGGTGAGTTCGTCTCGGGGGGCACTTGGGTTTCTGAGCCACGTCGGACTTGTCGGGCCGAAAATGCTGGTTGTGGGCACACCGAGTGCGCCAGCCAAGTGCATGAGCCCGGAGTCATTACTGACAAAATGCTTGCACGCGGCAATGAGTGCACAGGTTTCCAGTAGCGTCGTGGTCCCAACGGAAACAGCGTCGGAGTCAATTCCTGAGACAATGTGTCTTTTCAGCTCGTCCTCTTCAGAACCACCGAAGACCAGGATTCTTGCCCCGGCTTCTTTCGAAAGGATGCGCCCAAGCGCCACAAAATGTTCCCGCGGCCACCGCCTTTTTACATGGTTCTTGCGGGTGTCGCAACCTGGGTGAAAGCCGACCAACGTCCGGTTTCCGCAATCGTGTTTGGCTAGCCACTGGGTTGCGTATTTCTTCGAGTCGTCGGCCAAGTCAAAGGCCACGGTGGCATCCGGACATTCTTCGCCGGTCAAGAACTCAACCAGCCTTATGTTCTCTTCAATGTTCGACAACTCATCGTCTTCCTTGACGTGGACGCTGTTGAGCCAGTTGCCGCACAGAACGTCAAGATGATTGTACCGGTGACCGATGCGGATTCTGGCGCCAACCAGGAAAGAAATCACGTTGTATTCGAATCGGTTAGAGGGATAGGCCAGAATGGATGCATCAAAGCGGTGTCGCCTGAGACCAAACACGAACTTGAGCGAGGGCAGTACGCCCTGCCCTTGAAAATCAAAGTGCAGCACCTCGTCGATGTAAGGACATTGCGCCAGGATTGTACGTGCGCCAGCAAGCATCGTAAGCGCAGTGATTTTCACATGTGGAAACCCATCTCTTAAGGCTCTCAGTGCGGGGGTGGCAAGCAGTGTGTCTCCTATCCCGGCCAAACAGAAGACAAGTACAGAGGTGATGTTGCTCAAGTCTTGCGTCCGTGGCAAATGATGTGTTGCTATCTTTGTCAACACGACCGATGCCTCCAAGACGGTTCTCTGCGCGGATATTTGCCCAAAGGCCCCACGCGATTTTGGGAATGAGTAGAAACACGCCGAAGCAGCCGTCGCCGGTCGCCCGCTCGCCATTCAAGTAATTTTTCGAGCAACGATGTGAAAACTCCAATAGGCGTCTCTGTCAGGATTGTGTTCGAGAACGCTCATGCCGTGCGTTACCAAGAAAGGGTTTATGACCTCGCATGTCGGTGTCCAGCGATGCATGACGCCGACCCAGGGGCCGCCAGGATTCCACAAACGCATGGATTCATGAGGCAAGTAGAGAAACAAGATCCCATGGGTCTTGAGTTTCCGAATCCAGACCCTCAGCGCTCGCTGCCAGTCATCCAAATGTTCCAGACAATGTGAGCTGAAGACAAAATCGAGGCTGCCGTCTGGGGAGGCGTCGAGTTTGAAGGCGTCTTGGCGTTTTCCCTCCTGGATTGGGGTAGCGCCCGGCAGCGGCCACTTGCCAGCACCCACGTCTATTCCTCTGCCACGGCAGTACTGTTTTGCCTTTTCCAGGATAAATCTGGAGGCATTACCGGTGGCCAAATACTCAGGATATCGTTCACCTTCGTACTCATAGAAAACCTTGCCATTCGTGCTTATTCTTTTCACTTTTCCGCAGTGCTTGATCTTGAGAAACAACTGCGGAAGGATCCGTTCGGGATATCGAATGGCATTACCCATCTTGCCCGCTATGACTCGTCTCATCTCCATGCTTGCTTCCAGGGTGTTACCCGGTGTCCCCGGGGTCATCGAGCGATTCCGGCACGACGCGGTCGGCTCTTGGCTTGAAGATTCGCTCCAGGCCCAGCTCGGCCACGACAAGCACCGCTTCGAAGGCGATATTGAGGTGGAGCTTGGACTCGCCCCGCGTGCGTTCGTAAAAGATTATAGGAAAGTCCTTGAGTCGGTACCCCAAACGCCACGCGCGGAAGCTGGTTTCCACCTGAAAGACATAGCCGTTGGAACGGATACTCTCGAGGTCGATGGCTTTGAGGACTTCGGCCCGGTAACATTTGAACCCTGACGTGCAATCGGTGATAGGCAGGCCCGTAAGAAGGCGGGCGTAGGTTGTGCCGATCTTGCTGATGATGAGGCGATTGAGCGGCCAGTTCACGATGCTAATCCCACGCGTGTAACGAGAAGCCACGACAAGGTCAGCGTCTTCAGCAGCCTTCAGGATCGGACGTAGATAGCTTGGATCGTGGGAAAAATCCGCGTCCATCTGAATGAGAAACTCCGCGTCCGGCCATTGTTCAAGGGCGTAGCTGTAACCATGCACATACGCCGCGCCCAGACCCTCCTTCTTCGCCCTGTGCAGCACGTGGAAGCAGTCCGGCATCTCCCGAGCGAGTGCATCGGCGACTTCACCCGTACCGTCTGGCGAGTTGTCGTCGACGACGAGGATGCGCGCGTCGGGTAACTCTTCTGAAACCCGTTCAACAAGTAGCTTCAGATTCTCCCGCTCGTTGTACGTCGGAATAACCAGCACCACCGACATGATTGGCCCCTGTACCGTCGTTGTCGATCCAATCCGGCGCATTAGCCTCCCAAGACTTGTAGCATAGTGGCCTCACGGGTTCAAGATCTCTATAATGCCCGCGGAACCGAAAAGTGGAAAGGCGAGGGGCCGCAATGGAATGCCACTTCTCCAAAAACGAATGTCGCAGCGATGGAGCAGACAAAAGGTGGCCCATGGAGAAGTCACCACCTAGAAGGATTTTCATGGCAATAGCGCTTGTTACGGTCATCCTACTCGGGCAACCGTGCTGCGACGACGTCAAAGAAGCCGACCACGCCGAAGTTCACGAGGTGAGCGGACCCCGCGTCAAGCTGTCGACAGATGAACTGGACTTCGGCAAAGTCTGGGCCGACGAGGAGCTGAAGAAGACCGTCCAGGTGAGCAACGCCGGCGCTGAACCGCTCATCGTAGAGGCCGTGCAAGCCACCTGTCCTTGCATTGTACCAGCCATTTCGAAGACAAATGTGCCACCAGGCGAAGCCACTGAATTGGTCGTCGGATTGGTGCTCCACGAGTACCCGGTAAACCAGGTGAAAGGCAAAGTGATCCTTCGAACAAGCGACCCCGTCGGGAACCCAACACAAATCTCCGTGCGCGCCGAGATCCGCCCCGAGTTTGTCGTCGAACCTGAGCGACTCGACTTCGGTAAGGTCAAACGGGGCCAAGGCCCGACCCGACAGCTTATCGTTCGCCAGTCCGGACCCGCCGAACTGGTCCTCAAAGGAGTGGAGGCCCCACCGCAATTGCTCGTCTCGGTGGCGAAAGCGACGGCGGAAG
>CAYRLQ010000155.1:0-9918 GCA_964425145.1 uncultured Nitrospiraceae bacterium
AAGCATCTGGCAGGCAAGTGATGTGAGATTCGACCATACCCGACCGATGTGACTCAGCCGCCCTCGGCTGTGTACCGCTGAATCTGCGCCATCTGCAAGCTCACGGCGGGAAAAAGGGGAATAGGCGGCGGAGTTCTTCCGGGGTGGGTTGATGACCGTACTCACAGACCTCGAAGAGTTCGGCGTAGCGCACAGTGGCGGCAGCCTTACCGTACCATTGTTCGATGACCGGGCGCGCGCGCGCGGTCCATTCGCGAAACAACGGTGTCCAGGTTTCCTCAAGCCACCGGCGCCGCTCGGCGGGGTCCTGCGGCACGCTGTCCAGAGCGCCGTCGAGCCAAGGGAGCCATTCGTACACCTGGGACTCCATGGCGTCGAGCATGTCGAATTTGACGTCCATGACATCGGTTACGTCCACGGCAATGTCGGGCTGAAATGGGACAGGCTTCGTGACCTCGTCCATCATGTAGAGGAAGACGGGGTTTTTACGCAGCGCGGGCACGTCGGGGCAGAAATGCGGTACCGTGACCATGAACGCGGCGTCCTGCACGACGACCGCCGCGTAGCGGTGATCAGGGTGATAATCGTTCGGCCGATGGGTCAACACGAGGTCGGCGGCGTAGTTGCGAATGATGCGGACGACTTCCTTGCGCACCTCGAGCGTCGGCTCGAGCTCCCCGTCGTGGTGATCGAGCACCACGTCTTCCATGCCGCCCAGCTCGGCGGAGCGTCGTGCTTCGGCCTTACGGCGCCGGGCCAGGGGACCACCGCCCATCTCATGGTGACCGGCGTCGCCATTGGTCAAAGACACCAGGAGTACGCGATGGCCACGCCGTGTCCACTTGACGCAGGTCGCGCCGGCATGCACCTCGGCATCGTCGGGATGCGCACCGATACAGACGATATTCACGGCGCTTCCTCAGAGCGTGTGAAGTTGATTCGAATCGGGTTGCTGATAACCGTGCCGGTTCGTGCCGGTGGGGCCGTGGCCGTTTCCGGGTCGACCGAGGCCGGGTCCGTGCCCTCGGGCATCAGCAGCGCCTCGGCCTGCGCGTAAACCAACACCGTTTCCGGAACGCCCTCGATTTTCGACAGGACGTCCATACTGTATCCCTCGGTTTTCCCGATCAGGCGTTCACCGAGTGTCACTGTGAACGAATCCACGGCCTTTTTGTCCACATAGACCTTGGCCCGGAGCGCCACAGGCGTATCGAAAAAATCCTCGACGGAACTGGTCTGAAACGTGACCCATAGCCCCTCGGGATACGGCGGGTTAACCGTGATGGTGGCCAGGTCGACATAATTCCTGGCATTGACCAGCTTATCGACGGTGATATTGGGTGCTTCAGACTGTTTGGCCAGGCCGCCATGGATATGCACGGCGTACTCGACGTCGACGATGTTCACGCCCCGCTCCGGTTCACTCGTAACGATGCCCGACTCGCCGCTTGGGCCAATTCTTCGGGATGTAGGCTCCATGGGTTTGCACGCGCTGAGCGCCAGTACGATCAGACCCACAAGTACGATACGGCTCATGCTGCCTCTTCTCAGTGCACCGTGCACTGTCGTGGTGGGACCGCGTTATTGTTTTCGCCCGTTGTTGCCCGAGGCGTTTCGAATTGATTGGACTTTCCTTTGGGCGGTTCGGAGCTCCTTTCTGAATCGCTCGTCGCCGAGAGTTTGACGAAAGACCAGACGTCGGCCGATGGTGTATTGGAGGCGAATATAGCGGATGTCGAGAATGACAATGTAGCCCGCGACGGCCAGTAGGGCGAGACAGATGCTCCAGTAGACCAGCATACGCCAAAGCGATTGGCGTAGAAACTCCCCATCCACCCCGTACCATGTCATCACGGCGGCGGCGCCGATAGCAACAGCGCCGACTTTCCGCCACGTGGATTGGTTCAGGAGTGGTTTTCGTTGCCTATCTGTCGTGGACCCAGACGCGTTCTTCGTAGGTTTCTCCCGAAGGGCTCGTGACGACCCGGGTTTCATAATGGCCCCTCTGTACCGTTCGGGTGGCCCTTACGGCCGGCGCCTGCCCGGGCTCGCGGTCCACTTGATCGCCGATCAACGCGCCCGTTAACGCCCCCGCAGCCGCGCCGATCAACGCGCCTTCGCCCTGGTGTCCCGTCTGATGGCCGATGATGGCGCCCGTGCCCGCGCCCAGCATCCCGCCGACCACGGCACCTTCCTGCGTGGAGGTCGTCTCACACCCCAAGCCGAGCGTCGCCGCCACCACAACCAGCGTCATCGTCCAAAAGGCACGCTGCTTCATCGTGGTCACCTTTCCACCTCATTATCGATTCAAAGCCGGTGCGTACCGCGCTTCACTTTCTATTGTACCACGCTCCGGGCAACTATTCACGTGACTTTCGAGACATTAGACGCCGACGCGACGCGGTTATTCACCGTATCCTAACGACTAACATTGCATCGCGCGGCTATTTGGCGGCATAATCTGGTCGCCATGTCACTACCCGCGTTGCGAGATTTAGATGTATCTCCCGTCCAGCATGAAGGCCAAACACTCGTCTGCTTGTACGACCCCGAAGGATTCGTCGAGGAGCAGATGTTGCTGAGTCCGGCGGCGTTCTTTATTGCCTCGTCTCTCGATGGGAAGACCGACACGCGCGATATTCAGGTGGCCTTCGCGCGGCAGTTCGGCGGGACGATCCTGCCGTCCGAACAGTTGCGCGAACTCGTCGGCCGACTGGACGAGCATGGGTTCCTGTTAACAGAGCGGTTTTTCGCCATTCGCAAGCGCGTGGAGGACGCATTTGCACAGGCCTCCGTCCGCCAGCCCTATGGCGCGGGCAAATCCTATCCCGCCGACCCCGTTGGGCTCCGCGAATTCATCCAGTCGGCCTTCCTCAAGGGCAAGGGGCCCGGCGAGGCGCCTGGCGAAATGGGCTCCGGGCCACCCGCCCGGGGCATCATCGTGCCGCACATCGATTACTCTCGCGGGGGCCATGCCTACGCCCATGGGTACCTCCGCCTATACAAGCGGGGGAAGCCCAGGACCGCCATCATTTTTGGCGTTGCGCACATGGCGCCGCCGGTGCCATTTATCTTGACGCGCAAAGACTTTGAAACGCCGTTCGGCGTCCTCAAAACCGACCATGCCGTCGTGGACCGGCTCGAGGAAACCTGCGATTGGGACCCGTATGAACACGAATCGGTGCATCGCACGGAACATTCCATCGAGCTTCAGACGATGATGCTGGCCTACCTGTACGGCACGGATGTCCGCATCGTGCCCATTTTATGCAGCCAGTTTTCCGACGATCCCTTCCTGACCGAGCCGGACTCACTCGAGGCCGTCAACGCGTTTCTTGCCGCCTGCCGCAATATCGCCGCGACCCCGGACGATCGCGTCACCGTTATCGCCGGGGCTGACCTAGCGCATGTCGGCAAGCGCTTCGGCGATCCCTTCGATATCAGCGACGCGGTCATCCACCGGGTGGCCAGGCGCGACGAGGAAGACCTCGCGCATGTGACCGCCGTTGAGCCACGGAAGTTTTACCAGTCCGTCATGCGCGATTCCAACCGGCGGCGCGTCTGCGGACTGGGCTGCATCTATGCCACGCTCAAAACAGTCGAAGGCGCCGCCCAATCGGGCGAATTGCTCTGTTATGATTATGCGCCCGATCCCTTAGGTGGGATCGTGTCCTTCGCAAGCATCGCGCTATCGTAGCGGGCGCCAAACCCGCCTTGGGCGCCTTATTCTTCACTTCCAGAATGACACAAAGCACGCTTTCTTCAACGAACGAGCTGCACCGGCGACCCATCCTCCAAGCCGACGTGCCCGCGTAAGAACGCGGTATTGTCGGTATACGGGTCGGCGCCCTCCTTGATGAATTCTTCTTCAGCCACAGCCAGCTCTTCGGGAGTCTCCTCGGCGGGCGGTTCAACGGCCTTCTTGGTGACGGCATCTTCTTCCTTCCATTCCTCGTAGACACCGCCCTCAAACGGAACGGGCGGGGATTCCTTGGGGCGATCGGGTTGCTTCGACCGGTAGACGTAGAAACCGGCGACTGCGAGGCAAAGCACAACGAGAACGGATACGATCTTTTTCATCAGTAGAGTCCCTCCCACCGTGGCGGCGTGTGACGCGGACAGGCTCGCCGCACCTCGTATGCCGCCACGAACACCAGACACAGCCAACTTCCCGAGCGTGGCAGTGAAGGATGCCGGGGACGCCTCAGCCATCTCCGCGCTCAGGAAAGCGCTCAACGTGGGAATCGTGATCGCGATGCCGCGCCTGGCCAGGGCCCTGCGGACTTCCTTGACGCCCCGGCTGATGCGGTCCGTCACCGTCTGTCGTGGGACCCCGAGGGCCTCTGCAATCGCCTGATGCGTTTGGCCCTCGAGAAAGTGGGCTACGAGCGGCGCCCGGAGCCGGTCGGGCAACGCGGCGATGGCCTCATCGACATGGCCGTAGACGTCGTCCCACCCGGGTTCGGCGGGGACCGGGCGCTCGGAGGCATAGGCCTCTTCCCGCTTCCTTCGCCGCAACCGGGAGCGGGTCCGCTTGAGGGACAGATTCGTGGCCACGCGGTGCAGCCACGGGCCCAGGCGGGCCGGGGGCGTCCCTTTGAACCGGGCGAGGCTCTCGAAGCATTCCTGGGCCGCGTCTTCGGCCTCGGAAGCGTCGCCAAGCACGCGCCGGCAGGTGGCATACACTATGCCGGAATGGCGACCTACAAGCTCCTTAAAGGCCTCCGCGTCGCGGTGCTCGATCCAGCGCCCTAGCGCAAGGGAATCTCTGTCGCTCGGAACTACGCTCATGTCCTATGCTCGCGATCGGATTCTACCTACAGGTTCCCGCCGCCCACAACTTGGCCGGGAAAAATGCGCTCCGCCGCACCACAGACCGGCGCAGTCCCACTGGGAGAGCGAACGTCCGGCAAGGTCAGGCCGCTCACAAGTCAGATTGTGGCACGGCAAGATGTGGTTGACCCGCAGACGTGGATGCGATAGGCTGGGTAAGTCAGTCGGCTTTGCTCGTCAAATGTGGGGCCTTGTATGGCCCAACGCCTTGGCGAATGATTCATGGGCGCACCGAAGGTGCAGAAGGTGCGACGGGCTATCTTCACGGTCATACTGGCACTGGTTACACTCGGCGGCCTGGCGCACTACAGCCGCGTCCGGAGCCATGAACGGCAGCTCATGCGGCTTGCCCACGAGTTTCCGACCCAAACCGATCAAACTGAGTAGAATAGGAACCGAAGGGGACACTGTCAACTCAACCGATCTCCGGGACAACTTGGTTCAGCAGCCCGAAATCCCCGGTTTGGGCGATGATATACATGATACATGTTTGGTCCGTACTCTTCTGGAATACGTCGTGCTCTGGCAAAGGGGCGGGCAGGGAGAAATCGCGGTGAGCATCATTCGGCATAGTTTGCTATTCCTCTCGCTGTTTGTCTTGTGCCAGGGAATGGCTTACTCAGCAGAAACGGATCAGTTCCTGGTTTGGGGAGTAGAACTGGAGGATTCTTCAGAAGCCATTAATCGGTATCTTAATACTGAGATCGAGAGATTTCTTGAAGAGAGAAATCGCCTGGATAAGCAGCCCTGTAACTGTCAAGAGCTGATCAACAAGCTTTATCTGTATTTTTTTAAGGGCCTTCACGCCTCTCGATTGCGAAACTGGCTCCATCACTCGAGTGAGGTGGATCGCTATCCGGATTCTTCCGTTTCCTATTTTCAGTACCAGAGAATGAGCGTTTATCGAGGCCATTCCTTCCCTTACATCTTGCCAATATCCCGGACTATTCGCGTGGGTGACGTTTATTGTGGAATTGACAAACTCGCTCATTTCTTCGGCTTTGGCCGGCGATTCTATAACCGTTATCTGCGCCTACGCGCCAAAGGTTACACCGAGGAACAGGCCATGGAAAAGGTCGTTCTTACCGGACTGGCCTGGGAAAACACTGTCGTCGGAAAACTGGTTGACGGCATCTTTTCGCACGCTGACCTGGAAGCGGGTTTTCAAGGGTCTCTTATGGCGAGGGACCTTTGTAATGGCGAAAGGCCTCACATCCAACGAAATGGCAATAAGTGGGTCCTCGTTCGTCCGATCGATATTAAAGCATACGTAACGCCCGATTTTGACGAATCATATAATCCTTCACACTACTGGGCCTTACGCAAGCGATTTGTCTTGCCTCTCCTGAAAGAGGAATACCGCAGCAAAGCTTCTGATCCGGCAGTACAAAAGCGCTTTGCTCGCTACAGGCTTCGAGAACCCAGTTTCTCGAGGCGGACGATTGAAATGTATTTCAACAAGAAGGGAAGAAATCCTCAGAGAGAGCAATTCTTCGAGGCGTTCGGCCTGGAACCCGTAAGTCCCGCACTTCACCCCGTGGCTTTGTCCCAGGACCCCGGCGGGTCTCATGACCTGTAAACTGGGCTCAACACCCTCCGCAATCCTTCCATCGTGCACTTAGAATATGAATCCGGGGCGTCTCAAGCCCAGCGATGAAATCAGCATCGCCCAAGAGCCGGCCCCGTCCGTTCGCGACGGCGCATCAGCGACGCTGCCGCCTCGTCAATGTCCAACGCCAGACCACAAAATGAAGAAGTAAGTATGGTGTTCCCAGAGCTGCCCCGGAATTCCTCCCTTCGGGTGCCTTCAACGCTCAAGCGACAGACTCTCCCCATAAGATCGGCCCGGCGTGTTGCACTGAATTGGACGTAAGTGCTGTGTCGGCACGGGCTTGAGCTTTGGCGGGCGTGAAAAGGCACGGTTTGCGAAACAAGGGGGATTTGATTGACTTGTGCCGCAGAATTCGCAGATCGCGGCGCCCAGCGTCAGCATGACCGTGGTTTCGATATACTGGTTGGTCACGCTATACGGATTTGGTGCGGAGGCCAGCCTTTCTGGCTGCGGTGATCTGTCTCTTGTCCGACGACACAAAGAGTTGCGCTCCCCATTCGCGCGCGCACGCCACGTGTAACGCGTCCATGGCACGGACCGGGCCGGCCTCGAGAATGGCCGTGCAGGCCGCGATCACCGAGGGCGTCAGATTGATGATGATGACATCGCGCACGTCTTCGGACAGACGTTCTTTGGCCTGGGCGTACTGACGACGTGAGAGCCGCCGCTCCCGGACTCGCCTGTTGAGGGCAGAAATGATCTCCGGTATGCATATCACACCGAGCGCCAGTTCAGAGGCCTCCGCACAGAGGTCATCCACGGTTTGGCTGCCTGCTTCGTCAACATAGCGCTTGGCGAACGCAGAGGAGTCAACGAACGTCCTCACGGGCTCGGTCCTCGAGTATTGCGGCGCCCAGGCCCGCGCCTTTGACAGAAAGCCTCAGGCCGGGTCTCTTCCAGGACGGGCTGTCATCGCGCACCGAAGCCGCCGGGATCACCTCCGCAATCGGTTTCCCATGACGCGTCACCAATACGACCTCGCCCTTCTCGACATCCGAGAACAGGCTTGACGCGCCCTTCCGAAACTCCGTGAAAGTCACTGTTTTCATGGTTGGGCCTCCACCGCTTCTGTACATCAGTGTACAGAATTGTGCACAGAAAAGCAAGGGCTATGTCGGTGACGAAATCCTGGAGAGAACAGCAGCAGAAGGGAAGCCGCAAAGTGGTTTCCCGGCCGGCCAGACGTGTCGCGCCCCGCTGACGCGTACACGTGCCCCACCGGGTGCGAATTCCGTCATTGCCAAGTCCCCGTTTTGAGGTCTGTCAAAGGAGAAATTCGTAGTCTGTCCCCACATTTCCCAAATTTCCCGCAACCAAATACTCACCACGAAGACCACGAAGGACGCGAAGTCAAGAGCGCGGCGTAGTCAGGCTTGAAAGCCGCTTGGTCCAGGAATTGACGCGAAGACAAGGGGCTGCAGCCCCTTGCCCCTTTGGCGCCAATGGGTTCGACGCGTGCCCGGCCAGTAGCATCCTCGCCGCCCCATGCTTCCCCGTCATTGCGAGGACCTCCTTCCCCCGTCATTGCGAGGAGGGAAACGACGAAGCAATCTACTCGACCTAAGCCAACACCTCCTGAAAGACCGGAAGATTGCTTCGCTTCGCTCGCAATGACACGCGACAAGACTTTCTCGTTCCCACGGTCCCCGTGGGAATGCATACTCACACGCAGGTACGTGTCCACGGAGGATCCTGGAAATGAGGGGAACAAGAGAAGTCCGAATCACTTGACTCAATAGCCTCAAGAGCTATAATCTGCTCTCAGTTGATTTGGAGCAATCGAGAGCGCAGCGACATGACAACGTTTGAATTGAGAATTGGGAATTCAGAATTGAGAATTGGGAATGGTGCTGGAAATGGCGAATGACCTGCGTGAGCGAACTTTTGCGTTTGCCACGCGCATCGTCTGTCTCTGTCGCGAGCTTGATAAAAGCCCGGCGGTTAGCCGAACGCTCTGCCGCCAACTGCTCCGCTCAGGTACCTCGATTGGCGCAAACGTCGAGGAAGCGCAAGCCGGCCAGAGCCGGGCGGACTTCGTCTCGAAGATGCCGATCGCCTGCAAAGAGGCGCGCGAGACACACTACTGGCTTCGGCTCATTGTGGCCACGAACATCGTCCCGGCGGAGAAACTGGCCCCGCTGCTCCAGGAAAGCAACGAACTTGTCGCCATTCTTACGACCATCATCAAGAACACAAAGGAGAACACCCGCTAGTGGAGAATTGAGAATAGCGAATTCTGAATAGTGAATATTCGGTGTTCTTCAATTCTTCATTCACAATTCACAATTCTTAATTCCCCTTGGCGTGTTATCTGGAAGCAAGACCCGAAAGCGGGTATATCTGGAAACCATATAAACAGAAGTTATGTGTGGAGGGCCCGAGATGAAATCTGCGACCAGGACTGTAGTTTTCGCAGTTGCACTGGCATTCGGGAGTCAATTGCTGATCGGGTTTGTCGTCAGCGTGGTCCAAGTTTGCAGTCTGCTTATGGGATTCCACGCCACGAGCATCGGCGGTGTCGATGCAGTGCTTGTTCTGCTTCTTCCGATCATCGGAATTCCCTTCAATGCCGGTGGCTTTACGGTCCGCCTTCTCTTCGAAGCGTTAGTTGGTCCTCTCGAGTTCTTAGTAGGCCACCGTTCGATGACCGTGATGAGCAATCTTCCCTTCTACCTCTCCCTTCTGGTGATGCAGATGGCCCTTGTCGCAGTGGTGGTTGCTGCCAGGTTTCGGCGCACAAAGACATCGAGAGACTGGCTTCTCATGGCTGTAGCAATTCTCCTGTTGGTGAACGGGCTAGCCAACATTGGCTGGCCATGGTGGGGCACATAACCAGCGCATGCAGCGGGCCAAAGCCGCTGATGCGCGCAGCGTTGGCTCTGCAGGAGGACTGCAGGTGACACCTGATGAAAAGGCAGACAAAGCAACAAGGATTCTGGAACTTGTCGACGCCAATGTTAGGCACGCCTTGAAGCTCAAGGCCTATTATTGCCGCGCAGCGTACCACGATGACGTCATGAGCTACTTCAGCAAAACCAAAACTGCCCCCGGATACAACCATATCGTTGATGCACTTCTTTTCGAGCTGATCATGACCCTCGTTTGTCTCTTTGACGACTCTTCCAATAAAAAGCATGCCGACAACACGGCCTCCTTGCCGAAACTTGTTGCGCTGCTGTCCCAAAGCCAAGTTCGTGCCGTTCTGGAGGAACGTTCCCGGCAAAGGAAGACCCCAACCGGGGAGTTTAGGGGACAGACTACGAAATAGGTCGTATTTTGCGCACTATCTGGGCCGTTCTGTCAACCAAACACCATTCGTTTCGCGTGGCACGCTCCTGAAACACCCTTTCCTGACCACTGCAACAAAGTCCTCTAATATATGGAGAGTGTCTTGCGCGGGAGAGGTGATAGGCTGTAGTGGCGCGGTTCCGTTCCGCGATAGCGGCCTCAGGTCCATGCTACCGAATGGACCT
>CAYRLQ010000156.1:0-9771 GCA_964425145.1 uncultured Nitrospiraceae bacterium
GGAGACAAACTGCTTTTCTTCGATCGAAACATCTCCTCATCTCCCTAATCCCCTTATCCCCTTTTGTTACACTCTTCTTCGTTTTTGGTTGCGGCTGTGCCGCCTTAGGCAAAGAAAGAAGCAAAAAACCATTGCCTGATAAAGAGCAACCTCGGGATACGGTCTGTCACGTCGCCGATCTTCATTTCTGGAAGGTTGTGACAAACCCGTTGCGCTTGTTGAACAAGCGCTTTCTGGGCAATCTGAACCTATGGCTCAGGCGGCGGCGCGAGTTCAACATGGACCGGGCCGAACCATTTGCCGACGCTCTCGCTGCTACGGGCATCACGCAGGTCTTGCTGACGGGTGACTTTAGCTCGACGGCGCTCGAGGAGGAATTTGCGATGGCGGCGGCTTTCGTTCGGGGGCTGCGCAGACGCGGGCTCGAGGTCGCCTTGATGCCCGGCAATCACGACGTATACACATTCGAGGCATGCCGCAAGGGGCACTTCGAGCGCCACTTCGAGGAGTTCTTGCCCAAAGACGGCTATCCGACCCGACTCGTCTTGCCAGGCGGCACGCCGCTGATCCTCGTGCCGACGGCCGTGCCCAATCCGCTGTCCGCACGCGGACGCGTCACCCGGAAGACCCTTGAAGTAGTCCGGGCCCTTTTGGACGATTGTCCGGCGGGACCAGTGCTCGTCGCCGCGCACTATCCGCTGCGCCACCGCACGGCCCACTACGCATCGCCCCCCCAACACCGGCTGCGCAACGCCGCCGCGTTACGCGAGCTGCTGGGCAAGAGCGACCGCCGGATACTCTACGTGGCCGGCCATGTCCACCGGTTCAGCTACGTCCGCGACGCGGCGTTCCCGACGTTGGAGCACCTCACGACCGGGGCCTTCTTCCGCGAGAACCCCCGGGCAGGAGAGCACGGCGAGTTCACGGAAATTCAGGTGCTCGACACGGGGTTCAAAATCTTCCGCCATTGCCGCGAACAGGAATGGATTCGCCGCACCATTGACATTCCACCCGAGTAGCACAGGCTGCCAGCCTGTGCCACAGGACTGCATTTATTCAGTCTTCATTGCGCGACTTTTAGCCGGACAGCAGTGACCTTGCTGGCTCTTTGGCGGTATGACCATTGGTTCGGTATACTCAACTTCTCACGTACGCCAAGGGAATCGGTTTTGCTGAAGGAGGATGGACAATGGCATCGACAGCGGACTGTAGCAGCGGAAGAAGCGGTAGCTGTTCCCGTAGGACCTTTCTACTCGCGAGCGGCTTCACTGCATTGAGCCATAATGTGATAGGCGCGGCGGGTGCGGCCGGTGCGGCTGTTTCCGAGAAGCCCATCGCACCAGGGGGCCCGGGGTCCGGCTACATACCTCGGATGAGGGCGGCGTTTGTCCGGCGCAAGGGAGAATATGGGATGCGCTGGCCGGGGGCTATATATGACGGTGAGGCGGCCCTGGAAACCTATCGCCGGGGAATCCAGACTGCGGCAGCCGAATTCGGCATGAATGTCGATATACGCCCCGAGCCGATTTACTCACTCGCCGAGGCCGGGCAGTGGCTGGCCCAGGCCGAATCCGAGAACCTCGATGGGCTTTTCCTGGTGCTGCTTGACCGCCAGGAGCATGCCTGGCCCACTGCGGCCAAAGTCGTCGGCAGTCCCATCCCGGCGGTGATCTTCGCGCCGGTCGGCACCGCCTTCACGACCAACACGGCACCGCTTGCGAAACGGGACGGGGCGTTCATTTGCTCGACGGATGATTTCAACCAGGCCCTCTACGGGATGAAGATGATCAGGGCCGGCGCGAGACTGCGCGAGGCCCGCTTCATCGTGCTCAAAGGCAAAGAGCGCAAGGAGAGCGAGGTCGGGCACTTGGGCACGAAGCTGCGCTACGTTCCTGCGAGCACCTTCCTCGATTTGTACCGGCACACGCCGACATCCGAGGAGATCAAAGCCATTGCGGATGAGTATCTCAAGGCGGCCAAGCGCATTGCCGGGCCAACCCGGCAAGATGTGTACAACGGCGTCAAGAGTTACGTGGTGGCCCGGACTATCCTCGAGGCCGAAGAGGGCGACGGCATCACCATGGATTGTCTCGGGGCCGTGGGGGGCACCGACGTGAGCCTGCCGTGCATCGCCTGGTCGCGCATGCTCGATCATGGCGTGCCCGCCGCGTGCGAGGCTGACATCGGCGCGTGCGTCACCCATGCCCTCGTTCAGTACCTCTTCGACCGGCCCGGCTTCCAACAAGACCCCGTCCCGGACACGTCCAATGACTGCCTGATCGGCGCGCACTGCACGTGCGCCACCCGGTTGAACGGATTCGGCCGGCCGCCAGAGCCGTTTCACCTGTCCCATCACCATGGCAATCGCGATGCGGTGCCCGTGCCACAATGGCGCCCCGGGCAACGGGTTACCGTGGCCGATGTCCTGCTCAGTGACGGGCCGGGCACACCGCCGCAGATGATCATCTCCGCCGGCGAGGTGGTCGGCAACGTGGCCGTGCCGCCTTCGGGCGGGTGCGTGGTATCCGTGAGCCTGAAGCTCGACGGCGTCTCAGACCTGCTCGCATATCCGGGTTTCCACCAGATTTTCTTCTACGGAGACTACAAGAAAGAACTCAGAGCCTATTGCAGGCTCTACGGCATCCGCGCGCAGGTCGTCTAATACCGACTTGCAATCAATTGGTGGAAATCACGCTCGCTTGCGCAAGCGGCCTCATGCTTCGCACAAAAGATATTACTTTAGCCTAGAACTGGTGTATACTGGATGTGGCCTTGAAGTGGGGCAGTACTGGGGCCGAAGGGGTATCTCGACATGAGAGAATTAGCCTATACCTCGCGTCAGCAAACCATTCACGCGGCCCCCCGCGTGGTTACATTGATCAACGCGAGGGTTAAGGTCTTGCGTCTGTACATCGGGTGAATTCTCCTCCGAAGCGCGGTGTCTTCAAGGGAGCAGACAATGATTACCCACACTTGCCCACACTGTGGTCATCAGCTCAGGGTTCCTGAAGAGTACGCCGGTAGAACAGGGAAGTGTAAGAATTGCCAGAAGACCGTGACCATTCCAGCGCAAGAAGAAGCCAAATTTGCACCCAAGGTGGAATCTGCCCATGAACCTGAGTTGATTGATGAGGAATCCTCGGGAGTTCTCTCTGACCACTCGAAAAGAAAAGGCAAGACGCGAGCATGCCCTTACTGTGGAGAGCAGATTCTGCGATCTGCTAAGAAGTGCCGCTATTGCGGTGAGTTTCTGAAGGGTCAAAAAGAACTGAAGACGAATGTGCAGCAGGGAGCGCTTATCGGCTCTATTGCGTGCTTCACTATCGGCGTATGCATGATCTGGTGGCAGCCACTATTATTTATAATATATATACCTCTTCTTCTCGCATCCTTTGTCCTTAGCATCACCGCCATGGCACAAGGAAGGGTACTCGGTGGTATCGTCATGCTGGTTCTGACTGTAGTGATCCCAGTTCTGGTCGTTCTGGTCGGATTGCTACGTGTCGCGGTTTCTGCTTCGGACGCCATGAAGGATGCGAAGTCGGAAGATCTTGGCTTGTCAACCCCTGCCACGTCTCACACAACTGTTCCTGGGGAAGGAACAGCTACAGGTTCTCTTCCGACTACTACCGCAAGCATTGACGTGGATGCCCAAAGACTCTTCAAAGAGAAGCAGGAGTACATGGAGTTTCTCGATCTCTATGACTTTCAGGCTAGGTACTACGAGTCGCTGCTAGACGGGAACGTTCCGGGAGTTGAGTTCAAAATCAGAAACCGAGGGTCTCGAACCCTGCGCGAAGTAGAAGTGACAGTCTACTTTCGGGACGCATGGGGGAATACGATAGCAGAAGAAGACTACCACCCCGTCTTAGTCTCTGAGTATTCCTTCGGCGACAACAAGCCTCTTAAGCCAAACTACATTTGGCAGATGGAGCACGGCAGCTTCTACAAAGCGCCCAGTGTTCCTTCAGAATGGCAAGAGGGAAATGCCATCGCGCAGATCACTGACATTGAGTTTGCAGGGAAGATCTAGAGGGAAGATCTAAGAAGATCTAGGAAGATCTAGGGACAGACTACGGAATAGGCGCGTTCTTCTCAGTTCCCTTGCTCTCCGCAGCTTATCGCACTCGACGCATTCAGGCCTTGCTCCACAGAGAACCCGCTCAAGCTCTTTTCAATCTCTGAATCAAATGCTGTGCCTATGTTTGCTATGTTGGGAGATCGGATCGTGCCGGGGATCGGAGAGATGCGTCGGGCGGGTAAGGGCCCTTCGGTTCGATCCAGGGTATCTGGATGTTCGCTGGTTCGCTTTCGCGCACCGCGAAGGTTGTCCATCGCGGATACACGGCCGGGCTATTGAAGTTTGGGTATTTGCCGACAGTAAGAACCGCAGCCGTATATCTGCCTTCGGGTAAGCCTTTTATTTCAAAGGACTTAAAGGATGCGGCCCTGGACGACGCGTCTTTCGAAGCGTCCTCGCCGAGGTCGTGTTGAAGCACGATGGCATTAGCCTGCATCCGGCCGAGATGCTCGTCTTCCGGATGAACGAAATAGCCCTGCGGCAACGATGGGTCGAGTTCCGGCCCCAGCTCAAAGACGGTGATGGGCTGTTCCTTCAGTTGATATGGGTCGGGCGCCACCGTAACGGTTGCTTTCGTATCACGCGGTCGCGACTCAATCCGAAGCGTCTTGGTCTCAGCTTCCGCTACCTCGGTCTCAGCAGCGCCAAGGTACACGATAGTTCGGTTTTCGATCTGAATCGCTTCAACGCGGAATCGTCCCGGCCCCAGGTCCGCGAATTCGTGTCGGCCGTCTGTAGCCCGCTCGTATCGGTATGGCCAGGCCGGCCAGTCTCCCCGCGGCGGAAGGAACAGCCGTCCGTCCTGCGCCGTGAGGCGCAGCGCGACGTAAGCTACTACTGGACCTGGACCCTCCTCGCCTTGCACTTCCGCAATAATCGCCGCACCGGGTTTGAGCCGAATCTCGAGTTCGCGCTTGGGATGCTGCGGCGTCAACGAGACGGTCTCTGCGTAGCGAACGAATCCCGACGCGGTAACGTACAATGGATGATCGTCCCGTAAGGCAACTCTCTCGAGCGCATAGTGGCCTTCTGCGTCGGTCTCCGTGGTGACATAGAGGCCTTGCTTGTTAAGACGTTCCAGATTTGACCCGCCCGCGTCGCCGGTATGGTCGATGGCGACGAAGGCCCCGGGCACCGGCTCGCCCGTGACATCGTTTACCACGATGCCCCTGACAATGCCACTCAAAGCGGTGGTCGGTGTTGTGGGTAGGCGTCGCGCCGATGTGTCAGCTTGAGCGGGCGACCAGCTTGCCGCTGGTGGTTGCACGCTTTCCTGAGCGCCGACGAAACGAAGTACTGGCAATACAGCCAGTCCCACCGCAATCAGGATCAGGCCCCCAGGAGAAACATAGGAACAGGATATGGGTTTCTTTCTTTCAGGATTCCCGGGTTGGGTCACATGATGTGGAAGATCCGGTAGCGCTATGTCCACTGTGCGGCTCATGCCTCTTATTTTAGCAAAAAAACACAAGCGAAATCAAATAAAGCAGCAGTTAGAATACGGGGACTCCAGGGGCATCCATAGTCAATTCGCCTTTTCCCCGCTCTCTGGTCCTGGTCTCCGCTGGCAGGGGCGCGCCTGTCTGGGTGGCATTGGCTATGGTGTGCTCTGAATTTCTGCAGGGGGCTACATGGCGATGAGTTTGTCGAACTCGCGGGTGTACTTTTTGGCGACCTCGGGCGAGTGGATAATCAGGACGTTCTCGTCGTTTCGCTTTTCGGCGTTGGTGCTGAAGTTGTAGCTGCCCGCGATGACGGTTTTGACGTCAATGACGATGACTTTGTGGTGCATGGTGTATTTGTTGTGGTCCATGTACACCGTGGCGCCGCGTTCGGCGAGGTACTCGTCTTTGGAATGCTTGGAAGCGGCGTTGCGCATCTCGAACAGGCCGCGTACCCTGACGCCGTCCGCAAGGCGCGCCGCCATGGCTCGGGCGATTTCATTGGACGTAAACGAGAACGCCATGAAATCGATCTGCGTCTCCGAATCGGCGATCTCGTCCAGGATTTCCCGTTGCACGCCGTCCTCGGGGGCGAAGTAGCACTCGACGCGCGCATCGCGGACCCACACCTCCGGATACGCGGTGTTCTTGGGCGAGCGGGCGCCGAATTTTTTCTTTTGGAACATCTCCTCGAGTTCGTTGGTGAAATTGAGCGCCAACTTCGCCGAGGCGATCAGGACGGCATTGTTGTTATTACGGTACATGCCGTTTTCGGTGACGTTGGTCGACCCCGTCCAGACGAGCCGACCATCGACGATGCAGAATTTGTTGTGCATGAAGGGACTGCGGTTGTCGAACACGACCGGGATGCCCGCGTTGATGCACGTTTGGATCGCGTCGCGATCCTCGTACCGGGAATCGGAAACGATTCGGACGGCCACGCCCTCCCGGTGCCTGGCGATGAGGACCTTGGCGGCCTCGGGCAGTTGGAGCTCGTAGAGGGCGCAGTCGATCGATTTCGTGGCGCTTTCGAGCAAGCGTATAAGGCGGTCGTCAATGCCCAGTGGATTGAGCGGGTTGCAAGGGGCGAAATAGACCTGGATGTCCCCTTGCGCCGTCTCGCGGTCGCCGTCGTGAGTCCTCGTCGTATCGAGGTAGCCGCCCTGTTGGACGTAGTAGGCGCCACCGCCCGCGGCAGCCACGAGTAGTATGGCGACGAAGCTCAGGCGCCCTTTGCGCGAGCGCTTCTTGGATTTGCCCATGGTCCAGATGGTATCAAAGCCACCACGGGCGTTCGAGTTCTCGATTGTGGTCTTGACTGGCGTGCGGTGCGTTACTATACTTGCGCGCGTGTCGGCAAAGGGTGAAAGCCGAGTGGCTCTCGCCGCATTCTGTGAGGGGTGTTCATGAAACGGGTACTGATTACCGGTGCGGCGGGGTTTATCGGGTCTCACCTGGCCGAGCGGTTGTTGGAGCGGGGCGATCAGGTGGTCGGTATCGACGACTTCAACACCTATTATGACCCCGAGATCAAGCGTCGAAACGTGGCCCAGGCCCTTGAACACCCTAATTACTGCCTGTATGAGGCGGACATCTGCGATGGGGGACGCGTCTCCGAGCTGTTCCAACAAGCGCTTCCGGAGGTGGTGGTGCATCTGGCGGCGCGGGCCGGCGTCCGCCCGTCCCTGGCCGATCCGAACCTGTATCATCGGGTGAACGTGCTCGGTTCGCAGTACATCCTCGATGCCTGCCGGTCGGTGGACCCCTCGCACCTGGTCTTTGCGTCGAGCTCATCCGTGTACGGCGGCTCTACGGAGGTGCCCTTCCGCGAGGACAACCCGGTGCACCGGCCCATCAGTCCCTACGCGGCCACCAAGCGTATGAACGAACTTCAGGCCCACGTCTATAGCCACGTCTACGGGCTGAACGTGACGGTGCTGCGCTTATTCACGGTCTATGGGCCGCGGCAACGCCCTGACATGGCCATCCACAAGTTTACACGGCTCATTGACGCCGGGGAGCCCGTGCCCATGTTCGGCGACGGCTCGACCCAACGCGACTACACCTACGTTGACGACATTATCGATGGTGTGGTCAAAGCAGTCGATACACCGTTTCGGTATGAGATATTCAACTTGGGCGAGCATCACACCACACGCCTGCGCGACCTCATCGCGCTGATCGCCGAACATGTGGGCAAGCCCGCCACCATCGAGCAAATGCCCCTTCAGCCCGGCGATGTGGCGATCACCTACGCCGACATCCAGCGCGCGCGCGACCGCCTGGGCTACAACCCAAAGTACACCATCGACGAAGGCGTCCGCCGGTTTGTCTCGTGGTATAAAGGGCAGCAGGGATAGCTGCTGGGCGCTTTCGTCTGTAGTGCATTTGAAACCTGTCGGTTTCTGGCATAGAATACCCCATCCCAGGCCGCTTTGCGTGCTGGGTCCGTGCCTGTTCGGGCGATGAAAGGGCGCCATCGCGATGACGATGCCGGTTACGTTTTCCAAGACGGAGATCGACGGGGTACTCACCGTGGAAGTAGGTGTGTTTCGCGACGAACGGGGCTTTTTCACCGAGACCTACTCGCGCGAGGTATGGGAGGGACAGGGCTTTACGGAAGTTTTCGTGCAAGATAATTTGAGCCTTTCCGCCAAGGGGACCTTGCGGGGGATGCATTACCAGTTGGCGCCCTACAGCATGGGCAAGCTGGTGCGAGCGGTGACGGGGTCGGTTTTTGATGTCGCTGTGGACCTGAGGAGAGGGTCGCCGACCTTTGGCAAGTGGGTTGGCCGGACCTTGAGCGGCGAGAACGGGCTCGCGTTGTGGATTCCGGCGGGGTTTGCGCATGGTTTCATCGCGCTGGAGGACGAGACGCTGGTGTACTATAAATGCACCGCCGCGCACGCGCCAGAGGCCGAGCGATCGCTGTCTTATAACGATCCGCAAGTCGGCATCGAGTGGCCTTTGGAACCGACGATCGTCTCCGAGAAGGATGCGCATGCGCCACCGCTCCAACAGGCCGAATACAACTTTGTTTACCAGCTTTAAGCGCTTTCGAGACCAGCAGGCGCCCTACCCGTACCCAGGGGTGTTCGTATGGGCATCGTCTGAAGTTAATCCGCCAGCCGGCGCAGGATTTGAAGGGGTGTTCATATGAGGATTTTGCTTGCAGGAGGTGCAGGTTTTATCGGTTCGGTGCTGGTTCCTTTGTTGCAAGAGCACGGTTATGATGTGGCGGTCGTCGATTTGTTATGGTTCGGCAGCCACCTTCCCGAGGGGACAAGCGTCACGCAAAAGGACCTGTTTAAGCTCGAGGAAGCCGACCTGAAAGATTATGATCAGGTCATCTTCCTCGCCGGCTTGTCCAACGACCCGATGGCTGAGCACGATCCCGCGATGAACTTCATCCAAAACGGCGCGTTACCGTCGTATTTGGCGTTTTGCGCGAAGAGGGCCGGTGTGCGCCGTTTTATATACGCATCCTCGTGCTCGATCTATGGATATACGGTCGATGAACTCTACCATGAGGAATCGCCGGTGACCTGTAGCTACCCCTACGGTGTGTCGAAGCTGCAGGGTGAACGGGGGGTGCTGCAGTTCCAGGACGGGCGGTTTTCGACCATCGCATTGCGCATGGGGACGGTGTGCGGGTACAGCCCGCGGATGCGTTTTGACCTGATTGTGAACACCATGTTCAAATTCGCCCTGCTGGACGGAGAGATAACGGTGAACAATCCGTCTATCTGGCGCCCGATTGTTGACGTGCGGGACGCGGCGTTGGGTTTTCTGCGGGCGGTTCAGGCGGACCAGGGCATCAGCGGGGTCTTTAACATTGCCTACGACAACTTCACGGTGGGCCAAGTCGCCGACACGGTGAAGGATGAAGTCGAGGGATTGGCCGATAGGCGCGTCCACATTACTGTGCACGATATTCGGGATTATCGCAACTACAAAGTCGCCTGCGAGAAGGCGAAAACATACTTGGGGTTCGCGCCCAAGTACGGCATTGCCGATACTGTGAGGGACCTCTATCAGCACCGCAGCGCGTACGGTGACTTCTCCAATGACGCTTTCTACAACATCGAAACGTTCAAGAAGCTTGAACGGAGAGGTTAGTCGTGGCTCTCGGGCCGCTGAGCGCCAGATCGTCGGGGTAGAGTATGATGGCCGGTGGGACACATGCTGTCGGCCTAGCCCGGATTTCTCACAGGCTGCGGCGCGGATTTTTTGCAAGCACAACAAGAG
>CAYRLQ010000157.1:0-9770 GCA_964425145.1 uncultured Nitrospiraceae bacterium
AAGAAAGTCGAAGTAAAGCGAAAGGTCAAGGAGCTAAGAGGGGGATAAACAGGATATCAATAATCCCGTCTATCCTGTTATCCTGTCAAAAATAGGTGACCGAACTTATGAGCCAGAGCACTAAGGGAGAGACGCCGTGAGCGAGAAGAAGGAAAACCCGTACGACGCGGAACACGATCCGCACCACTTCAAACGCGACGCGGAAACGCAAACCGTGCTCGGCATTTTTATCACAATACTTTCGATACCGGTGCTGGTTGGCACGGCATGGGCCGAGAATTACCGGCAGACGGTCGTGAATCTGACCGCCGGCCTAGTGCTGCTGGCCATTGGCATCGGGGTCTTCGTCTGGGGCCGTAAGACCTCGAAGCGGTCGAAGCCGTCCTGAGGGCGTGCCGAGCTATGAAATACATCGAGGCGCGCGTGTCTGAAGACGCCGCGTTGCGCTTTTTCGAGCGTCGCCGTTTCGGGAACCTCTATGGACTCCTGTGCCGGCGGCGTTTCGGTGCCCAAAGTGAGATTGGCGCCGGCAAGCGGTTGCCATATCTCGAGCGAATCTGGCTGCCATACTACATCATCACCATTAGGGTCAACTCGCACCGAGGCGAAGGCGAGGTTGCGGTCTCCGTCGAGGGCCATTCCGGGTCATTCGCCATCTTCCAGATGCACGACGACCTCGTCGAGGGCGACCTCAACGAAGAAGTATTCCATCCCAAGCTGGCGGAGGACGAGGCCATCAAGATCGGCCGCAAGGAACTGTTGCGAGCCATCCTGCGACGCCGCGCCGCACGCGAGAAACCATTCATCGAGGAGACGATCGGCGCCGGCCTGTTCTACTACCCTTACTGGGTCTATTACTACGAACGCTGGGGCAGTTCACTAGACATCCGGCTACAGGATGCGCTCACGGGTGAAAAGGGCGGCAACCGCACGAAGATGGGCGTCCTCGGCGCATTCGCCAGTAAGGCGGATTAGGCGCTTAGTGCCGGGCTATCGACAAAATATTATGAGTTCGCTGTAAGAGATTCAAAACAAATGACATAGAAATGCAAAACTGCGCCGTAGGCGCCACTTCTTCCGAGCGTAGGTCCGGAAGAAGCGTAGGGTCTTATTCCGTAACATGTTTCGAAACTTACGACGATATTTTGGGAACGTTTCTCATAAACAAGTGTAAGAAAAGGGGATATGGAGATATTGGAGATAAGGAGACAAACTACTTTTCTTCGATTCAATCATCTCCTCATCTCCTTCCCGAATCCCACTATCTCCCTATCCCCCTATCCCCCCATCCCCCTCATCCCCCTATATCTCCCACTTCTTCGATGCCGCACTCCACGGACGAGAGGGATATCATTTTGAATTATGCTGTGACGATGGGTATTCTTTTCCCGAATCGGACTTGAAGCAGTTCTTAGGGCGTGCGTCCGAACGCCGCTGTTGAGGAGAGTGTTATGGCTGAGGAGCAACGACCGTTGAGCTATCGGGATGCAGGCGTGAACATAGACGCCGCAGACGAGGCGCTGCGCGTTATTAAAGGTGTCGTTCGGAAAACTTTCGACGACCGTGTGCTCCGGGATATCGGCAGCTTTGGCGCAATGTACGATCTCACCGATTTTGGTATGGAGCAACCCGTGCTCGTTTCGAGCGTGGACAGCGTCGGCACGAAGCTGAAGCTCGCGTTCACGACCAGCAAGCATGACACGGTCGGGATCGACCTCGTGTCGCATTGCGTGAATGACATCCTGGTCCAGGGCGCCAGCCCGCTTTTCTTTCTCGATTACCTCGGGTGCGCGGTTCTGGACCCGGCGGTGGTTGCGGACGTCATCCGTGGCGTCGCCACGGGTTGCCGGTATGCGGGTTGCGCTTTGATCGGCGGGGAAATCGCTGAGCTGCCGGAGATGTACCACAAAGGGGAATACGACCTGGCGGGGACCATCGTCGGTGTGGTGGACCGGGGGAAGATCGTGGACGGGTCCGCCATTCAAGCGGGGGACGCGGTGATCGGTCTGCCATCGTCGGGTTTGCATACAAACGGCTACACTCTGGCGCGCAAGGTGTGCTTCGAGGTGGCGGGGCTGACCTGCGAGGACCCTATGCCCGGTGTGGGCCGCACCGTAGGCGAGGAATTGCTCGAACCGCATCGCAGTTACGCCAGCCTGCTGCAGGTTTTGATGAGGATCGTCACGGTGAAGGGCATGGCGCACATCACCGGCGGCGGCATTACGGACAACCTCCCACGGGCGCTGCCCGAGGGTGTGGGCGCGGAAATCGACCTAAACGCCTGGACAGGGCCGCCAGTGTTCAAGTTCCTCCAGGAAACGGGCAATATCGCCGAGCGGGAGATGCTGCACACTTTCAACATGGGGATGGGGTTTCTGGTAGTGGTGTCCGCGGACGAGAGCGAGCAATCCCTGAATGCTCTCAGGCAGGCTGGGGAAGAACCGAAGCGCATCGGCACCATCATCGCCGGGGAAAACAAGGTGTATTACACGGGGAGTCTACGCTATGCCGAGTAGGATCGAAGTCGCCATGAAGCCAGGCATGCCGGACCCGGCCGGGGCCAGCGTGCGGGGGCAAATCGCCGAGGACCTGGGCATCGAGACCGACGAGGTTCGCGTGATCGATGTGTACACGATCAACATCGGCCTGAGCGATGAAGAGCTCGAGCGGGTCCGTGCCGAGCTGTTCACCGACCCCGTGATTCAGGACTCGGCCGTGAACAAGACCCTCGCCCGTGACTACACGTATCTCATCGAGGTGGGATTTCGCCCGGGCGTGACGGACAACGTCGGGAAGAGTTCCACCGAAGGCATCGTCGATACCCTGGGGTGCGAGCTGCAGCCGGGCGAGGCCGTGTACAAATCCACACAATACGTGATCAAGGGGGAGGTGAGCGCGGAAGCGTGTGAACATATCGCGCGCGATCTACTCGCTAATGAGTTGATCGAGCGTTGGGTCGTGAAGTCCGCCGAGGAGATGCAGGGCCTGGACGGGGAACTGCTGCTGGGCCTGCCCATCGTAACAGAGCGGAGCGATGTGGCCGTCCGCACGATCGACCTCGACATCCCCGACGAGGACCTGATAGCTCTCAGTCGTGAGATGACGCTCGCGCTCGAGCTGCACGAGCTCAAGGCCATCCGGGCGTATTACCAAGACGAGGGGGTCCGCGCGGAACGTGAAGCCGCCGACCTGCCGCACCAGCCGACGGATATCGAGCTCGAGGCCCTGGCCCAGACCTGGTCGGAACACTGTAAACACAAGATCTTCAACGCAACTATCACGTACACCGACGAGAACGGCGCCGAGCGAACAATCGACAGCCTGTTTAAGACATACGTTAAAGGCGCCACTGACGAAGTCGGCGACGAAATCGATTGGCTCATCAGCGTCTTTGACGACAACGCCGGTCTGATCAAGTTCACCGACGATTGGTATTTCGCGCTCAAGGTTGAAACGCACAACAGCCCCTCCGCACTGGACCCTTACGGCGGCGCCATGACCGGGATCGTCGGCGTCAACCGTGACATCCTCGGCGCAGGGTTGGGCTGCCGGTGTATTCTCAACACCGACGTGTTTTGTTTCGCCTCGCCGTTCCACGCCGAAGAAATACCCACGAGATTGCTTCATCCGCGCCGGGTGTTCCGCGGCGTGCACCGTGGCGTGAAGGACGGCGGCAACCAAAGCGGCATTCCCGACGTGAACGGCGCTATCGTCTTCCACAAGCGGTTCCTGGGTAAGCCGCTGGTATTCTGCGGCACCGGTGGGTTGATTCCGGCGACTGTCGCCGGCAGGCCCAGTCACGTCAAGCGCGCCCGGCCCGGCGACCTCATCGTGATGATCGGCGGCCGCATCGGCAAGGACGGCATACACGGCGCGACTTTCTCGTCGGAAGAGCTGCACGAGGGGTCGCCGGCCACGGCGGTGCAGATCGGCGACCCGATCACTCAGAAGAAGATGGCCGATTTTCTGCTGGAAGCGCGTGATCGGGGCTTGTTCAATTGCATTACGGACAACGGTGCGGGCGGGCTATCCTCGAGCGTTGGCGAAATGGCACGGGGTTCGGGTGGATGCGAGGTGCACCTCGAAAAGGCGCCACTGAAATACCCCGGACTCGCCCCGTGGGAGATTTTCCTCTCCGAGGCGCAGGAGCGCATGACGCTTGCCGTGCCTAAACCCCACCTCGAGGCATTCATGGACCTTGCAAGGCGGCGTGCCGTGGAGGCGACTGTCCTGGGCCAGTTCACCGATTCGTCCCAACTCGAGTGTTTCTACGAGGACAAGCTGGCCGCCTCGCTCGAGATGGACTTCCTGCACCAGGGCGTGCCGAAGATGAACCTCAAAGCCGCCTGGCAGCCGCCCGAACTCGAACCGGAGGTGCTGGTCGAGGAGGCTGACCTTGCGGCTGACCTAAAAGCGGTGCTCGGGTCGCTAAATGTGTGCAGCAAGGAAGTCTTTGTGCGCATGTACGACCACGAGGTGCTCGCGCAGAGCGCGCTCAAGCAGTTCCAGGGCATAGACCAGGACGGCCCCGGCGACGCCGCCGTCCTGCGCCCGGTGCCAGGGTCGGACCGGGGCCTGGCGGTGGCCTGCGGCATTTGCCCAAAATACAGTGACATCGACACGTATTGGATGATGGCGTGTGCCATCGACGAAGCGGTGCGGAACATCCTCTGTGTCGGTGCCAAGCTCGGGACCATCGCCGGCTTGGACAACTTCTGCTGGCCCGACCCCATCCGGAGCGAAAAGACACCCGACGGCGAGTTCAAGCTGGCCCAACTGGTCCGCTGCTGCGAGGCGCTCTACGACGTATGCGTGACCTACGGCATCCCGCTGATCAGCGGCAAGGACAGCATGAAAAACGACTATAAAATCGGCGCCACGAAGATATCCATCCCGCCGACCGTGCTGTTCACCGCCGTGGCCATGATCGAGGACGTCAACAGGGTGGTCTCGATGGACGTCAAGCAGCCGGGCGATATCGTCTACGCCGTCGGCAGGACGTACGACGAGATGGGCGGGAGTGAATACCTCGCCCTGCGGGGCCAACTCGGCGTCAACGTGCCCAAGGTCTACCCGCGCCGGGTCCGCGCACACTACGACAAGCTGTCGATGGCCATGACACAGGGTCTCATCGCCTCGTGCCATGACTGTTCGGATGGCGGCATGGGTGTGGCTTTGGCCGAGTCGGCCTTCGCAGGCGGCTACGGTATGGACGTCGACATCACACGCATGGGGATCGAGAGCAACACAGTCGCTTTGTTCAGCGAATCGCAGAGCCGCTTCGTCGTCACAGTGCCGCCACGCCACGCGGCCGCCTTCGAAGCCGCGCTCGACGGCTGTCCCGTGACGCGGCTCGGCGAAGTCATCCCCGAGGAGACGTTTCGACTGACCGGGAACAAGGGCGCAGTCATCGCCGTGGGGCTGGCCGAACTCAAGGAAGCCTGGCAACGCCCCTTGCGCTGGTAAGTGCGAGATGCGAGACCCCTTGCAAAATCGAGGTTCTCCGCTTTGCTCAGAATGACGAAGAGCGGTAAGCACGGTTCCATGACCGACGGCGAACGGATTATCATCATCCCACGGGCGAACCCGATCGATGGTTATACCATGGCCGGGATCATCAAGGCTGCGGGCTTGACCCTATAGGGATTCAAACGTTTGCTGTAGACGAGGAGATAAAGGCCAATTACTGAACGGATTGTACCGTTCGTTGAGGGCCGACGACAGATAAACAGCCACTAACAACCAAAAAGGGTGAAACCGTGAACGTACGCGCGTTAGTCCTGACTGGATTCGGCATTAACTGTGACATGGAGACCAACACCGCCCTGAACCACGCGGGCGCCGAGGCAAACCGCGTTCATCTCAATGACATCATCGATGACCCGGCTATGCTGGACGCCTACCAGATCCTCGCGATCCCCGGTGGGTTCTCATTTGGCGATGATGTGGCCTCGGGCAAGATTCTGGCCAACCGCCTGCGGTACAAACTCGGTGCCCCGCTCGAGCAGTTCATCGGCGACGGCAAGCTTGTTATCGGCATCTGCAATGGGTTCCAGGTCATGGTGAAGCTGGGCATTCTGCCGCTGTTTGACGGCGAATTTGTCCAGGAAGTCACCCTTACCCACAACGGCTCAGGCCGATTCGAGAACCGCTGGGTCCACCTCGAGACCGACCCCGATACGCGCTGCATTTGGATGAGCGGCATCAAGCGCATCGAGTTGCCCGTCCGCCACGGCGAGGGCAAGTTTATCCCGCGTGACGACACGGTGCTCGAGAGGCTGCGCGACAAGGGCCAGGTTGCCGTGCGCTACGCCACACCTGACGGCGCGGCGGCCCGTGGTGAATTCCCCGCCAACCCCAACGGTTCGACGGATGACATCGCTGGCATTTGCGACCCGAGCGGCCGCGTCTTCGGCCTTATGCCACACCCTGAGGCGTTCATCGACCGCACCAACCACCCCCGCTGGACCCGTGAAGACCTCCCCGAGGAGGGCCTCGGCCTCCAGGTCTTCCGCAACGCCGTCGAGTATGCCCGCGACAACCTGACGTGAAGCCCATGACGCATTTTTCAGTCCTCAGTCGATGGCTGAATGCTGACAATGGATAACTGGTGACTGATATTTGGCCACGCCGAGTACAGCTTGCTCTAAGGGCTCAGTACCGGTATAATTCATGTGCCAGAGGCGGCGCGGGAGTGGGGAGGATCACCTAATCGCGTAGTCCCGTATGAAGCGGTCAACCATGCGCGCGGTGAATTGGGCTAGTCTGAGGAGCGCAAGGCGTAAGGAGTTTCTTTCGTGGGCAGTGAACTTGATGAACGTATCAGGGCCAATCTTAACCTCTATGCAGTCCTGCAGAACCTCGAAGACCTGGTCCAGCTCGACAGCGAAATGGCCGCCAAGACGAAGAACTGGGACGTGACGATCCAGTTCTCGGTGAATGGCGGCCCTCGAGCCTACCTCGCGTTCAAGAACGGCGTCTGTACGCACGGGCGTGGCAGGCACGAGAATCCGTCGGTCAAGCTCTTCTTCACTTCCCCCAAACACCTCAACGCTATGTTGGACGGCAAGGCCAGGCCGATTCCATTGAAGGGGTTCACGAAGCTCGGGTTTCTCTCGAAGGAGTTTATGCCGCTGGCGGGCCGGTTGGCGTATTACCTCAAGCCTGAGGGTGGCCTGCTCGAGGACGAGAACTTCCTGAAAATAAACACGATATTGACGTTGCACACGGCCCTGTTCGCCGTGGGCGAGCTGGCTGCGCTGGAGCCGGTGAGCAAACACCTCGCCGCACATATGGGAGATGGCATATTGCAGGTCGAGGTCCCCCCCGAGGGACCATACGTGGCATTGCACCTTGACCACGGCGCAGTCTCGGTCACCAAGGGTAAAGCCGATAACCCCAAGGCCAGGATGATATTCAAGAACCTTAAAGTAGCCAACGACCTCTTAAACGACAGGGTCGATAGTTTTCGGGCGGTTGCACAGGGCGACATAGCACTCAAAGGGCACGTGCCCATGCTGGATAATTTTGACCTGATATTGGACCGTGTTCGCGCATATTTGTCTTGAGAAAGAGGAGCCTTGCAATGGAAGCTGAAGTATCCCCGCCGAAGATACTGGCCGAACATGGCGAACCGGTCATGAAAACCTATGAGTACAAGGAGTCGTTGGCGCTGTTCAAACGGGCGGCGGAGGTGATTCCGTGCGGCATCTACGGCCATTACAGCCCGGCGCCGTTTATCCCAGTGGACGCCTACCCGTTTTACTCACGGCGTGGGGAAGGCGCCCGGTTTTGGGATGTGGACGGCAACGAGTTCATCGATTATATGTGCGCCTACGGACCTATGGTCCTCGGCTACAATCATCCTAAGGTCAACGAAGCCTACCAGGCCCAGATTAAGCTCGGGAACACGCTCACACGCGCCCCGAAATTGATGGTCGAACTGGCGGAGTACTTCGTAGACCTCATCCCCATGGCCGACTGGGCCTTCTTCGCCAAGAACGGCGCGGACGTCACCAATTACGCTACGATGGTCGCGCGCTCGGCCACGGGCAGAGAAAAAATCATCGCCATAAACGGCGGCTATCAGGGGTCGGCCGCCTGGATGCAGGCCATCGGTCACCCGGGCGTGATCGGGGATGACCAAAAGAACATAATCCGGGTCGACTGGAACGATTACGCTGCACTCGATCGCGTTATTAACGAGCACCCCGGCCAGATAGCCGGCTTCATCGCAACGCCTTACCATCACCCCGTCTTCGCGGACAGCGAATGGCCCGCCGAGGGCTACTGGCAGAAGGTCGAGAAACTACTCCGGAAAGAGGGCATCGTCCTTATTATCGACGACGTTCGGACCGGGTTTCGCTTGGACATGAGGGGCTCGAGCGAGTACTTTGGGTTTAAGCCCGACCTGGTGTGCTTCTGCAAGGCCATCGCAAACGGCTATCCCATTTCGGCACTGGTCGGCACTGAAGCGCTCAAGAACCCCACCGCCAAGGTCTTTTACACAGGCAGCTATTGGTTCTCCGCTGGGCCCATGGCCGCGGCGCTGGCCTGCCTGGAAGAGCTGCGGCAAATCGACGGACCCAAACGCATGTTGCAGATGGGCAAGAAGCTTTGCGACGGGCTGGTAGACATCGCTAAGGGCCACGGTTATACGCTCAAGGCTACCGGCGCCCCCTCGATGCCGTATCTGCGGATCTCCGATCATGAGGGCTTGATGTTCCACCAGGACCTCTGCGGCGAGTGCACCAAACGAGGTGCATTCTTCGCCCCGCACCACAACGAATTCCTGTCCACCGCACATTCGGACGAGGACATCCAGCGGACCTGGGACATCTTCGACGACGCATTCAAGGCCACTAAACAGAGGTACGGCGTGTGATATACTGCGAAGAAGGCACCGGGCATCCTTTCTTTTTTAGGGAAAAAGAAAGGCCGCCCCGATGCTCTTCTAATTATGTTTAATGAGAACCAGCGGGAGCGAGACCGTCATGCCAGTAACCGATGAGGAAATCCGAGAATTGACCCGGCTCGCCGCAAAAATTCGCCGGGAGATCGTCGACGTGACCGGCTGGTCGGGCGGCGCACATATCGGCGGCGCGCTCAGCCAGACCGACATCCTGACCCTCCTCTATTACAAATACCTTAAGATCGACCCCCAAAACCCCGACTGGGACGACCGCGACCGTTTCGTCTTGAGCAAGGGGCACGGGGGCATCGGCCATGCGGTGATTCTGGCCGATAAGGGCTATTTCGATCCCGAGCTCCTCAAGGAGTTCAACCATTCCGGGTCGCCTTTTGGCATGCACCTCGATGGGAACAAAGTCACCGGCGTCGATGCCTCGACGGGGTCCCTGGGCCACGGCCTGTCCCAGGCCGTAGGGATGGCCCTCGGCGCGCGCATCCGGAACAAATCCTGGACCACCTATTGCGTCGTGGGCGACGGCGAGTGCAATGAAGGCTCGATCTGGGAGGCCGCCATGGCCGCACACCATTATAGACTCAACAACCTCATCGTCTTCGTTGACCGCAATAAGTTGATGATCGACGGTCCTACCGAAGAGGTCATGAGCCTCGAGCCCCTCGCGGAGAAGTGGGTCGCGTTCGGATGGGCCGTAAAGACCGTCGACGGCCATAGCTTCCACGAACTAGCCAACGCTATTGACTTCGCACTCGAGTACAAAGACGGCCCCGCCGTTATCGTGGCCAATACCATTAAAGGCAAGGGCGTCGATTTCATGGAGAACGAACCGGCGTGGCATTACGGC
>CAYRLQ010000158.1:0-9766 GCA_964425145.1 uncultured Nitrospiraceae bacterium
CACAAATGGCGCGACGATCAACACCAGGGTAAGATTAGCAAATGGCTTGACAGGCCAGGACCAAAGACCAAGAACGACTGAATTAAGTATACTGTCCCCAGAATACCACCCCAAACCCCAAGCCCCATTACGCAGTCCAGCCGTGGTATAATGGATAATGTAGTGCTTTAGCTGACGTGGGAGGGTATCTCGATGCACATGCCTGCGGTTCGTTTCCCGGTTCTCGCAGTGACTTTGTCATGCCTTGTGTTGACGGGGTGCCCTTGGTGGTGGCCTACGCCTCAACCCGGGCTCGTTGTGTCCGAATCTACGCACGATTTTGGCCAAACCGGGACCAGATGGGAGTTCGATGTCTGGAACGACGACAGCAGCGGTTCTGAACTAACCTTCACGGTCTATTGCAACATAGATTGGATTACCGTTGTGCCCACCCAGGGACGCAGTAGCGGGCCCGGCGACAGGCAAACGATACGCATTATTATCGAACGCGGCGTGTTAACAGAGCCGGTGCATGTCGGCCAGATCACGGTTGCTTCTAGCCTGGAACGGGTAATCATCAACATCTTTGTCAGTGGGCCTGCCAGTGAAGGCGAGGGTGAAGGCGAAGGCGAGGGCGAAGGCGAGGGTGAAGGCGAAGGCGAGGGTGAAGGCGAGGGCGAGGGCGAGTGGCCGAAGGTCTTCTCGATGGCGTCGTGCTACGTCCCTTACGAAATCACGATCGAACCGGCTGTGACGGGCTACACGCTCCCGCTCGAGGACGTGAGAAGCGCAGCGTATTACGATGCCGTGAACGGCGCCCTCGGGATTGAGGCGCTCGAGCCGCTGCTGGCACAGAATGGCTTTGCCATCACGGAATTTGATTTCTCGCAGTGGGCGTTCAACCAGGATGAGGACGATGACATCATCACCCCGTACCAGGTCCTCGAGCGCGTCGACGTGCCCATCTTCATCACGGCCGATACGCTGCTGCACCTGTACCACGTCCAGTTCGACGAGACGCTCAAGGATATCGAGGAACGCGAGTTCTTCGGAGACATGCGCGCGCTGACAGCGGCGTTGCTCGAGGATGCCTCGGACCAGTACGCGGCATTGGAGACCGGTGACCTCCAAGAGGCGGCGCGGCGCAACGTGGCCTATCTGGCGGTGGCGGTGAAACTGATCGACCCGGATGCGGCGGCTCCGGAGCTGGTGATGGATGTTGTCCAGGCCGAACTGGCAATGATCGACGCCCACAGCGGGTTTCAGGAGAGCGGCATTTTCGTTTACGAAGAGGATTATTCGCAATACGTGCCGCGCGGCCACTATACGCGCAGCGAAGAACTCGAACGCTACTTCAAGGCGCTCATGTGGTATGGCCGCATGGCGTTCTTGCTGAAGGGTGCGGAGAATTGCGGGCGCGCCGGCGACGCGCTTATCAGCGAGGAGGACGCGAGGATTCAGACCATGCAAGCGGTGCTGCTTGCTCGGGCGCTGGACGCGGTCGAGGTCGGCGAGCGGCTCGCGCGCGACGTCTGGGAGCGCGTCTACGCCGTGACGTCGTTCTACGTGGGCGTCGCCGACGACCTCACACCGTTTGAATACCTCGGCGCGCTCGACGAGGTGTTCGGCAGCAGCTTTGAACCGGTGGACCTGGAGGACGACACGAGGTTCCACGAGATCAAAACGGAGCTGGCCTTGCTGCGCTCGCCTGAGATATTCGGCGGCACGGGCAACGCCATGGTGACGCCGCCGATCACGCCCGAGACGCTGCAGGAGATTCTCGACAAGACCAAGGGCATGCGGCTGATGGGTCAGCGGTTCATCCCGGACTCGTACATGTTCCAGCAGTTAGTCTTTCCGCAGGTTGAAGGTTACTTGCTCGATTACACGGGCGGTGACTATCCGTTCACACTTGGGTTCACCGGGCTGAGCCTGGCGCGATGCTACCCGCGCGGACTCGACGTGATGACCGTACTGGGGTCCTCGCTCGCCGAGGCGATCCTCGTCGAGGAGGGCGACACGGACTACGATAAATACGGCGATCAGCTCGAGGAGCTCGAGGACCAGTTCGGGGAGTTCGGCGTGGCTGACTGGAACCGCAACCTCTATTGGGGCTGGCTCTACGCGCTGCAATCGCTGATCGGGGACTTTGGCGAGGGCTATCCGGCGTTCATGCAAACCGAGGCCTGGGGGAAGAAAGAACTCAACGCCGTCCTGGCCTCGTGGACCGAACTGCGCCACGATACCATCCTCTACGCCAAGCAGAGCTACACGCCTGGCGAAACCGCCGTGCCCGAGATTGTCCCGGGCTACGTTGAGCCTGTGCCGGAGTTCTACGCCCGGCTGCTGGCGCTCACCCAGATGACGCGCGAAGGGCTGACCGCGCTCGAGGCGTTATCCAAAACGGCAGAGCAACGGCTGCTGAACCTGGAAGGCGTGCTTGACCGGTTGCTCGAAATTGCCGCCAAGGAACTGACTAACGAGCCATTGACCGAACAGGATTACTCGTACATCAAGTTCTTCTCGCAGACTCTGGAGTGGGTGGTCACGGGCGTGGAGGAAAACGGCGTCAAGACGACGCTTGTCGCGGATGTCCACACCCATGGCGTTGAGGGGCTGGTCGTCGAGGAGGCGGTGGGCTACGTCGACATGATCGTGGTGGCCTGTCCGCAGGGCGACGGGACGGCGTTCCTGGCGGTGGGCCCCGTGTTGTCTTACTACGAGTTCAAACACCCTATGGCCGAGCGCCTGACCGACGAGGCGTGGCGCGAGTTGCTCGCGTCCGCCGGACGTCCCGACCGGCCGCCATGGTTCCTATCCATCATGGGTCGGTAGTCAGTGCGAAGTGTGGCGACGGCATGTATGCTTTCGTCCGCGCTATTCGAGAAAAAGTGAATGTGTCAGGCGGAATCTCGTCTTATATTGTAGGCGCAAGTGAACCGGCAAACGGAGGACGGCACGATGAACACGCGACAGGGCAGTTTGTGGGTGGCGTTGGTCCTTGGTATCGCAGCGCTTGCATTACCCCAAGCCAACGCGGAGGACCTGATGCACGCCCGGGTCAGCTTCGACGCGGGCGGGGCCATGGTCAAGGGTACGGACGACGCTGATTGGAGTTATGCCACCGTCAACACGCTGATTCTTCCCGGCGATACTCTCTGGGTGGACAAAGGCGGCACGATGGAACTCGAGATGGCCGGGGGCTCGTTTCTGCGCATGGCCGATGGGAGCAAGGCCGAGGTGGTATCACTGCCGCCGTCGGCAACTATTCGCGGATGGAGCGGTGCATTTTGCGTACAGCGGATTAGCCGCAGCACAGGCGACTTCGTCTTCGAGACGCCCGCCTGCTCGGTCGAGGTCGAGCCCGACAGCCAGATCCGGTTCGACATCGTCGGCGAAGGCGCTACGACAGTGACCGTGCACTGGGGCCGCGCGACCATTCGCGCCCAGGCGGGCGGCTCGGCGGTCAGTTGTGCGATTGGTGACCGGGCATACGTCGACCCGGGGTGCCTGTCCTCGATGCCGGTGCCGTTTGACCGTAGCGTAGAAGACAGCTTCGACATCTGGAGCCGTGAGCGCGCGCAGGCGCTCGCTTTGGGTCCGGAGACATTGCCAGCGCCTGTGGCGGCCAAGGCGGAGGTTATCGGCGTGGCCGACCTCGCCCCTTACGGGGAATGGGTGTACGTCGATCGCGTACACTACTGGCGCCCGACCGTGGTGGTGGATTACGTGCCGTATCGCTACGGACATTGGAGCTATGTTCCTGAGTGCGGCTACGTTTGGGCCGGCAGCTACCCATTCTGCTACGTCACCTCGCACTACGGCCGCTGGACACACCACAGGACCTACGGATGGCTGTGGCACCATGATGATGTGTGGGGGCCGGCCTGGGTTGCTACCGTCCGCTACGGACCGAACTTCGTCTGGTGTCCGCTGGACCCCTGGGACCGGCCTGTTGTCGCCAGCGGCAGCTATTACACGGTTGGTGGGAGCCGCTTCGGCCTATACGCCAGTAGCTATTGCGTCGCCGCGGATTTGTTATTCGGGCCATGTCCCGTGCATGCCTGCAGCCGCACCGTGGTCTCCCGTGTCCCGGCCTCGGACATCCATATTTGGAACATCCACGTCAATGCCGGCAGCCCGGGCAGTAGGGCCCGGCGTCACCGGATGGCGACGTTTAATACCAGGTCGCCTTTGGAAGTGCGTGACTATTCCCCACGGCGCGTAATTCGCGGCCCTGCCGCCTCCGGACCGCACGGGCGATCCGCCGCCACGCGCATCGCCACGCTTGAGAAGGAGGAGGGCCGTGCGCAGTTCGCTTCCGTGCGCGCGACAGGCCGCCGTGGCGTCCGGACACCTAAAAGGCAGTCCGAGCGTGCAGCCCGTATCCGCAACGTTACGGTCGCGCCATCGGCGAACGCGCAGATTGCTGGTGGCGGCGCCACTACTGGCCGGTCCTGGACAAGCCTGCGCGCCAGTGGGCGTGAGAGAGCGTCGCGTGTGGTTAGCACGGCGCCATCCACGGCACGCGTGAATGCCCCAAAACGACCCACTCGACCTTCTGCACCGCCCCGAACCCCGGTCCCCTCGCCGCAGGTATCAACTCCAAGCTCGCGGACGCGAGTGGTTAGGACGGCGCCATCCACGCCGCGCGTGAGTGCCCCAAAACGACCCACTCGGCCTTCCGCACCGCCCCGAACCCCGGTCCCCTCGCCGCAGGTATCAACTCCAAGCTCGCGGACGCGAGTGGTTAGGACGGCGCCGTCCACGTCGCGCGTGAATGCCCCAAAACCACCCAGTCGACCCTCTGCACCGCCCCGGACCCCGGTCCCCTCGCCGCAGGTATCAACTCCAGGGTCGCGGACGCGAGTGGTTACCACAGCGCCCTCATCTTCGCGCACCAGCACGCGGGGGCAATCCGGCATGTCCGCCTTGCCCACGCGGACCCGTGTCCCGTCGCGCCCGGCGATGCCCAAGCGCGACGCTCGGGTCTCGGGGACATCCCCCAGGCGCGTAGCGTCGCCGCCCAGGATCCCGAGTAGGCCGGCTCCGCGACGTTCCATGGCTTCGCCGAGCGCCGCCACACGGACCCGTGCCATCACAGCGCCAAGTCGTCCGGTTTCGGTCCGGCCAAGCCACGCAGGCACATCACGAGCCTCCCGGCCTCCCAGCCGAGGCCGCCGGTAGTCTCTGGGAGGAATGGGCCATGAATCGCGAGGAAATAGGACAGGATTTACATGGTTCATCAATTGCATCTTGTCAATCTTGTCAAAAAATAGGGACAGTAGTCAGTGCGAAGTGCGAGGTGCGAAGTGCGAAGTGTGGCGTGCAAGGCGTCGATGCCCCTGTTTTCCACCGCCTACGGGCATTCCACGTGCCGCTGCTTCTGGCGGTGGTGGCAGTGCTGGGGACAGGATGTCCCTACGTCCCGGAGGAGCATCCGGCGTATAAGCTGGGGTTCGCAGTCGGATTTGCCAAGGATGACCGGTATTGGGAAGGGTTCTATGACAGTTACGACACGGTCGATCTCGGTCCCATCTACTATAGTGGCGGCGAAATTCCATCCGTGGAATACCCTCCCTATGCCGCGGGTTACTGGGACGGGGTCTGGTACGCTTACAACGACGGCTATTTCGTGGCGTATGACTATGCGTTTACCATCGGCTTCAGCGAAGGCTACGACCTGGCCTACGCGCCGGACTACCTCGAGTTCCTCGCCGAGGACGAACACCTCGAATGTCTCGACGGGGGTTGGACCGACGGGTATAACGACGGCTTCTCGGAGGGCCGGGTTTTCGGAGCGAACGATTACGAGGGGTCGCTGCCGTTGGACTGGCTCGACGCACTTCTCGACTACCGCAGCGGCACCGACCTCTACTTCGATGAAATTGACTTGGGCACGGGCGCCTTTGGCCCCGTAGTCCTCTACGAATACGGCGTCGACCCCGCGACGCTGAAAGCCCAGACATCCGCGCGTGTGAAGTGCGAAGTGCCGGAATTGTCCTACCGACCGCTCGAGGGCCAAGCGCCGGACGAGTTCGACGAGGCGCCGGCCACCAGTCCGCGCAGCAACCGGCAACTCACCCTCACCACCACCTGGCTCGAACGGGTCAACGCCTACCTCGCCGCGATGCAATCCGCGCCCAAAAACCCGCGGATACCCACCGCCGCACCCAAATGACAGGTGGAAACGGAAAAACAGGGCCAGACGAACTTATGCTCACAGAGAGCTGTCAGTGCGAAGTGCGAGGTGCGAAGTGCGAACCGATCGCGTGACGATCAGGTCTAATGCGCGGGACAACTCGGCCTGCTTCGCGGCGGCATTGGGCCGTCCGTAGAGGTTCTCGAACTCGTGCGGGTCCTTCTTGAGGTCGTAGAATGCCTTGAAATCGGCGTTGGTCGACTCGACCAGCTTGTAACGCCTGCCGCGGACAATGCGCATGTCTTCCGGGCCCTCGCAATAGGCCTCGGACCGTAACGGCACCTTCGCACGGCGTAGTTGAGGCACCAGGCTTTTGCCCTCGACCGAATCAGGAATGTCCAGACCAGCCGCATCGAGCAGCGTGGGCATCACGTCCGTGAGCTGAGCCAGGGCCGGGTCGGTCTTGCCGTGGCGTTGCCCGGCCAGCCCAGCAATCACAAGCGGCACGCGCAGCAATGAATCGTAGACCTGCGCGCCGCTCTTGAGAATCAGCCCGTGCTGGCCCATGTAATCGCCATGGTCTGCGCAGTACACGAAGATGTTGTTGGTAAACCCGCGCGACTCGAGCGTCGCCAAAAGCCGGCCCATCTGGTGGTCAACGTGGCTAATTGACGCGTAGTAATATGCTAACACCCGGCGGAACTTCGCTTCGGTCATCTGGCGCAGGTCGAAAGACACGCCATGCTTGGCATCCTCCTCCGGCACGGGCAAGCGCCAGCCTTCCGGCAACTTCAGGGCATTCGGGTCATATAGCAGATGCCATGGGGCCGGCGGATCAAATGGGTGATGGGGTTTGATAAATCCGATGATCAGGAAGAATGGCTCGCGGGCCGTATGGATGAAACGGACGGCCATGTTGCCGATCCAAGCGGTTGAGTGCCATGCTTCGGGCAAGTTCGACGGCATCGCGCCGAACGTATCCCAGTACTCCTTCGGGGCGCTGGCCCGGTCCACCTGGTCCCACAGGTCGATCTGGTCGATGGCGCCCTGCTCCTCGAGCCATTTGTGGTAGTCGTCCTCGTAGCGGCCGTCGCCATCCTGTTCCGCCAGACGCATCACGTCGAACCCATAATTTGCGTAGGTCGGAATGAAGTGCATTTTGCCGACGCACGCCGTGTTGTATCCAGCCTCATGCAACAGGCCCGGCAGGGTCATCGCACCTTCGGGCAGGCCGTCGCGATTGCTGCGGACGCCGTGCGTGCGGGCGTATTGGCCGGTGAGTAAGGTGCTGCGCGACGGCACACACAGTGGGTACTGGCAGATGGCTTGCGCGAAGTTCACACCGTGCGCCGCAAGGGCATCGAGGTTGGGCGTCCGGAGATCCGGATTTCCCGCATAACCGGTACAATCCCAGCGATGCTGATCCGCCACGATAAGGACCACATTGGGTTGCGCCATAACGTTGGAGTATACCCGTGCCCTCAACAGCCGTCAAGGAGGATTGCAGACTGAACAGGGCTCCCCGTGGACCTGGTGGTCAAGTGCTGTCTCCGCCAACATCCATTGACATCGCCCCGGGGCCGATTGAGGACATCAGGCGATAGCTACAACGTCCATTCCGGATGGATTCTACCCGCATCGCCGGATGGAAACATCCACTCGTTAAGTACAGGGGGTTCGTTGGGATCGCGGCGCAACTCGATCCAGGCCTTGTCGGGTTCGATCTCGGGATGAGCGAAGAGGATTTCCTGCGCGATGTCGTCGGCGTAGATGGGGCTGGTCATAGCCAGCACCTCGACCGCGCCAAACCCTCTCCTGCTGGGCGTGTCAATGACACGGACGCGGTAGACGGAATAGTGCTCGGGCTGGACCGGCAAGAGTTGTAGGAAGGTGTCGCTTTCGATGAGCTTGGTAATAATGGGATAACCGTTGAGCAAGATTTGGAGCTTCTTGCCTTTAGCGCCTTGGACGGCCGCCTCGATTTGGGTCTCGACCTTAAACGGGATAACCCCGCCGATACCTGCGTCCAGGGTTCCGTTGGCAAGCACATCGGCCGCAAACCGAATCTTGGGGCCCTCGAGGCCCGAGGACAAAAAGGTGCGCCCCCGGCGCAACCCGTCGAGAATTCCCGACACGGACTTTTCGGTAGCGTACACGTACGTGACCGGGGCCCCCATAGGGGCTTTAGGCGAGGCGGTGCCACTCCCGGCGATGGCACAGGCCTTGAGGCCCCGGCCAAGTTCGTAGTCCCAGAACAGCGCGGCCTGGCCATTGGCCGATAATCCCGTGGTGGCCGCAGCCGAAGCGATCGAATAGACAAGGTCGCCCTCGTGGCGTTCAGTCAAGTCCTCGCTGAGTTGTTCCAGCACCATCGGCGGCACTTCCCGCCATTCCCGGCACCACACCTCGATGGCGTTTACATAACGAATGCCCCACTGCCAGGGCAAGCTGGAAAAACACGGGTGCCCCACGGTGAAAATACCCCCCTGGGCCTGCACCCGGTTGGCCAGGGCTTGGGCGTGGGCAACGGTCTCGGCCTGTGCCGGGAATGTGCGAGGGCCGTAGATCAGGGCCACGCCCATCTCGTCACTACCCCATTCCATTGCAGGAATCAGCACGACCGTATCGGAATGAAACTCGGGGTCCATGCACGCGGCCATGGTGTTGCGGTCGGTAATGGCGAGGAAGTCCAGCCCCAGTTTCTCGGCCCGCTTGATCAGTTGCCCGACGGTCTCGCGCCCCCCGCCATAAACTGAGTGCGCGTGCAATTCACCGCGATACCATTTCGCCTCCTGCGACAGCACCCGGCCGGAGAAGGGCAGCAGTTCCTGGCCTGGAATACTGGACGCGTCGACCGGGTCCGTTCCACAGCTTACCTCGACGCGGTCCAGTGCCCCATCGCCGTCTTGATCAAAGGCCCGCAATGGCCGGTTGCCACTGGTGCCTTCTAACAGGTTGACCAACAGAAACGCGGTGTCGCTCTCAGCAATGGCAAGTTCCTGGACATCCACGAGGATGGGAATGCCTTGGTCATATACATAGACATAGGCCCCGTAGGTTCCACAGGACGCTCGCTCTGTGGCACGTCCGTCGGGCAGGTCGAATACGATGGGCCCACGGCCCTCCTCAGCCTTCTCACGTAATTCAATCTTCGCGTGTAGGTCGTTTCCCACGATATCGGTGATGTCAATCTGGACGGCCCCATGAGGCACCGTGACCGGCGCAGAGTTGGTGTCCTCGTCTCCTCTGGCCGTGCTCTCAGCAACCAGCGTGGCCTCGGGCTGAGGCGGGCTACTGACACAGCCAAGCACCAGGCCCAATAGGCATGTGGCGCATGTCAGGTATGTGCTACATCTATTCGCCATACAAACGCTGTGAAACTGCAATACCATCCCCATTCCCTCTTTACGAAAGGCCTTGAAACCTGTGGCAGGCGGAATCAAAATCCCTTTTCCCCAGTGATTAGCGACTTGGCACCTGGTCACCAACGCTGTCACCACCGTAACTGTTGCTATCACCGCTTCAAGCAGCCCCCATTCCAGCCGGACCGCTTACCTGCTCTCTTTGGTAACAATTCAGGGCAAGAACGCCCTGTCAAGCCATTTGCTAATCTTACCCATGGGGGGATCGTCATGACATTTGTAA
>CAYRLQ010000159.1:0-9661 GCA_964425145.1 uncultured Nitrospiraceae bacterium
CTCTCACGAAGATACGAAGATTTCCGGGAACAACGCGCCTCATGACAAAAACCCCCAAATATGACGCAGGCCCATTAGCGCGGAGGAGGTATGTCGATCGCAAGAACACGGATAGTTCCTGTCCTGCCCTGTTTTGCTCCTTTCTGGTCGGTTTTCCGATGGGTTGACCACGGGGACATTCACAATTCACAATGCATCCATGTATCATCTGCGTACACCTGCGGGTGAAGAAATGCAACGCGCCATCGCAGAGAAACTCCGGACCATCGACCGATTGCTCGAAAAGGAATACGGCTTGCCCACGCGCAAACGGGCCGACCCGCTGGATGTGTTGATCGGCACGGTGCTCTCGCAAAACACCAGCGCCGCAAACAGCGGCCGGGCCTATCGGGCCATGCGCGAGGCCTTTCCGACGTGGAATGATGTGATGAACGCGCCACAGGCCGCACTCGAGAAAGTGCTCAAGCCCGGTGGGCTGGCACGGACCAAGAGCGCGCGCATCCAGCGCATGCTCCGGTCCATCGCCGAACACGGCCCGCTCGAGCTCGATTATCTCCGCGAACTACCCGCGGAAGAAGCTGAAAACGCCCTGCTCGCGTTCGACGGGGTGGGGCCGAAAACGGCGCGGTGCGTACTGCTGTTTGGGCTGGAACGCGAGGCGTTTCCCGTCGATACGCACATCCTGCGCATCTTCAGACGCCTGGGCATTATCCCGTCGGACATGACAGCCGAAAAGGCCCACGCATATCTCCTGCACCTCATCCCCAAAGGCCGCTGCCACCCGCTGCACCTCAACCTCATCGCCCACGGCCGTCGCGTGTGTCATCCGCGCGAGCCCGATTGCAACCGTTGCGCCCTCGAGCGGCACTGCGCCTACGACAATTCCGAGGGGACGGCACAATGAAACATCACGACAGGTCTGGTTCCGTGGACTGGTGGCGTGGTGTGTTTATTTGCCTGGCGGTGGTGTTGAGTGCGCCGGCCTATTCTTTCCGGCTGACGTCATTTCTCCTGGCGAAGGAGGCGGTACTCAACCTGTGTCTGTGCGCAGTGGCTGTGGTGGTGGTGATACGTGGGCGCCCCTCGCTGGACATGGGTTGCCGGGCGTTTTTCCCGTTGTGGCTGTTCTTGGGACTGGCGGCGGTCTTGCATCTGGTTCTGTTCCCCGCGCCGGTGCCGTCCGACACCATCGTCGAGATCGCTCGATATGCGCTGTTGCTGACCGCTGCCGCGTTTGCGTACGACCTGTTGGGCGAGGATGTCTGGCGCAAGCGCATCCTCGATGCGCTGTTGTGCTCAACGGTATTGGTGGCGGCACTGGGCGTACTGCAATACGCCGGGCTCCTGCCGGGCCTGTTCCCGACCTTCGAGGATTACGGCCAGCGCGTCTATTCCGTCTTCGGGAACCAGGACCTTTACGGCGGCTATCTGGCCATCGGCATCCCGCTGCTGGTCCGACGCTTTCTGACGCGCACGCGCCTTGACACCGTGGCCTTATTGGGCATTGTAGTTCTGCTGGCGGGGTTGCTGATCTCCGGCTCGCGGTCGGCCTGGTTGGCCGTGGCCGTCGGGGTGTTGATCGCGATCCCATACCGGCACGTGACGCGGCTGGGCACGGCGATGTTGGGCGGTGTGTGCATGACCATCGTCGTGCTCACGGTCTGGCTGGCGCCTGCCGCGACCTCCCACCGCTTCGCCATGACGCTGGGGCCCGAGGACCACGGAGGCCGATTGCGCCTGTGGTTTTGGGACGGCACGCTGCGCATGGTCCGCGATGCGCCTATAGCCGGTCAGGGCCTGGGCAACTACGGCTATTGGAGCCCGCGCTATCTGGGCGAGGCGCTGCATGCTCCCGGGGGCCATACGCATGCGCACAACGAGCTGCACACGGTTCGCGCGCACTGTGAGCCCCTGGAGATACTGGCCGAGGCAGGGCTCATCGGCTCGTGCTGCTGGCTGTGGATGCTCGTGCGGCTGATCCGTTGCCGTGGACCTGAGTGGGGGGGGCTCGCCGCCCTGCTGACCTTTTCCCTATTCAACGCGGCGTTTCACAGCGCGCCGCACGCCCTGGCCGGGCTCCTACTGGCGGGCATGCTGCTGGCGCAGCGTGGCACAGCCGTCGGCGCCGAGGCGCCGGGAGAATCGCTCGACGCGGCCTACGGTTTAGCCGCGTTGACCATTATGATGAGCGCGTTCTTTATGTGGGCCGTGTTGTTGCCGAGCTACTGGCTGCAGGCCGCTGAAGACCGTTACCTCGCCGGTAAGCCCTGTCTGCCTCAGTACGAGAGGGTCGTGGAACATCCCTGGCCGAACGCCCGTGCGCGCGAGGAATACGGCGTTGCCCTGAGCGAGGCGGGCCGGCTCGAGGAGGCGTACTACCAGTTCGAGCGGGCTTTGGACGGCCGCGACACCGGCAGTCTGTACCTCGCGCTCGGGGCGCTTGCCCAAAGCTTAGGAGATCATCGCCGGGCGCGACAATGGCTAGATGCCTGTTTCTACCGCTGGCCCTCGAGTGCGGCGCTGTGGGAAGTGCGTTTTCAGGGAAGCCCGCCCCACGAACGCAAGCACATCCGTGAACGGGCCGCGCGATGGGGCGTAATGCTGGACAAGTGGGGACGGGCTCAGGGGCCGAGGTTAGGGGTCAACACGCCGAAAATCGTCACCTCGACCTCAACGCCTTCCTCTCCGCCCAGGACCAATTGATAGGCCTGGCCGGCCTCGATGTCCACGGTGAGCTTGGACGGATTAGAGCCAAGCCGTTGGTACACCACTGTTTGCGAATCGCGCCTCAACTCGACGGTGACCGGTGCGGCATCGCCCTTGCTGCGAATGCGTAATTCGACCTGGCGCGCTTTTTTGTCGAGCCATGGGGACCCGGTTGATTCCCACTGGATGGCGAGCGCGACCGGCGTTTGAACGGGGGGCAAGGCAAACATCGCGGGGGCCTCAGCATCGTGATGGGCGGCGTATCTACTGATGGCGGCGAACTGCTGGAAGGGCGCCGGCCCTTCGATGGTGAGGAACGCCCCGGCGCCCAGGAACAACACAAGGAGCCCCTGGACAACCCACACGAGCAGCGCCTGGCCCAACTCGAGCCGGAATACCAGCAGGACAAGGAACAGCGAGGCCGCCGCAGGCACGAGGGGCGCGAAGGGCATCAGGCCGACCGGCGCCCACAAAACCAAATAGGCCAGCGCCGCCAGAAGCAGGCCTGAAATGGTCCCTCTCATCCCGGAGCTGTGTTCCGCTCGAACCAGGCTCAGCCCCACCCACAAGGCAATCGGCCACCCGACAAGCATGGCCGCGCCCGCAACAATGCGCGCAAGGACCAGCCTCACGGCGAGCAGCCCATCTACGCTGCAGACTGTCATCAGCCCTTCCGCCTGCTGGCTGGCCAATGCCAGGTGTTTCAGCGTCAGGAACACGCCCATGGACATCAGCACAACCGTCACCAGGCCACCGAGAAGCGTCCAGGGGAAGGGGCCCGCCTCGCGCACCCCTCCCGCCTTGGCCCTCTCCGTGGGCAGCGGTGTGGCAGGGGCGAGCGTAGCGCCGCACTGCCAACAACGCTTGAATGCGTCGGGGTTGTCCGCACCGCAATTGGGGCAAGTTTGGCCGGTGGCCATCATGAGGACACTGTCCTGGCCTGCCGGGACCGGCTCGGGCTCCGACGCGCCAGTCTCGGCACGCAGCCGGGCAGCGGCCCCGCGGGCCGTAGGGTGGTTGGGCATGAGTTCGAGGGTCCCTTCCCAAACGCGGGCAGCGTCCAAACGCTGGCCGGACATTTCCAGCGCCTGTGCAAGCTGCTCGCGCAGCCCCACTTCCTCGGGCCAGGTCTCGATAGCCTTTTCCAGTTCGGCGATGGCCTCGGTGTAGCGTTTTAGGCGGAAGTACGTGGCCGCGAGGAAGCGCAGGACATTCACCTTAGGCATCCACTCGTTCTTGAGTATCTGGAGATGCTCGAGGGCCAGGCGGTATTCCTGAGCCTGATACAGTTTCTTGGCCAGACGCCAGCGTTGCTTATAGTTGTCCGGGTGGTCCTCGACGTAGCGTGCGACATCCCAAAAGTCGGTCATCCAATATCCCCAGGCCGGGCTTGCCAGCCACTGGATAACGGGACAGAGGGATAGGGGGATGGAGGACCCCAATTCCTATCCCCCTATCCCCCTTCCCTTAGGCCCGTTGTTTGCGTTTCTTGACCTTCTTACGCTCAGCGATGCGCTGTTTCTTATAGCGGTGCTGTAACACGCCGTTCACGGCCATGGAGATCAACCCCGCGCCCATTGCTGCACCCACCGCACCGGTGCCGATGCGCAGCAGTGGGAATGTACCGCCATACGTGATCTTCCATGTCCCGTAGATGCACGGGCCAAGTAAGATGACAAACAGGACCGCCCAAAACAGCCATCCCACATTAAACCGGCCTGATCTACTGTCAGCCACAGGCACCCCTTGAAAAGTAACCGTTCGCCGGTAAATTCGGCGAAAAACCCCGACAAAAAGGCGTAAAAACTGGGCCAAACAGGGATTGTCCCTGTTCTTGCGGCCTCGGAGCGAAACCCATGAATCTATGGCGTTTTCACCCCGCGACCGATTACGTTCTTTCTTTTTGAGGCTTCCCCCGCTATCATAGGGATTAAGGATATGCTGCGCAAATTTCCTTCGTTGTGAAGGCAGCAAGTCTTATCATAAAATATTGCCCTTACGTGGTGTACCTCGGAGGAACGTGCTCGACTCATTGTTATACGGGTTCCAGTCTCTACTTTCAGTAGGCCCTTGCGACAGATTGATCAATGCCGTAACCGTAAGAATGGAGGCAGACCATGCGCGCCATGAGTAAGTCCGAGTATAAGAGGGCGATCCGAGAGCAGGCCAAGCGCAAAATCGGCGGCGCAACGAAGTACGACACGGTGTCACAGGCCGACCACCGCGACAAGGTCGAACAAGGGCTCGACAAGTTACGGAAGATAAGTTCTGAGGGGGGCGATCCGAAGGCCAAGAGGATCAAGAACGAACTGACGTATCTGCTCAACAACTATCTGCCCCAGTACGACACGCGGATCGAGCAACTCATTGACGAGTGGCGTCGCAGTGGTGACCCTTCCTACGAGCCGGGTGTCCGCACGAAGCTGCGCCAGGCGCGCCGGGAGCACATGAGTAAGAGTCATTCCATCTAGTCGAGCGGTTTTTGTATTATTCTGGGGACAGTATACTTAATTCAGTCGTTCTTGGTCTTTGGTTCTGGTTTTCGCTTCCTACTGAATTAAGTATACTGTCCCCAGAATACCTTGTACTCCAGTGGCCTGAGTGCGAGTCAAAGCTCGACGGCTCGCACGCGGCCCCTGCCCCGGGCTTTCCGCGGCGGCTCGTCTTCCCAGACACCGGGGATTGTAGCATTGCACTCGGGACACTGGTTGGCACGCATGCGGTTTTGCGTTACGAAGAACCCGCGCCGCTCGACAAGCAGGGCGTTACACGAGGGGCAATACGTGTTCTCGCGCTCGCCTACGTTTCCAGGCAGGTTGCCCGAATAGACGAACCGCAGCCCGGCCCCCTTGCCGAGACCGTATGCGCGGTCCAAATCCTGTGCCGTGGTACGGCGAACGTCAGTCATCTTGTAATCCGGATGAAAGGCCGTGACGTGCCAGGGAATGTCCGGGGAGACACCGGCAATGAACTTGGCGATGGCGCCCAGTTCCTCAGCGCTATCGTTGAAGCCCGGGACTACAAGCGTCACCACTTCCACCCATGACTGGAGTGTTTTGAGTCGCTCGATGGTTTCGAGCACTGGCTTGAGCGAGCCGCCGAGCCAGCGGTAGTTGTCTTCGTCAAAACATTTTAAGTCAATACTGTACAGCTTCACGTAGGGCCGGAGAAACTCTATGACCTCGGGGCTCGCGTAGCCGTTGCTGACGTATCCGCACACGAGGTCCTTTTCACGGGCGCGGGCGAAGACCTCCACCGCCCAGTCCGAGGTGATCAGGGGTTCGTTATACGTACTGACCATCACGGGGGCGCCCCGGTCCGTTGCGGCTGCAACGACTTGTTCGGCGGTGCATAAATGCGGTTGGGCCACGGAGTAGTCTTCCCGCATGACCTGGCTCGAGAGCCAGTTTTGGCAAAAAGGGCAATGGAAATTGCAGCTCAGCATCCCGAATGACAGGGCATCGCTGCCGGGAAACACGTGGAAGAGCGGCTTCTTCTCGATGGGGTCAACCTGCAGCCCCGCGACGTATCCCCCGGGCACGCGCAATTCGCCTTCGCGATTGAACCGGACTTGACAAATGCCGCTCTGTCCCTCGCGAATCAGGCAGCGATTCGCACAGGCCACGCAGCGCAGCGCGCCGTCCTCTTCCACGACGAGTTCCGGGGCCGCAGGCATGGAATGTTCTTCGAGGAATTGCTTCAGGTTTGTCATCGCACGTCATCCTTCAGGAGCTGCATGCCGCATCTTACCGTGTCATCGGACATTTCAAGAGTCTACAAGCCCCGGCGCGTCAGGTTCAACACGTTTGCCTTAGGAATTCACAACGTCAAATCCCGGGGGAACTCCTGTAAAGATTTGACCCTTGCCTGTGGCGGGGCTAGACTGTGGCGGCAGTGGAGAACTTATGAGTAAGGAGAGGCACTATGGCGGAGCAGAAGACCTATAGGGTGGGCGTGATCGGCGCAGGGGCCATCGCCCAGGGGTGCCATTTGCCCGGGTATGACAAAAACCCCCACGCGCAACTGGTTGCGTTCGCCGACCCAGAGCCCGCGCGGCACAAGGAAATGGCCAAATTGTTCCCCGGCATGAGGGGATACGCCCATTTCAAGGACATGCTGAACAACGAGAAGCTCGACGTGGTGAGCGTGTGCACGCCGAACAAGTATCACGCCCCGGCGTCAATTGCGGCTCTGGATGCAAAGTGCCACGTCCTGTGCGAAAAGCCCATCGCGACGACCACCAGCGAGGCGGACAGCATGGTCGCGGCGGCCAAGCAAGCGCGCAGGAAACTCATGGTCGGCTTCACCCACCGGATGATGGACGGGCCGAAGCTGTGTAAGGCATTGTTGAAGGAGAAGGCCCTGGGTAAACCCTTTATGATCCGGGTGCGCTTCGCGCACGGTGGTCCGTACCCCGGCTGGGCGAAAGGCCCATGGTTCTACGAAAAGGACATGGCGGCAGGCGGAGCGATGCTGGACATGGGTATTCACGCGATCGACCTGTGCCTGTGGCTGATAGGGCCGGTGGTTTCGGTCATGGGCAAGGCCGCCACGCTCATCAAGAAGATCGAAGTCGACGACAACGCGCTGATGATCCTCGAGTTCAACAGCGGCGCGCTGGGCTACATCGAAGTGGGCTGGACCAGCAAGCCCGGCTTCACGGGCTTCGAAATCTACGGCACGAAGGGCTCGTTGATCTGCGACTACATCAAGGGGCTGTACCTGTGCGGTGGCAAGGCCTCGGCCGGCGCGGACAGCACGATCGAATGGAAAACACTGGATAAGAACCCCACCAACGGCGGCTGGGCCGTCGAGATCGATCACTGGATGGACGTGGTCACGGGCAGGGAAAGGCTCACGATGACCGGCAAGGCCGGGCGCGACGCGCTCGAGGTGGCCCTGGCCGCGTACAAGTCCAGTAAGACCGGCCGCCGCATCGCAGTAGGATGACCCGTGCTGTAAGAGACAGGCGCGTTCCAACAGGCGCGCATGCCAGGCCGAGCAGGAGCTCGGCCCTACCACTTGGCAGCCCGATTCGGCGCCCGTACGAGCCAATTGTGCGCACACTGACCCGTATCGGCCTGAGTATCACGGTAGTGTTCGCGTCGTCAGTCTCATGGGCCGCCCCGTTACACTATCGCCCCGCCAAGGGATACCGCACGATCAGTACGGATGTGTACGAAGTCAGCGTCCGGAAAAACGGTCCGGTGGACATCACGCTGGTCTCGGGCGAGTTGGTCTTCGCAAACGTCTACCCCATGGTGTGGTTCGAGGGCGACGCCAGGCCCAAGCCGTTGGCCATCAGTGGCAAATCCACCGCCCGGCAGGTTGCAAATGATCCGCTCGGCCAGGGCCAGGGGATGGTCTTCGCCAAAAACGACTGCCTGTGGTCCATCCGGACCTACATCGCCAAACCCTACCTCGCGGCGCAGGTCGCCTTCGTCAACACCACGCGCAAGCCGATCAAGGTGAAAATGCTCCTGCCGTGGTGCCTGGGCGAACCGAAATCCGGGACCTTTTCCCTGGGGCCCGGCACGGACCGGGCCGTGATCCTGGAAAACGGCCGCACGCTGGATGATGGCGCGGCGCTGCCCGCGCTCGTCACGGGCGCATCGGAGAGCCTGTGGAACATGGCTGTGTACAACCCCGTGACCCGGCGTTCGCTGGTGGCTGGATTTGTCACTCATACCCGCGCCCACACACAGTTTCGCCTCGAACGCGGCCCCGAGGCGCCCGAGGACGGCTTCGATTTGTTCCGCGCTCAGTGCATCTACGATCCGCCTGTGGAAGTCCCGCCCGATGGTCGGCTCGTGTCGGAGTTGGTGTATCTCTCGGTTGGCGAGCCGAACCCGCACCTCGGCCTCGAGCGGTACGGCGCTGCGGTGGCCACGGTAAACGCGGTGAGGCGTATGAAGCCGCTCGTCCCGCACGGATGGGATAGCTGGAGCAGTCCGCAGGGCACGGACATCACCGAAGCGGGACTGCTCGAGACACTGGACTTCACCGATGCGCGCCTCAAACGCTACGGCTGGACTCACCTCACCGTGGGCCCCGGCTGGGAACGGAAGCCGGGCGACTGGGAGCCGGACCCCGAGCGGTTCCCCCATGGCATGAAATGGCTGGCCGATCAAGTCCACGCGCGAGCAATGACGGCGGGGCTGTCCGTGGCGCCGTTTGTCGTGCACCGGGACGCGCCCGTCGCGCGTGGACATCCGGACTGGCTCGTAGGGCCGAACGCGGTCGGCCGCAAGCACATGCCAAAGGGGTGCCTCATCCTGGACGTCACTGCACCGGGGGCGTCCGAGTACGTGCAATCGCTCTGCAGGAAGGTCAGCCAGGAGTGGGGCTACGACGCACTGTTTGCGGTAGAGCTCGCCTGCCCACTGCTCGGGTCGAAAAGGGTTAAGACACCCTCAAACGAGTTTGAGGGTGCCACTGATGGGTCGCTGACGCGCATCGAAGCGCTGAACAGGGGGCTACAAGTGATTCGCGCAGGTCTGGGCCGCGACACATGCCTGCTGGGTGGCGGGCCGCTGCCGGTGGTGGGCGTGTTCGCAGAGGGCATGAGCCTCGGCCCGGCCTGCGCGCCCATCTGGCGCGGCGCGCCAGATGAGGAGCCCTGGGGATGTGTGCAGGCGCTGACCAATGCCGCGCGCCGGTACTATTTTGCCCCCTACCTCTGTGCGCCGGACGCCGGCTGCGCCTATTTCGGCCATGGCGCGACGCGCGCCCGCTGGCACCTTGACGACAAGCCGGAACTCACGTGGAACCAGCGCCTGGCGTGGCTGACAGGTACGGCGCTGACCGGCGGCGTGCTGCGCATTGGCGATCACTTCGCCGACCTGACCGAGAAGGAAGTCGCGGTGTTGACCAGGCTGTTGCCAACGCCTGCACGCCCGGCGCGGCCCGTGGACCTGTTCCAAAGCGACTCCCCGCGCATCTGGTCGCTGCCACT
>CAYRLQ010000160.1:0-9655 GCA_964425145.1 uncultured Nitrospiraceae bacterium
AGTGTCAATACGCCGATACGCGAGGTCAGCAATTCGCAGCGGTTTGCAACATTTCGTCATATAGACTACGTATAGAACAGGTTTCAGGGAACAGCACGGTGTGTATTGAACGTCTTGCCAAAGCGCGTCTTATAATGTCCGACACGGTTTGTTGATAATTCCGAAGAAGACGATTGTCCTTGTCGGGGAACAGAAACTTAAACTGTTGATACATCGACATCAAATCTCTGTCATCAAAAAGGATGTTACTAACCATGCCGTCAATATGACGTTCAATGGGCTCTTCGTTGATAACGATACTATCCGTCAAGCTCCTGTTTATCATGAAGAGATTTTGTATCTGAAATCGCGGATTCTCTTCCTTACATTTGTCAACGGGTATGGTGAGATAAGCGGTTCTCTTATCAAGTTTTCGTATGACCAGCAAGGAGAGTCTCAGGAACCTTTTAAGGTATTTGGACTTGGTAGACCTAAGCAGGGTCTCGAATCTCATGAAGAATCTTATTAGCCTTGTGCTTCCTCCCGGATACCTCCCCAATATTTCAGGATAGTCAATAATCTCATGTCTGAACTGTCGTATATTCTTATAATAGGGGATAACACTGCCGTCTTCGCACAGGATAGTTCTATCATCGCCAATGAAGACCCCGCCATGTTCGATAAACTCGAGCAGAAGAGAACTTTTCCCCGACCTATCCCATCCAAAACATACGAAGGCGCCATCGGCGTGACTGACCGCCGACGCATGAATCATGACCTTGTTCTCCGAGAGCAGTAGTATTCGTATCATGTGCTCTAAGAACGCATAAAAGAAAACCGGGTCAATACCTTCCTCGACAAGGATTTCACTGTTTTCTTCTCCAGCTGTACTCAAATCACAGAGAATTAATGAATCATACTTGTCAAAAAGAAACAGCCGGTCTTCTTTTCTTCCGCTCATCGTCACCAACGTGACGGCATCGTGAATGTCTATGGATTCTACAAATGAAAAACTTAGACGAACATCGTCACTACGCTCTATCCGATGGTTTGTGAAGCCTTCCTCTTTCAGGGTGTCCATGACCCTTGCGGGGGCATTATCAATGCGGATAACCGCGGTATCGCCGATTTTGAAAAGCATTACTCATCACCCGTTGTGAGCGAGATTCTCCACTTCGTTCAGAATGACACAAAGTGGCTCAGGATGACACAAGACACAGTTTCTTCAACAGATGAGCTGGCCCTTGGCCGGAAGGGACTTCACACCCTGCGCAGTTTATCCATGATAGCCAGTTCGCTGTCGTACACCCGCTTGACACCGTCGCCCATGGCCGTTTCAACGGCGTGGATGTCGCGCACCAATCGCTGAAAGCCCTGGGGCTCGACAGAGGCGGCCTGATCGCTGCCCCACATGGCCCGGTCGAGTGTAATGTGGCGCTCGATCATGCATGCTCCCAATATCGCCGTGCCCAGACTGGGGGACAAGCCCACTTCGTGGCCGGAGTATCCCACCGGCACATCGTATCGCTCTTTGAGCGTTTGTATAACCTTCAGGTTCAACTCCTCCAATTTCGAGGGGTAAGTACTGGTGCAGTGGAGGAGGATAAGGTCATGGGCGCCAAGCACCTCGACCGCATGGTCGATTTGTTCGATAGTGCTCATACCGGTGGAAAGGATGATGGGCTTTTTGTATTTTCGGTGGTGCCGGAGCAAGCTGTCGTCGGTTAGACAGGCCGAGGCGATTTTATAACACACCGGGGCGAACTGCGCGATGAAATCCACGGACGCTTCGTCCCAGCACGAGGCGAACCACGCGACCTTGTGCATCTTGCAGTATTCATCAATCGAGCGGTATTCCTCTTCGCCGAACTCGAGCCCACGCTTGAGATCGCCATTGGTTTCGCCAAAAGGCGTTTCCCGCGGCCTGGCCAGTTCCTCAGGCGTGTACACAACTTCAATGGTGCGTTTCTGGAACTTCACCGCATCGCATCCGGCCAGGACGGCCGCGGAGATCAGTTTCCGCGCGATCTCCACATCGCCATTGTGGTTAATGCCGATCTCGGCAGTGATGTAGCAAGGTTCACCGTCGCCGACCCATTTATCCCCAATCTTGACCTTATCAGCCATTGGCCGAATTCCTTTCCTTCAAGTACGGTCGCTTTCGCCGGTTTGTGCGCAACCGATCCGTTCCAACGCGTCACGAATTGCGTGAATGGCTCCTATCTCTAGTTCTAGAATACGCTCCGCTTCCCGGCCAGGCAAGGCGACGGACACGTCGCATTCCGGATACTGGTCCACGTCGTGCTCGCCGCAAAACGCCAGCACGCCAAGTCCACGCTCTTGCGCGGCCTTCAGTTGCGCTCTCAGCGATGCGTCAGGCGGGCCCACCGCAAGCACAACGAAGAGCCCCTCGGTTCCCTCAAAGGTCCGTGCATCGGTCACTACGAAGCTGGATTTGAAGCGGTCGTGGGTTTCGAGAACCCCTTCCAGTTCCGAGGCGAGATATTGCGCAGCAACCGCGCTCTTGAGATCGCTGCCTATCCAAATACAGCCGCCGGCCGATGCGCACGTAACGATTCGCTCTGCCGCACGCTCCAGGTCAGCTTCCGCGTTTTCGGCCATGCGCTGCGCGACCACGCTGAGCCGTTTCAGTTGATCATACACCGGCCCCCGGTCCGGCTTGCGACAGTAAAACGTCATGAAATTGCCATAGAATGACGGCGATATAGCGCTGGTGTCAAACAACCGCATCAGGTTTTCTTCCGTGAAATAGCGGGTCTCGAAAAAGGGATATTCCACGCGATCGATGACGAATCCGTAGTCGCGGAGGAAACGGTGCATCGATTCATTGGTAAACAGGCTCACGTGCGTCCCATCATGAAGCAGCCGGTAGTTCTCGCCGAATCGTCGCGCACACCCGCTGTCAAAATCGGGGGAGCCTAACACCAGGTGGCCGCCCGGTTTCAGGATACGCTTAACCTCCACAATGGTCCGTTCAGGGTCGTCGATGTGCTCGATAACGTGGTGCATGACGCCCAAATCGAAGAAGGCGTCGGGATAGCCCGCTTGCTCGATGGTGCCCATGAAGATTTCGCCCCACTGCCGGGCCTGTTCAGCGCCGAAACGGGATACCTCGACACCATGCCGTTCCCACTCGGGACGCACGCCACTCAACAGGAACCCCAAGCCGCAACCGATATCGACCATTCGGCCGGGAGAAAGGCCATTGATGAATGCCAGTTCCTGGGCCACGTCTTCCAGGTGTTTTTCACGCTCCTGAAGACGATCGCGCACCTTGCCGTCCGGATCAACGACCGTGCCCCAATACGCCTCCTCGTAGTCCGTCGGTTTCGACGGTTCACGGCGCGTGTAGTACGTGTTCTTCATAGCACACCTTCGCCAGCCGACCGCTTGGCTTCACGAACCCACTCGGTGATCTCGCGGACGGCCCCGAGACCCCCGGGATGACTGGTTACGAGCCGTGCAGCGCGCTTCACCTCTGGAAGCGCGTCGGCGACGGCGATAGGGATGCCCACCCAGGCCATGCAGGCCAAGTCGTTCACGTCATTTCCCACAAATGCGATTTGCGCCGGGTCCAGAGAACGCTCCCGTGCAAGTTCCTGAAGCTTGGCCCGCTTGTCAGCGCACCCCTGGATGCATTCGATCTCGAGCTTCTTGCACCGCGCGGACACTACGGGATTCATTTCCGTTGAGAGCACTGCCATCGCCACGCCCATCTCCCTTAACTGCCCAATTCCCAAACCATCTCCGCGGTGGCAGAACACCCCTTCCGTCCCATCTTGCATCACTAGCACACGGTTGTCCGTCATAACGCCATCAAAGTCGAATAGTAACAGTTCAACGCAGGCAAGCTCTGAGTGTAGGCCGGCAGGCAGCCGCAACCGTATGAGTTGCTCCATTAAGCCCAGGTCCTCTGGCACATCGACCTGGAACGAATCGAGCTCGTGCATGACGTACACGGCAATTTTGCCACCCAGTCGGCTGTTGTATTCCCGCAGCACCCAGGGTTTGAAAACGTATATCGAGCCATTTTCCTCGAGGTATTCGCTGGCAAGCGCCTGGCGCGTGGGTCGGTCGGTGGGATCGTAATTTATCGGCGTGCATGCGCCGTCTTGCTTGCGCTCCTCCCAAATGAATCCTTCCACAGGGCGCGCGCTGAAAAGAGAGTCGGCATTTTCCCTTAAAAGCGTGTCGACAGCGTTGTCTATATCGTTCGGCTGGCGAAGGGGCGAGGTCGCCTGGAGAAACACCACCAAGTCCGGTCCATAGCCTTCCTGTTGTTTAAGGTGATCCAAGGCGTGCAACAGGGCCGATTCCGAAGAGGCCTTATCGCCGGCGATCTCTGCCGGGCGGTGTAATACCTCAGCACCATAGCTATGCGAAACAGACGCGATCTCATCGTCGTCCGTGGAGACGACGACCCGGGTAATGGCATTGGAGCATTTAGCCTGTTCGATGGTATAGGCGATAAGGGGCTTACCCGCGATCGCCTGCACGTTCTTACGCGGTATCCCCTTCGAGCCGCCCCTCGCAGGAATGATACAGAGAGTTTCCACGGATTACCTGTCTCCGGCACTCCCTAGCGAATGCCTCGAGGCACGCTAAACACTGCCCGCGCCCCTTCAAACCGTCCTAGAACGAGGCCCATTGTAGCAAAGATGTGAGCAACAATCATCTTTTCGTTCCGTTCGTTTGAGGTGAAGCATGGCCGAAAGCTGCCGCCTCCGCGACGCCGAGAAACTGTGTACATGGCAACAACACTCCGCACAGAGCGGTAAGTCAGAAAAGCAAGAAGCAGCGAAATCGCAAAGATTTCCACATTACTGAGCGTGCGGCCATAACGTGCCAATACAATATGAATAGATAGGGTGGAATACAGTAAAAGAATCGGCAATGTAACGAGGCCCAAGGTTGCCTACTCGCAATGTGCGAATCCAATACTGTATCTCATGGATTTCGCCGCTCCTGTCGAAGGTTTACGCATCAGAGTCGAGAGGACTCACGCGCTGTGAACCTTCTTCTTCGCCAGCGCTATCAGAGAGGTCCCGATCGGCAGTCGCTTATGGCGTGAGATAAAATGTGCCTCTTGCTCAAGCAAGAAGCGGAGAAGGCCGTTCAAGCCGGGTCTTATTCGCAATTCATTGATGAATAGCCGCATTTCATCTTTTTTCTCGGTCTTTTCCGGTGCACTCTTCCGTGCGGTTAAACGCCGCGCCAACCACACGATCGGGAAGATGCTGACCATGAACTGAGTCATGTATTCGACAGTGAAGCCAGCGCCGGTCAGCTTGTTAGCAAGCTCCTTTTCGGTGTATCGTCTGCAATGGTGGCCCAGTTCGTCGAAGTAGCTCCAAAGCGAGGGGTGGGCCGGCACAGTTATCAAGAGCACACCAGATTCCTTGAGCATATCGTGTATGGCGCCGAGCGCGTTTCTGTCATCGGCAAGGTGTTCAAGCACATCAAACAATCCAATAACGTCGAACATCACGCTAAACGGAGGCCTGGTCATGTCCGCTTGAATAAGCGCGCAGCTAGTCCGCTGGCGCGCCACGGCGAAGCCTTCGCCGAATAGGTCTATTCCGATAACTGTGCCGTCATCACAGACCTCCTCGAGCATGCGCAAAACATTCCCGGTACCGCACCCGACTTCGAGAACGGCATAACCCGCCGGCAACTTGGACACGAGATCCAAGATAAGGGTCTTGATCATTGTATTACGAGCACGAAACCAGAAGTGGTCATCTTCAGCTCGTGCTAAGGAGTTGTAGAGTTCTGGATCGTAGCTCACGTGTTTGCTCGTTACGGAATCATTAGAACTGACCAAATGAGAACTCCCTGATTGCCGCGATGACTCGGTCCTGGTCTTGTGAGGTTATATCGTTGTAGAAAGGCAAGCGCAGCAAGCGATCACTGACGTCCTCGGTCACCGGGCAGGCGCCTTTCTTTCCGCCGAAACGCATTCCCATGTCTGAGAGGTGAAGGGGCAAGTAGTGAAACACGGCAAGAATACCCCGGGACTTTAGGTGTTCAATCAGCGAGTGACGCAACTCGAAAGATGGCAACACCAAGTAGAACATGTGATATGACTGTTCGCAATAGGGCGGAACTGTTGGAAGCTTCACGTCGTTTTGGTTTGCCCAGGACTGAAGGTTCTGAAAATAGTAATTCCAAATTCTCTCGCGGTGTTCCTGTATATGTGTGAATGCCTCTAGCTGCGCGTAAAGAAACGCAGCGATTACGTCCGATGGAAGATAACTTGACCCAAGGTCAATCCATGTGTATTTATCGACTTGACCACGGAAAAAACGACTGCGGTTCGTCCCCTTTTCCCGAATGATTTCAGCGCGCTCGATATACGCTTCGTCGTTGATGAGCAATGCCCCACCCTCACCGCAGGTGAAGTTCTTGGTCTCGTGGAAACTCTGCGTGGCAAGGGCGCCAAAAGTGCCAAGGCACTTCCCTTTGTATTTGGCGAAGAGCCCATGGGCGTTGTCTTCGACCACGGCGATGCCGTGGCGATCAGCACAGGCCATAATGGCGTCCATTTCACATCCCACACCCGCGTAGTGAACCGGAACAATTGCCTTGGTCGTGGGAGCGATCAGGTCCTCAAGGAGAGATTCATCTAGGTTTAGTGTGTCCGGGCGGATGTCGATGAAGATGGGTTTGGCCCCTCGAATGACAAAGGCATTGATAGTTGAAACAAATGTGAAGGATGGCACGATTATCTCGTCGCCAGGCTGTATATCCAGCAGAAACGCCGCCATTTCGAGGGCATGGGTACAAGAGGTCGTTAGAAGCACCTTTGGCACGCCAAGTTTATGCTCCAACAACTCATGACACTTCCGCGTAAATTCTCCATCACCCGAAATCTGGCCGCTGTCAATGGCCCGTGCAATATACACCAACTCCTTGCCCTGGAAGCAAGGCCGGTTGAAAGGAATAAATGTGGGATCGCTCACTGCCTAATCCTTTTGCAGTTGTCCACAAGAAGTTTCGCTTGCCCGGAAATAACGGGCTTTCCCTCCTCGTTCACGACCTCCGTTGATAGTGTCACATGCGCTTTTGTCCGATCCCATTGAGTGACTTTGACCCGTGCAGTGACCCTCTCGCCAGGCCGCACAGGAGCAAGGAACCGTAGTTCCTGGCTAAGATAGATTGCCCCTGGTCCAGGCAACTTTGTTCCAAGCACCGACGAAATAAGGCTCGCCACTAACATGCCATGAGCGATTCGCCCGCCGAAACGGGTGCTTCGCGCATAATCCTCATCCAGGTGAAGCGGATTCTTATCGCCTGAGATCTCAGCAAATGCCTTGATCTCTTCATCACGGATTGTTTTTGATAGAGTGGCTTCTTCTCCTACGGCACACTGAATGTACTCTTCCATCACCTTTTTCCCCATAAGAACGCTATGGTTGGTCAAACCACTTATGAAAGGTGTAGTATGAATCCTTCAGTTCAAATCCTAGTCGCGTCCAGACCTTCTGCACCGCGATGTTAGTGACTTGCGTTGACACAACCATGCGGGTAGCCTTCTTCGATAAAGACCAGTGCATTCCGTGAATCATAAAGGATCGGTAGATGCCACGGCCCTGTGCCGACGGTGCAACGCCAAAGAGTACCCCCTCACATTCCTGAGGGTTGTTAACCCGCAGTGTTGCGAATCCGACAATAGACCCTTCTAAATGGGCCACAAGGACCTCATCAGCAACGTCGCGCGAAATGCATGAACGATAGGCCCAGGACCTGTAGGTATCGTCGCACTGATCCCGATCCAGCCGCTCGTCCGCGTGATAGTGACCGTAGTACGCCGCAAACGACTCGGCGGCGACACTTTTCACCCCTTCTTCTTCTCCCGGCCTGATGGGCCGCACTGGAACCTTTCCTATGTCTTCAGGAATAGGCGACTTTACAAGACTGCGTACATAGTAAACGAGGGTATCCATCAACTCAAATCCCTCCCGCTCCATGCCTTGCGCTGCTCGAAGGTCGGAGGTCGCGCACCTGGCAATAAGTAAAACAACGTCATTAGCCCGGCAAAACCTTATCACCGACGGCAAACTATCCGAGGTCACCAGGGGTGCACGGGCAGTTTGAACACCCCAACGCTCAGTATCAATGGCGGATAGAGAAACCTCGGATGATACTGAACACATAACGATACAACCCTCCATTTCTTGTCATTAAAGAAAACCTTCCAAACCGCCGCTACCAGTCTGTACAAGCCACTACCCTGCGGACCCGCTCACTTTCCTATGAGGTGGGCTATGTCATTGCGGTCTTCTCGAACGTTGCATTCGCTCGTATTATGTCTCTTCCGTGTCAGGGTCATCGATCGCCTTCCGCTCTTCGCAACAAGTTCGTATTGCATATGGCGGTTTCTCGATTGCCCTGAAATGTATGCGAGCGAGGTATTCACCCATTATGCCCAACGCAAACAGTTGGGCTCCGGAAAAGATTGCAATTATCGAAGCAAGGAACGGGAAGCCCGGAACGCTGCCCCCTTCGATCAGAAACCGGCCGACCACATAGACGAGCACACCCAATCCTAATAGCGTAAAAGCAAAGCCAACCACGCTAGCCAATTGCAAAGGCCATGCGCTGAACCCCGTCATCATGTTGAAGGCATGGGTCAGCAGCTTGCGGAAAGTATAGTTGGAAACGCCGAGCGTTCTGGGTTCGTGTTGAACGGGGATTGCGGCGAACCGGGTTGCACCCCACGTCAGCAGCACATCAATTGAGACGAACGAGCCGCTGTAGTCGCTGAAGGCTTGGCGAAGGTGAGTGTGGAAAACCCGGAAAGCGGAAACATTGCGCGCCACATCCAAGCCCATGGCGCCTTTCAGCGCCATCTTTGTCAAAACAGAGGCTAGGTTCCGTAGCAGGCCGTGTCGTTCCTTCCTCGGCGTCCCGTAGACGACATCGCAGTCTTCATGAAACTTTCCCAGCAGCTTAGGGATTTCTTCGGGAGGATGCTGCAGGTCATCGTCCATGGTTACCGTAACTTCGAACTGCGCCGCCCGAATCCCACAAAGGACCGCATTGTGCTGGCCGTAGTTCCGCATCAAGTTGATCCCACGAATCCAATCGTGCTCGGAAGCCAGTTCACAGACGATGTCCCAACTGTTGTCGCTGCTACCGTCGTTGACAAGGATCAACTCGTACTGGTTCGCTATCTCGCCCAAAACGGGCTGTAGACGTTCCACAAGTGGTCTTAAGGACAGCTCGCTGTTATAGACAGGAATTACCACTGATAGGTTCATGGCTTCTCTCTTTCAATGATGAGCCGGACGTAACAGCGGCTTTGGTTTAGCCGAAATGGGCCTTCGCGGCAGATCCTCACTTCCCGCCTCCATGCAGTCGAGACGCGGAGCCTCGCACACAACCAACAGGTTGACGGAAATGCCGGACCCCCGGTTTCCTAAAGGCCCTATAGTATAAACAAACTGCCCGTCTTTCCCAAGTTCACGGCGTCGCGCATCGCACAATCCCGCTCCTGCGTACCCGGGGCAAGAATCCTGGATTCGCCCGGTTCCGGGAACCCACAGTTTACACCATGACTCGTGAATCCGACAACCAGGAGCGGTCCCCGTGCGCACTTGGCACCTGGTAGAGATAGAATGTCCAAGGCGAGGACTGTGAGGTGAGAGACCGC
>CAYRLQ010000161.1:0-9625 GCA_964425145.1 uncultured Nitrospiraceae bacterium
ACAGACAATCGAGGAGATGACCAGCCCGGAGAACCAGTTCATCCTCGCGACAATTAGCACATTCTTTGATTTCGCGGAAAACCATAGCCATTTGGCTGCGGGACGGGAGTGGTGCTGTCTTGTCGAGTAACTGGGCCATCAAAGTGCTATTCGATTGCGCGCTCATTTCTTGTCCATTGCGTAGCGACGAGAACTGAATCGACCTTCGGCGATTTCGGCGGCGGACGAACGAGGCCGCCAGCAACCGTACCTGCTACGCCTTTCCTATACTTCCTCTGGTACCTTGTACCATCTTATCCTTTCGCCGAACAAGGAGCGAAATCGCCATATGGTGCTCTTCGGTGCCTGATGAATGGCAGTCGCTAGGGTCTTGCAGTTCTTCCTTAGCAAAGCTTGCCCAGACGGCGTCAACAGGCGTCCCGAAACGTCACATAGTCTCTTCAGATTGCCTGTCACTGTTCGATGGAGCCCCCAGTCCTTGCTACACAGAGCTCCAATATAGTCAACCTTAACGTCGTCCCGATCTCCTTCTCGAAGTCCTCGCGTGAAGCGGAAAGCTAAGAACATCGCTGCCAAGTCCGCCGCATCTCTCTCCGTCAACTCCACGATCTGCAGTTTCGTGAGAAGCAAATCTGTAGGGAGTATGCATAGCTTGTCGACGAGGAGTCGTCCTGTCAGTGGAATTGTGTGGCACATGCGAACAGCATCCAGCACCACATCTACTCGGACTTCTGTTCGCTCGACAAGAAGAGTGAACTTCAGATGCTGGGATGCGTTGAGGATGTTGAACTCGTTCCATGGCATCATGCCCGACTCTTCAAATATTGTTGAGAGGACACGCCTGTGCAAACTGTAAGATGCGAAGTCAATATCGTTGATCGGTCGTGCGAGAGGCTGTTCTCTGTTCAGGATCCCTCGACACGCTATTCTCACAGCCAATCCTCCGAAAAGACAGAGCGGAATGCCCCTTGCATTGGCCTTACGGACCAGCTCGCTCGCCACCTGCTCAAGCGTGCAGCTGTACGCATTTAGCTCTTCTTTTCCTACCATAGATCATTCCGGCGGGATCTCCTTGAACGCAAGGGAAATGTCCGTGCCCTGCGCTTTGCGGATCGATTTCGCGGCGAAGTAGACGGCGAAGCCCGAAAGGAAAACTCCGAGATTGATCCAAAACATGCGGAACGGTACGCCCGCTCCCGTCCCTGCATCGGTAGCCGGGTTGATGCTGACTCCTGAGTAGGGATCGGAGAAAACGGACAGGTCCAGAACAAGTAGCCCCAGGAAACTCAGAAGGCCAACGAGTGTAATCACGGGGAAACCACCGATTCGCCAGTTGACAGGCGAGAGATCGAACAGGTCCTTCTTGCGGAACGGGAACAATGCCGCGCTAATCGATGTCGTCATGAAAGTAAGGTATGCCCCGAAAATTCCCACCATCACAGCAAAGGCCGGGACGTACGTGAACAGGAACAGACCGACTTCGCACGCGATGGCGCCAATCACGATTGCAGCGATTGGTGTGTGAAACCTGTCATGAACAGCGCTAAGACCGTCCGGCATGACCCTGTCGAGAGACCATGCGAGCAAATTGCGCGTCATGGCTCCCAACACGCTGAACACAAAGGCCACCGCCCAATAGGCGCAGCCAATCAGCGCGATCGTGCCAAAGAACGTACCACAGGCAATCGCTCCGAGCTCCGAGTAGATGAAGCCGGGCGAGTCTAGCGGGCTTATGAGTGCAGTGTACCCGACGGCACCAATTAGCTCCTTGCCGACCGTCTTGCCAAAGGCAGCCAACGCGACGATGGCGAGGAGGCAGGAAAAGATGACAGCAGCGGGCATCGAGTAGAGCTGCGTCTTGCTCGCGTGTCTGACCTCACCTCCCAGGTATGTCGATGCGTTGCCCCAGAAGAAAAAATTGGCTGGCCAGTATAGCGCGATGAATGTCGCCAGTAGAGCGAAACCGCCCGCGACGAAGCCAAGCTCCTTGGCCTTGGCCAGTGTGGCTGAGTAACCGTCCGGCACGCCCATGACTTTCTCGTAGTAGCCATTGTAAGCACTAGTGTAGTCGGCCTTGCTCGTGAACGTGAGTGCCGCGACGATGATCAGGAGTCCTATCACACCAAGAATGAACCAGGCCCGCTGGAGCCTGACGGCAAGCATCATCTTGCGACAGTAAAGGGCAGTCACGATGACGAGGGTCAAGGTGCCGATGATAAAGGCACCGTGCTTCCCGGCAACCCACCCCGAGAGCTGGAGAAGCGAGGTCGAATCAGTTCGCGTCCCCAGGAAGCGGAACAACGGTGAGAGTCCATACACGGAAAACCAGTTGCAGCCGACGCCCATGTAGAAGAAAAGCCACAGTGTGATGTTCCAATTACTCGCAAAGCCCCAAGCGGGGCTTAGAATACGACTGTTGTACACGTATTCGCCACCTGAACGTGGGAATGCGGCCGCGAGCATGCCGTGGACCAAGGCTGTAGGAACGGCAATGAGCGCGCCAAGCGCAATGGCAAGCCAAAGACTCCCCGCCGGGTAGAGCGCTGCGCCAAACAGGAAGGCGTATAACAGAATCATTCCAACATTGATGTAGGACTGGTTGTAGACGAAGCTGTCGAATGCGCCGATTTGACGCACCAACCCTGTCGCCTGTCTTGTGAAGTATGCCTGCTTGCCGTTTTCAGTCATTGTTCCATTACCCCGAAACGAATTGGTGTGAACGAACTCCGCTCTCGTCAAGCTCTATAATCACGCCCTGTAGGATTCCTGCGCCGTAGGAGCTCCCTGGGTTCAGGCAGAGCGTTCTGCCAAGCTTGGCGCCCCCCCGGCTCTCATGCACATGGCCGTGCAGACCCAGGAGAGGCTGGTACTTGATGATCGCGTCACGAACAGCCGTGCTGCCGACCGGAACAGGCCGCGGTTGCCCTGCGTAAGACTGGACGGCAAGTCTCTCATCTAGCTCCGGAGCAGAATCGAGGCCGGAATCGAATGGCGGACAGTGGAAGTTGAAAATAGCGCGACGCGGATCGTCAATCCCTTCTACCTGCTCCGCGATCTTGGCGCCAAGCGCTTCCTCCGATATCTCTCGGGGACTGTCAAAAGGTGTCTTGTTGCTGTACCCGATGCTGAGCATTTCCCAATCCCCGGGGAGTTCAATGGAACGGAACTCTGGATTCACAACAATCCCTCCGCGTTCCAGGGCTTTAGCCGCTATCGGATCGTCATCATTGCCCAGCATTATGAAGCAACGGACCTGGGCTTTGTCAAGTCGCTTTTCTGCAAGTTGTACCCACCGTTCGAGAGTCTCCAGTATGAGGGTGCGGAAAAGTTCACTCCGCCGCTCGCTCGATCCCGCGATCTTTCGATGCTCTTCCCCGCTGCAGACGTGTGGATAGAAACCATTGCCGCGGATTCGCTCTTCAAGGGCGGCGAGTTCCGCTAGGTTGCTAGCAGTCTCCGCCTTGCCGAGGACTACGGTGCTGTACTCGCCGCACCCGTCCCCGACAATTGGCACAATCATCTTGCCAGTGAGGTCCCCGCCCAGGATCAGCACCTGGGCATTGTAGAAACGAGCTGCATTGATGAACTTCCTGAAGCAAAGCTCGGAGCCATGGATGTCAGCTGCATAGAAAATGCGCGTCATGAGTTACCCTAGCTGGCATGTGGTACCTGTCGAGAGTCGTTGTGCCTGCGGCTCTGGGTTACAAGAGCAACACAATGGCAGCAAAAGGCTCAGCAGTTTCCCTCCGAATACAAATAGCCTAGTTGACACGGAACGCGTGTGTCAAGCGCGGACACTTCAGTGTCGCGTCCCTCACCTCTCGAGAGCGTCGTGGCCATAATGCAACGACAAGCTCCAAGTCATCACGCAGGTTCGCGCCGCTAATAGCTCCTGAGACGGGGTAAGTGCGGTCCGCCTGCAAGTGCTCCTTGCCAGGGCGCTCAGATGGGCGGGCCACATGGGATTGGCTGCACGACAGCGCGGGGATACATCATCCGGGTTCCAAGTGCCGGGGCTTAAGTGGCCGTTGCCGAAAGCCTTGACGGGCAAGGAGTTAGAACAGATCCTGTTTTCTCCGCCCCCGTGAGTGGGACGAGCCACCCTTTGCCGGACAGGAAGTATGTCCACCGCGAGTTCAGGCGCAAGGGCGTCACGTTGGGGCAACCGGAGGTGCATTCAGTGATCTCCAGCGTCGTTACAGAGCTGGATAGTTCGTGCCCTGTTCTCCGACAAGGAGCCAGCGGAAGCGGCGGTGGCAATGCGTATGCCGCCGGGTGTAGGGCCAAGCCGGCGGCCGGTCCGCCCCCCGGGCCGCGCATGCCCGCCGGCACAGATTCTTCACCACTCTTGGCAATGGCGCATGTCACATGCCTCCTGAGTAGTGTGGACTCCTACCGCGTGCCTTCTCGTTCCAAGTCCTTGAACTTGCTTCTCGATGACCTCTTTGACCTGAACGCTGGTCGCGAGGCACAGCACCCTATCAAACCCAGCGCCGAGGCACTTCCTGATGTTAGCGACAGCATCCGACTTCCCTGTCTCGATCTCGATCGCGATCTTCTTACCATTCTTTCGCGCGAGGAGATCGGCTGTCTTGCCGTTGCCGATTGGGTATTCTTCCTGAACGGCATAGCCTACGTCACGGAGTCTGCCGGCAACCTTTTCTTTCCAGTATTGATGCTCCATGCCTCCTTGTGCGCGCGATGCCATGCCTGTTCACATGAGGCTGAACAGAATCCGTCAACAGTGAGTTCCTCGGCGTAGGCTTCTCTCTCGCACTGTTTGCACTTCATGGCTCACCAACCTCCTCAATCTCAGATTTGCCTTGAGCCTTCATTTCCTGGATTCGCTCCAGCAACCAACTGTCTCTTGATTGCTGGGCGTCAAGAAACTCTTGGACGCTCAGCACGCTCACGACATGTCGGTCGTTTCCCAGTCCTCGAACCTGTTCGAGGAGTTCTTTTTTCGCTCGATCAGTCATCGCGAGCGAAAGCACCGTTTCAAAGCCAGCTCCACAGCACTTCCGGATATTCGCCAATGCATCCGACTTGCCAGTCTCAATTTCAACGGCAATCCTCTTCCCCTTGTTGCTTGCGACGAGGTCAATGGTTTTTCCGTTGCCGATGGGGTGTTCTTCCTGGACAGAATAGCCTTGGTTGCGGAAGTGGCTCGCGATTCTTTTTTGCCAGTATTTGTGTTGTGGTCCGCCGTGTCTTTTTGTTGTGGTTGGGCTCACCCCGAGTCTTTCTCTTCCTTTCTTTGTTACTCGTAAACCTTTGATACGTGCATTCGGAGTAGAAACATATTGGAAGGAAATAAACTGAAGAAAAAGAAGCGATTTGTGAATGAGTGTGCCTTTTCTGGCTGAGAGACGGAGTCGGCGATAACGTTCTGTTATGGATGATCTAGGATGTTGCAAAACGTCCTTCATAAACATCTCTTGGTTCGTTGTAAGATTAATTGTGCATTCCGGTTTGTTGTTACTCCTTTTATCGGCGCCCGGAATAACTGGAATTCGTATCGGGGCGGGGCCTTGAAGGGCGAAATAACCTTGCTTTGCCGGAATAACCTCCAATGTGCTGTCTTGGGTTGTAGCGGAGGTCTTTTGTGTGTATCCCATCGACTCCATGTGCCTTCGGATTGTGTCGTCGGTGGCGCTGCCTTTGTCTAGCGTTACGAGCGGAAATTTCACGAGAAATGGCTTGAACCAGCGGCCTTGGAGTTTGGCGACGGCCCAGCCGATCTCTAGCTTGCCGAGGTAGCCGCTCTGTTCGGAATCCATAAGGAGGCAGTCCTTGATCATGGCGATATCGCCTCTATGTTTAAGGTTCATGGCCAGTGTCGTATAGGTGTTGCCTAGGGCTGGCTTGGATATCAGGCTTGGGTGCTGGTCCAGGACGATGATGGATTCACCGAGTTCCCTTATCTCTCTCAGAAGGACGTCCGTCACCGTCTCCTCGCCCGTGACCTCCTGCTTCTTTCGCAAGAGGATGTGGTGGGCCTCTTCGATGATGACAGCGTGTTTGAACCGTTCCCGCTCGGACTGCCCCATGCGGAAGTGGTGAATCCAGAGCAGGAGCGCCTCGATAAGAAACGTCTTGTCCGAGTTGGTCAGCGCGTCTAGCTCGAGGATTACCCGCTTGTCGAGCAGACGCTGCATGTCAAAGGAGCCCTCGTCATTGAGCACGCCGCCAACCTCGCCAAAGCAGAGCGTTTCCACGGCACGCATGGTCGACTCCATCCAACCTGCTTCCCGCCCTTTCGCCTTGTAGGCCACGAGCCAATCCCTTATGTCAGCGATCGTGGGATACCGTTCAACCTTGCCCTCGTACATCCCGCTTTCCAGATACAGCGCGTCGATGGCCCGCAGCAGAAGCACGGCAACGCCCTCACCCAAGAAGTAGGCATGGCACATGATCTCAATCAGTTTTTTGAGCCAGACCGTGGCGGGCGTGCCCGGCGGCGGGATAAGGGGATTGAACCGGAAACCGCACACGTCGCGGCCAACGGTGAAGATGAGCAGGTCTTTGCATTCCGGGACGCTCAGCAGGTCCCGGTAGTTCCGCTTCCAGTCGAACACGAGAAAGGGCTTTTCCGCCCTGATCAGGTTGAGCAGAATCAGATACGCGACGTTGGTCTTGCCCGAGCCGGACCGGCCGAAGATGCCGATGTGCTGGATAAACTCGGATTCCCGAAGCCCAAACGGATAGAACTTATCCTCGCCGTAATGGATGATGCCCAGGGGATACTCGCCCTTGGCCAGCGCCTCAGGCGGCGGCTCGAGAAGAACCTGCTGGCTGTCAAAGGCCTCGTCGTAGCGACGCGCGAGCATGATGCGCAACGTCTTTTCGATAAGCTGCCGCGTCTCTTGGCCCGCCAGGATGTACTCCTGCCAGAGGACATCCAGCTTGCTGCCCATCACTGGCTTCAGCTTCCGGAACACTTCGTCGACATTCATTCGACCAGCCTCGTTTTCGTGCTCAGCAGCGCCTTGTACTCGTCCAGGAACTTGCGCTTGTCCTTGAGGATGGCCAGCACGTCCTGCCAGTACTTGAGCTCCTCGCCGCGTATTTCTTTGTGCCGGGACGTGAGGCTCTTGTGCAGGCTGAGCCTGAGAAACTCGACTTCCGGGTAGAAACCCATTTTCCAGGGCGGCTGGAGGTGACCCAACTGATAATGAACTTCCTTGATTTCCTCACCGATTTGCTTAAGGAATTTGTCGCTCAGCACTTTTCTTGTAGTCAGCGCCTTGTCCAGTTCCTCGATGGCCTCGCTCAGGTTTTCAATGCGCTCGGATAGGATACCGGTGAGTTCCTGTCCCGCGTTTTTGTGGGTTCCGTTGCGACTGAGAACGTCAGAACTAGGGCTAAGCGCGAGCGTATCTTCTCCTTTCTTCTGCTTCTCCCCCTCCTCCGGCATGAGAAATCCCGGCCTTTCTGGACAAGCGGCTCAGTCGCCCCACGGAATGCCACCTTTACGCGGAAGGATACGCTTTCGTTTGAGAACCCTGTCAGCAGGCATGACGATCACTTTGCGTACAGGCTTCTGGAAACCGACAACCACGTACGCTTTCTGGTTTAGACGGCGAGCTCGCTTCAGATGGCGTTGTACATCCTCAAGCTCTGCCTTGTTCAAGGTTTTGCTCTTGCCTTTTGCTATGAAGAGTAACCACCTGAAGCTCATTCCGCCCGGGCCGCGGGACTGCAACACACAGCCAACCCCCTTCGGGCAACCGACCTTGTGCTCCCTCTCCGCCAGGAACGCCTCCCAGTCGCCTGCAAGCTCATCGCACAATGTTTTTCGCGGCATGGATACATCTCGTAAGCCTGACTTCATAAACCTTGCACGCGCGCCGTGCCGCGCCTCCACGTCATCGCCTGGAGCGCCTTGCTGCCGAGGCGTTTCCTGACAGACCCCCTCCCGCGCGTGTTGTGGGTACCACGAGGAGTTTTCCATTTGCACCGGAGGTTATCCGCTCAATGTTTACCAGCCCTCGGTCTCCCAGGTATTTGACATACTTTTGAGAACGTCCGGCGGGCGACAGGCGTGAGGGCATTTTTCTTACATTGATTACTGTAGATAGCTCGGAGATCCATTGTCGCAATCGGACCATTTTTCCTGGCGAGGTCGTAGATGAGGCGTGAAAGGAGAGCCGACGCCATTTCTTCTTGTCTCGTTTCTTACAGGCCTGGCGAGCCTCCAAAAGAATTTCCCCAGCAGAGTGAGAGGAATGTCAGGAGGACAGCTGGATTATCGGCATGAACGGCACGCTGCGGACGCTAACCTTTTAAGGCCTGATTCGACAAATAAAAGATGAATTGTCACTGTGTCGTAGTGAATAAGGAAGTATTGAGCGAGAATTTCCTACCCGAAGGTATCGTCAGCAGGGGACAGGAGATCCAGCAAGTTAGGGGCTGTTTGCAGCCCGCAACGAAGGGAAGGAAGCCGCTGCATATGTGGATCTATGGGGATTCAGGCATGGGAAAGACAGCCCTTGCTCGATTCGCTTCGTCTGAATTGAAGCAGAAGCACCCGATTGAGGTCGCATACATCTGCTGCTGGCAGCATCACACGCTTTACAAAGTCGTGGACGCCTTGATTGAGCAGCTGAGAATCCTCCAGGCGGAGCAGCAGGATACGGCTTTGAAGCTCAAGAAACTGGAAAAGCACCTTGATGGGAAGCCGTTCGTGCTCATGCTGGATGAGATTGACAAGGTATCTCCAAAGGATAGGAATGAAATCATCTATGGGTTGTGTAACCTGGGACAAATAGGGCTGATCTGCATTTCAAACAAAAAGGACACTTTTTTCTCGCTGGAACCTGGCACCCGATCGCGGCTGAATCCGCAGTTCGTAGAGTGCCGGAAGTATTCTAACCGGGATCTGCTCTCGATACTTCGCGATAGGAGAGAGCTTGGACTTGCTCCAGAATCTTGTTCGCCAAGTGTCCTCGAGAGGATAGCGCGCCTCAGCCGCGGTGACGCGCGGATCGCTATCCAGACTTTGCGGGCTGCGGCTGAATGGGCCGAGCAGGAAAGAGACTCGCGTATCCAAACCCGGTACATTGCCAAGGTCTGGAATGGTATTACTCAAGATCCCAAGGAAGGCGTACTCGCCTCCCTCACCCAAGACCACAGAATGCTCCACGATATCGTTCGCGAACACGGTCAAATCACCTCAGGGGAGCTGCGGAAGATATATCTCAAACAGTGCAAGGAGAGGAGTAGAAAGCCAATCGCCGTGCGTACCTTTTCCAAGTATGTGAACCGTCTAGCTCACTCTGGCTTGATTGCCTGTGAAAGGGCACGGCTGAAGGGAAAGGTGAGACTGTTCAAGATTGCAGCGTGATGTTATGGACAAAACAAGAGGGCAACGAGAGAAACGGGATGCAGTCCAACCGCTGGAACCAGCGTGGGTAGGGAGGCTTCTCGCTGTTGCCGGCCATGTGCCGAAGGATGTCGAAAGAGGAAAACGGAAGACCGTCAAGACTTCCGGCGACGGGCAGGATCACTGAACTCGAGAAAACGACTCGGGTCTCTGGGTGACTTGCTGTTCCAAGAGCTTTTTCAGGAGCTCCAGGACTTCAGGATGGCTTGTGATGATGTCCATCAGATTGTCTGCCTTCTG
>CAYRLQ010000162.1:0-713 GCA_964425145.1 uncultured Nitrospiraceae bacterium
TTCCCGCCCTCCATACTCCAAGTATATATACTTAGAGATCCGTTATCAAGAAAAAGTGCACCCATTCTTCTGGATGCATGAAAAGCCCTTCCCCTTGCCCCCCGGGCCTCCCCTCAGCGCGAAAAATCCCTCATTTCACACCGCTGAGCAGGACAGCCGGTTTGGATTCCCATCAAGACAGGAATAAAATAGGCCTGACAGGAGATGGTTTTGTCTCTTCACGTGGAGGCATCCCAGACGTGTTTGGAGAATTCGCCGTCCATAAAGTTCGCCTGTGAAGTGGCGATGGGTACAGGCGGCATGCCGCTTTTCGGTTCGGAGTGTCACCATGGTCCAACTCAGGCATATTGATAGACTTCCTGTGAATTTCGCCGAATATATCGGGGAAATCGCGGCCGGTGTCGCCGCACTTTACGGCGAGAAGGCCGGCGAGCACCACCGCAAAAGCTCGCGCGCGTCGTTCCAAGCCACCATCGCCCATCACGCGGTGGAGGCCATAGCACTCTGCGATGGGCATACGGCGGCGGGGCTTCTCTTAGCCGCCGCGCGCGGGCGCATCAGCCCCATTGGTAAAGCCGCCCAGGTAGGCCAGATTTCGTTCATTCATGTGCTACGCCGCTACGGAGGGCAGGGTGTGGAACAACAACTGGTGACCGAGGCGGTTCGGGGCTTCCGGGCGAATGGGGCCGAGGGCATCGTGGCGGAGTGCGTTG
>CAYRLQ010000162.1:723-9578 GCA_964425145.1 uncultured Nitrospiraceae bacterium
TCTGCCCATTGCGACTGGAGGGCACGTATCGCGCATTGGGATTTGAGAAAGTCGAGCGCCTGCTCATGGCCGCACCGTTGAGCCTTCCCACCTTGGCTTGCGTCGGCCCGCCTACAAGCCGGCCCTACGAAGAAGAGCAGTGGGTCGACATCGCCGAGACCATTGTGGATGCGTATCGGGACCACCCCGGGCGCAAGCTGCATGTCGAGGTGCGCGACCCGCTCCATGCGCTGGCCTTCCTGAAAAGTGTGAGTTCAGGCGGCTACGGGCTGGCGCAGCCGGGCTACGGCCGTGCGATCCGGCGCAACGGCCGCTGCGCGGGTGCGATTGTCGGGTGCGAAGTTGCGCCGGATGTAGGCTTTGTTCTGCAGGTCGCCGTTCGCCCTCCCTTCCAGCGCCAGGGCATCGGCACGCAGCTCCTGCGCGACCTCGCGTACGAGTACCGTAAGGCGGGGCTCTCGCGTATGGCGCTCGGGGTCACACGTACCAATCCCGCCAAGCGGCTTTACGACCGGCTGGGATTCGGGTCGTTGCGGCCCGTCAACGCCTACGTATGGTGGCGCCCTTGAATGGGTTTATGGCGTCACGCCGTCATCTTGTATAAGATAGTCCCCGTGAGAGTATCGAGAGACAAGAAGAGAGCAGGTTTCCCCGGTCGCGTTTTGCTTGGAATCGCACTGGGCGCCTTGACCGTGTGCCTGATTGCCACGATCGTGATCAACGCGAAGTTTCAGGTTATCACGGCCTCGCCGCGCATCTCGCATGAAACCGTGGCTACACCGGACACACGCACCCGTCTTACGCTGAACCCCTCGTTGGCCCAAGACTACATTAAGACACGGTTTCTCGAAGGCGTCAGCGTGCCGGACTGGGCGCTTGAGTTGGTGCTGCCGCAGGAAATCGCCCTGATGTTCGACCCCGATCTCGGCAAGGGAGAAATTTATATCACGCTGTTCATCAATGATAAACGCCTGGCCCCAACGATCATCGACGCTGTTGAGCGATTCGACGTCCCTTCGCGTTTTTCGTACATCGATTGGATATCACCCACGCTTGAGCCAAAAGGCCGGGGCTACTTGAGCATGGCAGGGATGATGCCTATGCTGCCCAAGGCCCACGACATCGTCCGCAGAAAATGGGGCCGTCCACCGCTTATCTTGGCCATGCTGCCCTCGAGGAGCAACCACCTTATCGAGGCAGTGCTGGATAACCGAGACGGTGGGAGCTGGGCCGTCCTTCTGTCGCTGCTGGCGGCCAATGGGGCCTCGATAGAACGGCTAACCCAACGCGATGTGATGGACGTCCTGGTTAACATATCCGAGGCGCGTCTCTACGCCGACCTCACCGAGACCGAAGAACTTGCAATCCACCTCGATATCAAGTTCCGCGAGAACACCAGGGCCGTGCTGTTGGAAGGGTTTGCCCATTCGTTCGACCTGCTTGCAGAACACATCCGAATGGAGACCGGCGATGAGCTGCCGGGGTCCAGAACCCTCGACGGCTTCACGTTCGTGGGGGATTATACGCTCACCAACACCGACATTTGGCGCGATTGGGCGGACTGAACGGCATGACCTGTGCCTGCATCAAATCAAAGCACCGCCTACGGTAATAGCGACTCGACACTTGACGTTTCAGTCGGTGGTGTTGTATGGTCAAGTGCGGTTCGTCCGCTGTGGGCTCTGTGGTTTGTGGACGTGGCCAGCGCACTTGTAACGAATTGGGCCGCTCAAGCCTGTCTTGAGCGGCCCAGACGTTGCCTGGTCTGTGCGAGGCCAGAGGTTAGCGTAAACATCGAAAGCGGGGACAGCGGAGGGTATTATGAATAGTGTGAAACTGATTGTTGATGGCAAGGAGTGCGAGCTCCCCGTTGTGACAGGGACTGAAGGCGAGATGGGCATCGATATCAGCACGCTATACAGCAAGACAAAGATGGTCACCCTGGACCCTGGGTACATGAGCACGGCATCGTGCCGCAGTGCCATCACGTATATCGACGGCGAGAAAGGGATTTTGCGATACCGGGGCTACCCCATCGAGGAGCTCGCAGCGCATGCGAAGTTCCCTAGTGTGGCGTACTTGTTAATTTACGGCCACCTGCCCGAACCCAAGGAGTTGGCCGAGTTGCGGCGCCAGCTCACGTTGAACAGCTACATTCACGAAGATATGCTGAAGTTCTTCGAGGGCTTCCCATCCAACACCCACCCGATGGCTATTTTGACGGCAATGGTGGCGTCGTTGTCGGCCTACTATCCCGAGTCGTCCAGGACATATGACATCGAAAAGAATATCGTGCGTTTGTTGGCGCAGGCCAAGACCATCGCGGCGTTTTCCTACAAGAAGTCCATCGGGCAGCCTCGAATATACCCGCAAGTGGAGTACAGCTACGCCGCCAACTTCCTGCGGATGATGTTCGCCACCCCTGCGGAACCTTACGATGTGCCCAAAGTGCTTGAGGATGCGCTGAACCTGGTGCTGATCGTCCATGCGGACCATGAGCAGAATTGCAGCACGTCCACCGTGCGGATGGCTGGCAGCAGCCGGGCCAATTTGTTTGCCTCGGTTTCGGCGGGCATTTGCGCCCTGTGGGGGCCGCGGCACGGCGGCGCCAATCAGGCCGTGATCGAGATGCTCGAGCACATCCGAGAGCACGGCGACTGCGGTAAGTTTGTCGCTCGTGTCAAGGACAGGAAAGCGCGGTTGATGGGGTTTGGCCACCGGGTCTATAAGAACTATGACCCGCGTGCCAAGATTCTGAGAAAGGCCACCGACAATGTTCTGAGAGAGTTGGGCATTGATGATCCGTTGCTGGCGATTGCGCATGAACTCGAAGAGATTGCACTGAAGGACGGGTTTTTCATCGAGCGGCGGTTGTATCCGAACGTCGACTTTTATAGCGGCATCCTCTACCGTGCTATGGGCATTCCCACGGAGATGTTCACCGTCATGTTCGCCCTGGGGCGCATACCTGGCTGGATCGCACACTGGCGCGAGATGCGCCGCTTCCCTGGGTCGCGCATCCACCGCCCACGCCAGATTTACACCGGCATGCGCGAGCGCCGGTTCGAACCGCTCAGCGAGCGCAGCGACTAAGGGCCACACGCTGCGTCGAAGCAGGGCGCACGTGATAAAGTGGCCTGTGGGCCTTGTGAAAAAGTCTTGGGTCCCGGGCGGTCACCAACGGGGGTCAATAATGCCGTAGTGACGGCCGAACCAGTATGTGCGCAGCAGGCTGGTGGCGATCTCTTCTTGCTCCGCTTCGACGGTCTTGGCGCCCTCGGGTGTCTGGATGGTATAGGAGCGCCTATCGCGGTAGAGCCCCCACATGTTCTTAATGGCTTCACGTCTCCGCACGTCGATCACTTCCTGTCCCGTAAGTACTTGATAGAGCATGGGGTACCAAAGTTCGCTCGTGCGTTTCAACTCGGCGTTTTTCCAATCGTGCCAATGGCGGTTCAAAGACATGCGGTATTTCTGCAACAATGTAGGATCGGTTTCGTACCGCATGACCATGTACAAGGCCTTGGCGGCTAGATGATCGTCCCAGGGCGTCTGAAACTCCTTCGGCCAGAGGATCTTGGCCATGATGGCCTGGTCATCGTAGTGATACCTCCTGATGAGCATACGGTATGCGGCGCGGTACCGATCCTTGCCCGTCATCCGGTGTGCCACTTTCAGCCCGGCCAGCATTTCAAGGGCGTTCAGGTTTTCGTGCGGTAGGTTGGGGCAAAAGTTCCCCCATAGCGTCATCTTATTGTCCACATCGACCAGTTTGAAGTTGTAGTCCACGCACCGGCCCACGAATCGGTCGATGAAATCGGCTGCGACCTTTTTGTGCTCCTCGTCAGCGCAGAATTCCCAGTATGTCCCCACGCCGTAGATGAAGTCCGTGAATTTATCGCTGCTGAGGTCGCCCAGCCAGCGGTACCCCGGCATGCTTTCGGACGCGTGCCATTCCATCGGGAAGAAATAGGCCTGCTCGTGCCAGAGCGGTTCGTCGGTCTTGTACAAACCCCGCGCGCAGACTCCAGGTACGCCAGTGACCTCCTCGAGTCTCAGGATGGCCTCCATGACCTCGTCGGCCTGCGCGCGCGCCTCGGGGTCTTGGGTCACTGCATAGCGGTGCGCGCACGCCGCCAGATACACCGCCGTAACACCTGCGACGTCTTCGTGATTGCCCGTGACGGGGGCTTCTTCCCCTGCAGGCGGAAACACGACGCAGGGCAGTATCAGCGCTTCGTTCCAATGGTTCGCGCGCAGAAGCCGATCGAACATCTCGACCCGCACGTGCAGCGGGTCCTCGCGACTGGGGAGCTCGTTCAACTGCTGAGACAGCGCACAGGCCGCTACAAGGACGATCACAGCGGCAACCACGCCCTTGGTCAACGTAATCGAGTGAGACACCGTATCCCTACCTCCTTTCGGCACTCCATAACGACATATTGTAACCGTTCACGGCCACCAAAGGCCGTGTACGTGTTAGCGCTGAAAGCGCGTCTCTAGACCAGCCCAGGGCAACGCCCTGGGTTTGCGGGACAAACAAAACCCAAGCCCTGCAAGGGCGGCCTAAAGAAGTTTAGATCGCACTTTCAGCGCTTTGGTATTCGATGATGTCTTTTCCTAAAGACTTGGTGGGTGCCACGCTTCAAACTCTGTTTGAGCGTGATAAAGTGGACTGTGGGCCTTGTGAAAAAGTCTTATGTCCCGGATTAAGCACTTCGGCTTTTGTGGCGCTGGGACAGGAACTCCCGCGTTCTTGCAAGCACTTTTTCTTTGTCGCCCACTTCCTCCGCAAACTGTATCATCTCGCTAAGTTTCTTACCCAGAGCCAGGGATACTTGCTCAAGTGTATTCAGGTTATTTCTCTTACCATTCTCTATTAGCGAGATTTCTGGCTGCGTTACGTGTGCTTTTTCAGCAAGCACTAGCTGAGTATATCCGTTCAACTCTCGCAACCGCTTTACGGCGACAGCGATCGGGATATTCAGATCTCGTTTGGTTTCCATCACATTTGGCATGCGGATCACATCCCTTTCGAAAGACTCGGTTTCAAGATATTTCTCAGGGGAGGCCTTAAGGCCGTAGAGCCTGAGATTCAGCGTGTCGGCAAGTTCGTCTGCGGTCGATGCGTACAAAGCAAGTTCGCCCGGCTCTAAGGCCGGTCCCCTAGCGCGCGATCGCCCGCCGCAGTAATCAGTTGAGCCAAACCGCTACTCTCCGTAAGGTACCACTCGGCTTCTCTCATGGCAATAGCGTGCCTGGGCACCACGTTGGTTACGGTCCGGACGCCGCATCCATGCCCGCTGGCCTCACTCTGAAAACTGCTCCCAGATGTCGCAGATTCTCTCCATGATCTCATAAACTTTCTCAATGTCCCGCTTGGCGTAGATCAAGCGGTGAGCCTCGTAGAAAAGAGGCTCAACCCAGTCTTCAGGGACCCCGTCCCTGCGACATCCGGTTTCCAATTCTAGCAGTAAGTCGAATGCATCTGAGAACTCGTCTTCTGGCGGCATTTTTTATGGTTTCTCCCACACACTGTCCTCCCATCTTTTGACGCTACGCTCTCACCCACAAATCTGGCAAAATTATAACATTTTGTCATGGCAATGTCAAGTTATTCGCAATTTGATACTGTCGAGCCCGCACCGCCTGAAAACCCACAAATATGACGCAGGCCCGGAATTTGAGGCATTTGAACGGTTACAGATTAACAACCATCATCTATGTTATCAAACCTTTGCCGTATGTCATAAGCGCCATTGCTTTTCCCGACCTGGCGCTCCACTTGCTCCCGCTCGTCTCAACGAGGTACTATCGTGGCCGTTTAAGGCTGAGGATCGACAAAGGATGCCACAAGGTCTGAGTCGGGGAAGAGGAAAGTGGGGTTGGAATTCATTGAAGGAGCTTAGGAATACGTGACGGAAGGCCCCTCTGGTAAGAAGAAAGTGGTTATCATCGGGACGGGTGGCCTGGGCCGTGAGGCGCTGTGGCTACTGGAGGCCCACAACGAAGCGGGTATGCTGCCGCCGTATGACGTGCTGGGTTTTCTCACCAGCGCGTGGGAGGAATACGGTGCAACGGTGTGTGGGCTGACTGTGCTCGGCCCCGAAGACCTGGTGGCGCAGCAGGAAGAACAAGAGGGCGTGTCGGCGGTCTGCGCCGTTGATGATCCTCGGGATAGACGGAAAGTGACCCTCGAACTTCTCGATCAAGGCGTGTCGTTTGCCACGGTTATCCATCCGTCTGTAGCAAGGTCTCAGTATGTGGAGATAGGGACGGGCTGCATCATATGCGCGGGGGCTGTCTTGACCGCCCAGGTCAAAATCGGCAACTATGTGATCATCAATGTGAACGCCTCCGTAGGACACGATGCCGTCGTAGAGGACTTCGCGACCCTCGGGCCGGGCGTGCGAATCACGGGACACGCCGCCATCGGTTATGGCGCCGAGCTGGGGGCAAACAGCGTCGTTGTTCCCCACGGAAAAGTGGGGCGCGGCGCTGTCGTCGGCGCAGGAGCCGTCGTGGTTGACGCCCTTGATGACAATTGTGTTGCGGACGGCGCACCGGCAAGGATTGCCAAGACACTTCCAAAAGAATCCTGGCTCTGAGCCGCCCATTGGAACAATTGACCTGTTGCTCAACCAACGTTACTGGCGGCGTTTCCCAAGGCGCGGGTTACGAGGGATGCGTGGTCGAATTACTGGAAAACCGGGGGGAGCTACTGCAGGTGGATGGCGCAGCCTGGCAGGGCTTGCCCGAGGTCGACTAAGGCCCCTTCGGTGAGTTCGACCATGGCGAGGTTGAGGTTGCGGAGTCCGGTGAGCTTCTTGAGGTTTTCGATTCCCTCATCTGAGAGCTGATTCCAATGGAGATCGAGCACTTCGAGGGAGGGCAGGCCGGTCAAATGGGCGAGGCCGGCGCCGGTGATCCGGGTTTCAGCCAGGCACAAGTCGCGCAATACCGTCAGCCCTGCGAGATGGGCCAGGCCGGCATCGGTAATCTTGGTGAGGCCCAGGTTGAGCTTCTCGAGCGCCGTGAGTGCCTCGATGTGCACCAATCCATCATCGTCGAGTTGTGTCTGCCACAGATTCAAGCGCTTGAGCGCCTTCATGTTCTTCAAATGCGCGAGCCCGTCGCCGCGGACGGGCATGCCACCGCCGAGATAGAGCCCCTCGAGGTTTGTGAGCCCGGCAAGGTGAACCAACCCGGCGTCGGTGACTGCGCTACCGTAAATGCTGAGTTCGCGTAGCGCGGTAAGGCCTCCGAGATGGGCCAGCCCCGCATCCGTAATCGGCGTCCCTTCGAGGTCGAGTACCTTGAGATGCCTCAATCCCGCCAGATGGGCCAGCCCCGCGTCGGTGGTCGTCGTTTCACCCAGGTAGAGGCACTCCAGGCCGGTCAGGCCTGCCAGGTGCGCCAAGGAATCATCCGTCATCGGCGTAGACCGGAGCGAAAGTTCGACCAGCTCATTGGGCCCCAGTGCGGCCAGCGGGGAAAGGTCTTGCACAGCTTCCATCGAGACGTCCAAGCGCAGCTCCTTGCCAGCGGGCACGAGCAAGGTCCCGCACGTGTCGCCCAACATTTTCCAGTTGTCTAACGTACCGGCGTCGCGGATGTACAAGGAGCCCATGGAGCGGTCCTCTGGAAACGTCACTTTGCGTTCCTGCCAGGTCGGTTGCGACACTTCCGGCTCCTCGGCGTGTTCAGGAGTTACTTGCTCGGGCGGCTCGTCTTCGGATTTGGGCTCCGGCACTGGATCGGGCACGGCGGGCGCCGACGGCAGTGGCGGTGCAACCTGGTGAGACATGGTCTCAGTGTGGTTTGTAAGGAAAAGGCCTGCGGCGAAGGCGGCGACGACGACGACAGCCACGCCGACCGAAAGCTTGATCCACGGAATGCGGGGGGGCTGTTTGGCGGCGTCAGTCTTGGCTGGCGCCGCGTCGAGTTCCTCGGCCACCGGTGGGGCAATCTCAACGGCGCTGGGCGCCCTGGGTTGCACGCCGGCACGCGGGGCAACTGGCTCAGCCGCGTGCTCATCAGCTTGCTCCTCAACCGGCGTCGCGGCCGGCGCCGCGATGGGTCGGTCTGCGTGAGCAGGGCGTTGTTGGACCGGAAGTCGGGCTCTTAGTTGCTCGCCTCGCCGGTCACCAAACTCATGGGTCAACTGGCCGCATATCGCCAGGGCCTCAGTAATCCGGCCGAGTCGGCCCAGACACAGCGCCCGGGAATATACGATGCTCGTGTTCTTAGGACATGCTTGGGCAAGCTCGTTCAGCAGCACCAGGGCTTCGGCACATCTGTTCTGCTCGTAGAGTTCATTCGCCCGTTGGTATTGGGCCTTGGCCGTTCTTTCGTCCATTCGGCCTTTCCCCCGTGGTGGTCGCAATCCGCAATCTTCCCAGCGCTGAAATACTGTCAATTCGGCCGGTGCGTTTTCAAGTTTGGGCAGGGCCATTGTGGCAGGTAAATATCAAGTCGGGCGCCACAAGTTTTTGATTGGAACCATGAAAAGCAAGAAAGTCTCATTTTCACGTTAATTTGACTTTGATTTTGGACAGGTTTATGGTATGCTAAATGCCTGGTGGGCAGTGGTCCCGAAGGCCGGGTGCGTGCTTCGCATGCGTGTCGATTGACGGGAGGGACCAGCGCCGTTATCAAGATAGGCCCGGTTCAGGTGGTGTGGGAATAGTACTTGACGCTTCATTTTTTCTTGAATTATAATAGTAGGCAAAAGGAAAGAGAATGGTAACAGCAGCAATAGTGCTCCTGAGTATTGGCATGCTGATAATGCTTGGTTCATTAGGTTGGGGCATCGCTAAGGTGCTGTCGTGGCGCAAGACCAATCCTAAACCACA
>CAYRLQ010000163.1:0-9496 GCA_964425145.1 uncultured Nitrospiraceae bacterium
TCGAAGGCGCGCAGGTCCTTGATGTACATGGCCGCGTCGTTGGGGCTCACCATCGTCGGGATCACCACGCCCCCCGGCGTATAGTGCTCGAGCAGCAGCCGGTCTTCAGCATTCGGCCCGGCCCGCCCGCCCAGCGTGACCAGCATCAACTGGGCCACACGCTGGCGAAGGCCCAGGGACTGCACCTGCGCGACGTTCGGGTCGATATCGACAGGTTGGGCTTCCGGCGTAGCCTCCTCCTCGGCCGCGCCCGACGTCACCTGTGGAGCCTGGCCCGCCGCACCCAGCGCTGCGAGAATCAACACCATCACACTGCCAAACCGTGTGAGGTCACATTTCACCATAAAGGACTCCTCAGTTCTACGGGAATTCTAACAGATGCCCCGATTGATTGCGTATATCCAAAACGGTACCATCCCTCCGTGCCCTGGCAGCCGTCAGCATTCAGCCATGATGATCGTACTCGTGCTCGAGATACGAAGAACGAGGACGTGCACGAGCACGGGAGCCAAGGAACGGTATCAGCGGTGGTGCGCATACATATGCCTGTTGGAGGTGCTTGAGTCAGAGGAAATTGAAAGATGGGGAAAACAACGGATGTGCGTGTCAAGGATGTCGCGCTCTATTTCCTGCCCGTCGAGACGCGTGTGCCGCTGAAGTTCGGGCCGGAAACGTTGACCTCCGTGACATGTGCGCGGGCTTGCTTGCGGGTCGAAGACGCTGGTGGACACGTGGCGGAAGGCTGGGGCGAAACTCCGCTGAGCGTGCAGTGGGTATGGCCAAGTGCCCTGTCGTACGAAGAGCGGCACATGGCGTTGAAGGATTTCTCCGTGGCGTTGGCCGAGGCCTGGGCCGGCTTCGAGGCAAGCGGCCACCCCATCGAAGTGGGCCACGCGTTTATCGAGGGCCCGCTGACCCGACTGCTGGACACGTTCAACCAGCGGCGCGCTGAAACCGAACCCATGCCGTGGCTGGCGGCGTTGGTGTGCTGTTCGCTGTTCGACATCGCCCTGCACGACGCCTATGGGATGCTGCACGGCCGGCCAACCTACGAAACGTACAACGCCGAGTTCATGAACGCGGACCTGGCGCAGTTTATCCGCCCCGCCGAGGGAAGCGACGTGTCCTTCAAGGGCAAGTACCCTGCCGATTTCCTCCTCTTCCCGCGTCCCGACCGCTTGGCGGCCTGGCACCTGGTCGGCGGGAAGGACCTCATAGACCCCGCCGAACTCACCGGCGCCGAACCGGACGATGGCTATCCGGTCCTATTGGCGGACTGGATCGACCGGGACGGCCTGACATGCCTCAAGGTCAAACTGCGTGGCGACGCCCCGCAGTGGGATTACGCGCGCCTGGTCAATGTGGGGCAGACCGCCATCGACCATGGCGCGCTTTGGCTCACCTCGGACTTCAATTGCACGGTGACGGACCCCGCTTACGTCAATGACATCCTGGACCGGCTCCTCATCCAACATCCGCGCATCTACGGCATGATTCTCTATGTCGAGCAGCCATTCCCCTACGATCTCGAGGAACACCAGATCGACGTGCACAGCGTATCGGCGCGCAAACCCCTGTTCATGGACGAAAGCGCGCACGATTGGCGCCTGATCCGGCTCGGTCGAAGGCTGGGCTGGACCGGCGTCGCGCTGAAGACCTGCAAGACCCAGACGGGCGCGCTGCTGAGCCTGTGCTGGGCCAAGGCGCATGGCATGACGTTGATGGTGCAGGACCTGACCAACCCAATGCTGGCCCAAGTCCCCCACGTGCTGCTGGCCGCGCACGCCGGCACCATCATGGGCGTCGAAACAAACGCCATGCAGTTCTATCCCGAGGCGTCGCTGCCGGAAGTGGTCGTCCATCCTGGCCTTTACAAGCGTCGCGGTGGAGAAGTGGACCTGTCGACGCTGCAGGGGCCTGGATTCGGCTACGCCGTGGACACTATAGCGCGAGAACTGCCCGAGCCCGTTGTGAGCTTTGCCTGAGCGGTCTTTCCAGGTGCGAAGTGCGAAGTGCCAGGTGCGAGGTGTCAGGTGCGAAGTGCCAGGTGCGAAGTGCCAGGTGCGAAGTGCTAGGTGCGAGCTATGAAGAATGGGAAAGATATTTCATGAAGCCGAAGATGAGCCTGGATGTCTGGTTACACCGTTGGTACACTGCCTCGAAGTCGGATGCCTCGATGTATCCTTGGTCGAGGGCGACGTAGAGATGGCCTTTCACTTCCGTGGTCGATGACAATGCGACATTGAGAAAGTTGCTAAATTCTTTGTGCGAGCGCCGGTCGAATCCCTCAGCAATGTTAGCCATCACAGACACAGCAGCCCGCTGGATCTGGCTGCTCAAGCCAAAATCCTTTGCGAAGGCGGGTCGTTTGGTCAAAGCGTATATGAGCTTCGTCAACTCTCTGGCTTCCTGCCATGCCTTGATATCCTCAAATCGCTCGATTTTCACTCCGGCATTGTACCTTGCCAGCACCAGTTTCGCACCTAGCACCTCGCACTTCGCACCTGGCACCTAGCACTTCGCACCTGGCACTTCGCACCTCGCACTTAGCACTTCGCACTGCGTTCTCACATGGATTCCTTCAGTCCGAACAATCGTTTGACCAGGTGCAAGACGGTGCTCGGATCATGGTGGTCGATCTCGCGTTTGATTTCGGCCGTGGGGTGTTGAAGGATTCTTTTCACGATCCGTTCGGTGAGGTGGGTCACCTCGCGTCGTTGCTCGTCCGTAAGGTCAGGCAGGGCAGCCAGTGTTTTTTCGAGTTCCCTCTCGCCGATGGCGCCCAGTTCTGCCGCCATGGAGGTCAGGGTCGGCTCGGCAACGAGCCCATGCATCCAACGTGCGAATTGGTCGCGCCCACGCTCGACGATCGCCATGCAGTGCTCGATTTCCTTGCGCCGCATTCGGAGGTTTTCGTTTACGACCTGTTCAAGGCTGTCCATGTTGTACAAATACACGTTATCCAGCTCGCCTACCTCGGGATCGACGTCACGGGGCACGGCTATATCAATCACAAACATGGGTTCCTGGCCCCGCTGCTTGAGCGCACTCCGGAAATCCGCAAGGTGCAAGATGAATCCCGGGGCGGCTGTCGAACTGACGATAATATCCGCACGGGGCAAGTGGGAAGCGAGTTGGTCCAGGGCCAGCGCCTCACCGTTGTTCACAAGCGAGGGCGCCTGTTCCACAACTGTATGGAGCCGGGCCTTGGCCTTTTCCAGACTGCGGTTCATCACTAGCACGGCGCCGACCCCGTGTGAGACAAGGCTCTTGAGCGCAAGTTCGCCCATCTCACCGGACCCGATGACCAGGACGGTTTTCCTGGAAAGGTCTGAGAAGATGGACACCGCGAGGTCGATCGCCACCGAACTCACCGAGACTTTGCCCCTGCCGATGGCGCTCTGGTTTCTGACCGCCTTGGCCACGGCAAAGGCTTTCTGAAATAGGGCGTGGATGACCTTATCGGCGGCCTGTTCCGCCTGGGTTATCAGGTAGGCGTCATGCACTTGCCCCAGAATCTGCACTTCGCCTACGACCAGGCTGTCGAGACTCGATGCCACGCGGAACAAGTGCCCCACCGTTTCCTTCCCCTCGTATTCATAGAGCGCACCGCGGAACTCCGCCTCTGGCGTTCCGTGCCATTCGCTCAGGAACGCGCGCACTTCACTGTACAGCTCTTCTGCAGCGGCGCTGTGGTGAACGTAGACCTCGACCCGGTTGCATGTGCTCAGGATCACAGCGCCCGCACCCTTCAATCGTTTCCTGATCCGCAAAAGCGCTGCAGGGATGGTCTCGGCGGGAAACGCCAGCCTCTCCCGCAACGCAACGGGGCTCGTATGGTGGTTCAAACCTACGACAACCAGGCTCATGCGGCCGTTCCCCAGAAGTTATATGAATTCAGGCCCATCAAGGCGAGCACCAAGTAGATGATGAGCAAGGAGAAGAAGCCCAGGAATATGAGATATGCCAGCTTGGGACCGCGCAGTCGGCCGGACTGACGACCGTGGAAAGCCAGGCCATAAAAGAACACCATCACGACCGACAGGAGCACCTTCGGCGAGAGCCACCAGCGCGTCGCAAGGAGGTCTTGATCCACCCAGGCCCAAACTGTGCCCAGAACCAGCGTGATGACGAAAAACATGTACCCGTAGCGCACCAGGCCGCAGAGGGTGTGATCGAGCTGCTCCAAGGACGGTAGCCGTTGGAAAAGCCCGGTAGTCCGGCAGCGCTTCAGGCGCTGTGCCTGAAAGATGTAGGCCATGCTGGTCATGCTTGCCAGCAAAAACAACGCGTAGGCAAGAAAAGCCAGGCTGACATGGGCCGTGAGCGGGAAACCGCGAAGTTCACGGGGCGGGGTATGCAGCTTTCCGTGGGCCAGCGTAGCGTTGATGAGGCAAATCGCCGCAAGAGGCGGCACGTGAAAACACAGCAAGGCCCGCAGACTGTCTTTGCGCACAATGAAGAGCATGATCACCGTAACCTGCAACACGAGCAGGTTAAGGGAATCGGCTACTGTGGTGAGCGGCACGCGCCGCCAGATACCCCAACGCAGGGCGAACGTCACGACGAGGCACCCGGCGCCAATCGCCAGCATCCGGTTGGCAAATAGCAACGCCCTATTGTCCGCCCCCCACAAGTAACGTGTGGCCATGACAGCCGCCATCACGTACAAGGCCGTGGCGGTGTAAAACGCGATGTCCATCGCCGCAATCATGTCCCATTCATCCTCGAAAAATCGTTGAATTTAGCTTCGACGAAACTACCGGAACGACTTGCTGATGTCGGCGTCCACGGACTCGACAACCCTCTTGTCGAACCTCGATTCGGCGATCAGTTGGTTCAACTTCTCCTCATAAGCGACGGCGTCCAGGGGCAACTCGACGGTTTGGTCCGTCAGGGAGGAATAGACCATCGCGTTGGCCAGCTCGACCGAATGGATACCTTCTTCAGCGGGGGCGATGAGGGGCGTCCCCTCGAGGATGGCGTCGACGAAATTCTGCGTGATCACCGCATGGCCCATGTGCGCCTCGGGGATCGGAATGGTGCAGTCCCATGCCTCAGGTTTGTCGAAGCTGCCTTTGGCCGTCTGGGCGAATTCCCGGGCCCCGGCAACGTTGCGCTTGAATGTGAGCTGCCCGTGTTCGTACAGAAGCTTGCCGCGGTCGCCGGCGATTTCGAGTCGGTCGGTCCCCGGTGCTTCCCCGGTGCTGGCGAGAAACAGACCCGTTGCGCCGTTGGCGTATTCGAGATAGGCGGTTACATCATCCTCCGTCTCGATGTTGTGGTACTTGCCAAGACTGCAAAACGCCCGCACACGCACCGGCATGCCGCACATCCATTGAAACAGGTCCAGGTTATGCGGGCACTGGTTCAACAGAACGCCACCGCCTTCGCCTTTCCAGGTGGCGCGCCAGCCGCCGGAGGCATAGTACGCTTCCGTGCGGTACCACGCGGTAGTGGTCCAATTGGTCCGCTGCAATTCGCCCAGCTCCCCATCATCGATCAGCTTCTTGATCACCTGCCACACAGGATCGGTCCGCATTTGGAACATGGCCGCGAAAACCCGGTCCGGGTGCGCGTCGTGGGCGGCGATCAGCCGTTCGCAGTCGGCCTTGTGCACCGAAATAGGCTTTTCGGTGAGCACGTGCAGGCCGTTTTCAAGCGCGTCAATGCCGATGGTCGTGTGGGCGTAATGCGGCGTGGCGATGATGACGGCGTCAACCTCGCCCGAGCGGATCAGCTCCGCGCTGTCCGTGTATGCCTTAAGATTTTTGAAATTCTCGAGCTTGCTCGGCTCGATATCGCAGGCCGCCACCAATTCACACCGCTCGACCTCACCGTGCAACAGATAGCGGCTATGTGAAGTCCCCATACCCCCGACGCCAATGATGCCCAAGCGTACCAATTCCATGTCGCTTCTCCTTACGAGGGCGTGTCCACCCCTGCAATCTCCGATGAGTTTGTCAGCAACATCCCTTTATATACCAACGACGCGGCGAAAGAAAAGGCCTGTCTGTGTGCCGTTTTGCCTAAAAGCGATTTGTCATGCCGCCCATGTTAATGGCCTGTCTCTTCCGCACCTGACCCACCCAACGCTTGTCACCAAGCACCCCGCGACGGTTATCGCACGTCCTGTGGCCGCAATGGAATTCGCGTGCCGTCGTGGGACTTGGTAGAATCCTACCCATCATCAAACCGGTCTTGCTATTGGGAAACAATGGGACGGGAAATCTCATGGACAAATACGCGGCGGTTCAGTACCTGATCGATAAGTGCATTGTTGCAGTGGTGCGGGCGGACTCGGGCGGGGACGACCTGGTGCGCGTGGTCGAGGCAGTTGCGGCGGGCGGCGTCCAATGCATCGAGGTGACGATGACGACGCCGGGGGCCCTGGCATGCATCGAGACAGCCTCGAAAAAGCTCGCAGCCGCCGACGTACTGCTAGGCGTGGGCAGCGTGCTGGACGCGGAGACGTGCCGGATGGCGATCCTGGCGGGTGCGGAGTTCGTGGTCAGCCCGACCCTATCCGTCGCGACGATCCAGATGGCCCGGCGCTACGGCAAACCGGTGATTGCCGGCGCCTACACCCCGACGGAAATCCTCGCGGCCTGGGAACAAGGCTCGGACCTGGTGAAGGTGTTTCCTGCGAGTGTCGGCGGCCCCGGATACATCAAGGCAATCAAAGCGCCGTTGCCGCAGATCCTGCTGATGCCCACGGGCGGGGTCAACCTGGAGAATGTAGGCGACTTCTTGAAAGCGGGCGCGGCGGCGCTGGCAGTTGGGGGCAATCTGGTCAGCAAGCAACTCCTCGCTACGGGCGATTTCCAAGCCATTACCGACAACGCCAAGGCCTTTGCGGATGCGGTGGTGGCAGCACGCGCGTAGATTGCACGAAAATGGCATCGAGGGGAGTCTCGCCGTGCCAGGGGTCCTATTCTCTCCGCCGGTCCATTTCGAGCATGAGGTCGTCGAGGATCAAAATCCGCTCGAACCAGGTCTTAAAGGAGGTGTTCTTCTCGACAGGCGTCGGGCTAGAGCCGGCCTTCGAACCCATGGTAAATCTCCTCGACAATCCGCTGCAGGTCGTATTCATACCGCCACTCGGGGTAATGGCGCTGGAACTTCCGCACATCACTGATCCACCAGACGTGATCGCCGATCCGGTTGCTCTCACGGTACTCGCAGCGCATCTTATTGCCGGCGATCGCTTCGCACAGGGCGATGGCTTCTTTCATCGAGCAGTTGCTGTAGCGGCTTCCGCCCATGTTATACACCTCACCCGGACGCGGGTTCTTAAAGAAATGGTAGAACGCATCGACCAAATCGCTCGAGTGAATGTTATCGCGCACCTGTTTGCCTTTGTAGCCGAAAACCGTGTACTCGGACCCCGTGATGAGGCATTTCATCAGGTAGGATAAGAAGCCGTGGAGCTCGGCGCCCGAATGGCCCGGCCCCGTCAGGCATCCCCCGCGAAAGGCGACCGTTTTCATGCCGAAATAGCGGCCGTATTCCTGGACCATGACGTCCGCAGCCACCTTGGATGCGCCAAACAGGGAATGCTGGGACTGGTCGATGGACATGCTTTCATCGATACCGTGTTCGGCATAGGGGTGGCCGGGATCGACCTCCCAGCGGTCCTCGAGCTCGACCAGCGGCAGCCGATTGGGCGTGTCGCCGTAAACCTTGTTTGTAGACGTAAATACGAATGGGACCTCGGGGCAGTATCGCCGCGTAAGTTCGAGCAGATTAAGCGTGCCCACGGCGTTGACGCCGAAGTCGGTAAGCGGCTCCTGCGCGGCCCAATCGTGGCTGGGCTGGGCGGCTGTGTGCACCACCAGGACCACCTCGCTGCCGTACTCCTGGTAGACCCGCTCGAGGGCGGCGTAGTCACGAATGTCAATATCGTGATGGCGGTACGTGGGCAGGTCCGCTTCGAGCCGGTCACGCATCCAGCGCGTCGAGGCGTTCTGGCCGAAAAAGTAGGCCCGCAGGTCGTTGTCGACTCCCGCGACCGTATGACCCTCTCGTGCGAAGCGGCGGACCGTTTCGGCGCCAATCAGCCCCGCGGAACCCGTGACGATAACGACTCCCATAACCCCTCCAAAAACGTCCCATTTCGCCGCGACGCCGGCCCTCCGCCGCCTGCAAGGCTGCCATGCGCATTCTAGCCTAGCCTGGTTCAAGAATGTCAACTTATGGGGAATTGCGCCCGGTTCTTCGAGAGCACAGGATGTGGCGCCTCGCCCGAGCCGAGTTGAAGCCCCTTCGAAGGTTCTGTACCATGAAAGCGAACAAGGCAGGGTGAAATGACCAGACGAGGGACATGGTTTTGGAAAAGATTCTGATAACGGGGGGTGCAGGGTTTGTCGGGTCATGTCTTGCAATAGGCCTGCGCCGAGCGATGCCCGCGACGCGCCTCGTAGCCCTGGACAACCTCAAGCGGCGCGGGTCGGAGCTGAATCTGCCACGGCTGCGCGAGGCCGGCGTCGAGTTCGTTCACGGCGACATCCGCAGCCCCGAGGACCTGGACGCCGTCGGCAAGGTCAATCTGATTCTCGAATGTAGTGCGGAGCCGTCCGTGCTGGCGGGATACGGCCACTCGCCGCGCTATGTGGTCAATACGAACCTCACCGGCGCCATCAACTGCATCGAGCTGGCCCGCAAACACGGCGCGGCCATACTGTTCCTGTCGACCAGCCGCGTCTACCCTATCGCAAAGATCAATGCCATGGCCTACCGGGAAGAGGCCACCAGGTTCGCACTCGAGGAGACCCAATCGATGACCGGGGTCTCAGCGCGCGGCATCGCCGAGGCTTTTACCCTCGAGGGTCCCCGGTCGCTCTACGGGGCTACCAAGCTCTGCTCGGAGTTCATCCTGCGCGAGTACCTCGAAATGTACGCGTTAAAGGGCGTCATCAACCGCTGTGGCCTCATTACTGGACCGTGGCAGATGGGCAAGGTGGATCAGGGCGTCGTGGTATTGTGGGTTGCGCGGCACATTTATGGCGGGAAGCTGAACTACATCGGATTTGGCGGCGCGGGCAAGCAGGTGCGCGACATGCTTCACGTTGACGACCTCTTCCGGCTGGTGCTGCATGAAATCGAGCACCTCGATGAGCTCAGCGGCCAGACGTTCAACGTCGGCGGCGGACCCAAGGTCAGCGCCTCGCTGCAGGAACTGACGGCCCTGTGCCAGGAGGTCACCGGTAACACCATCGAGATCGGCAGCATCACCGAGGATAGGCCGGCGGACATTCGCCTCTACATCACCGACTGTTCAAAGATTACCCAAGCGACGGGCTGGAGTCCCCAGAAAGGTGTCCGGACGATTGTGGAGGACATTAGTGCCTGGATCGAGGCCCATCGGGAACCCCTGCGTGGGATTCTGGCCTAGTGGGCCTGCGTCATATTTTGGGGTTTTTGTCATGAGGCGCGTTCTTCCCGGAAGTCTTCGTATCTTCGTGAGAGCTTGGCACACCTCAGAGCGAGTATGGCG
>CAYRLQ010000164.1:0-9495 GCA_964425145.1 uncultured Nitrospiraceae bacterium
TCGAGGCCGTCACCGGCGCGCTGTTTCTGTTCGTGTTCTGGCGGTTTGGGTTCACGTTGGCGTCGCCCGTTTACATGCTCCTGGCGGCCTCGTTGGTATTGGTAACGTTTGTGGACCTGACCGATTGGACCATCCCCAACGAAGTTACGTTTCCCGGCATTCCGCTCGGGATCGGTTTGGCGGCCGTGGGCATGTTCTATCCTGCCAGCGGTCTACTCGTGACCGACGTGTTCGATGCCCTTTTGGGCGTGGTTCTTGGTGGCGGCAGCCTCTATCTGCTTGACAAGGTCAGCCTGCTTTTGCTCGGAAAGCGCGGCATGGGCTTGGGCGACGTAAAACTGCTGGCCATGTTAGGCGCTTTCCTGGGCTGGAAAAGCGTGCTTGCCACGATCATGATCTCTTCGTGTTTAGGCAGCGTCGTCGGCGTCACGGTGATCGTCATCGAGCGCCTGAGGCCGAAGAAACCGAAGACGCAGGAAAGCAAAGAGGAAGATAAAGAAGAAGGGGAAGAGGCAAGGCCGGTCGGCCATTACTTGCCTTTTGGGCCGTATCTCGCCGTGGCGGGCGTGATCATGCTGCTGTTCCAAAGGGCTATTTTTGACGCTTATTACCACTTCGTCCATGTGGGCAATGTGATGATTGATTTGCCACTGTGAACGCCGTGAGTGTCCCGAAATCTAAGGCATGGAGGTGAGGCCCATTATGAATGACATCCCAGGTCTTCTCCGGTTCAAAGAGGGCTATTTCGACCGTATCTGGGGCGGGTCAAAGCTGCGCGAGGTCTTAGGCCTGGATACGCCGCCCGGCAAGGTTGTCGGTGAGGCCTGGCTCGTCTCCGACCACGCGCATCACGAGAGTGTCGTTTCTGAGGGCCGGCTCGAGGGTAAATCCCTGCGCGAATTGCTCGGACAGGCCCCTCGCGCGATACTGGGCTCGCGTGCGCGACTGACCATCCACGGCCGGTTCCCGCTGCTGTTAAAACTGTTGGATTCCGCCCAACCGCTCTCGGTGCAGGTCCACCCCGACGACGACGATGCGAAGCGCCTGGGCGAGCCGGACGTGGGCAAGACGGAGATGTGGCACGTGTTCCACGCCGAGCCCGGCAGCGAACTTATCTGCGGGCTGCACTCTGGTGTTAAGAAGGAAACCTTTGCCCAGGCCGTCGAGGACGGGTCGATCGAGAACCTCATGATGCGCTTCGAGGTGGCGGCAGGGACGTCGGCATTTGTCGCCGCAGGCATGGTTCATGCCATCGGTAGCGGCATCCTTCTGGCTGAAATCCAGCAGAACAGTGACCTCACATACCGTATCTACGACTGGGGGCGACTCCAGCCCGACGGAACCCCGCGCGAGCTACATATCGGCAAGGCCCTCGAGGTCATCCATTTCGGTTCGGTCCATGGCGGTCCCGTCAGGCCGCTGAGCTACAGCGCGCAGGGCGCATCCTGCTCAGTTTTGGCCGCCTGCCGCTATTTCGCTGCGGAACTTGTCTACCTGACAGATACATTCGAGCGGGACACGCGCGGCGAGTCGTTCCATATCCTACTGGCCAAATCCGGCGAACTGGCTGTAGCGGACAATGCCGGCGAGTTGCCGCTTCGGCCCGGTCAGGCTGTCCTGGTTTCGGGACACGCCCACCGCTTTACCCTTACGGGCCGGGGGGAATGCCTTGATTACTATGTCCCCGACCTCGAACGCGACATCATCACCCCGCTCCGTGACGCTGGTCACCTGCCCGATGCCATCGTTCGTCTGGGCGGTGACCCGGCCACAAGTGATTTGCGCGTCTGAAACCTGCGTTCGGAAAGCGGGAAGGGGTATGTGCCCCGGGCAGCACGGGGTTCCTGTTTGCTGAGTACACGTTTTCATAAATACGATGACGTATGAGAAGGAGGAGAAGCTTTTTTGACATGATTCAGATGATTCATCCATCGTCAATCCTGTCAAAAAAAGATTTCTCCGATGAGGCGTTCGGCCCAATTCCATCACGCCAGTCTTAGTCGTCTCTTCTTCTGTTCCTTCGGGACGCCGGCGTCGTCCCATCCTCTTATTCTGTAATATTCCGCTTTCATCTTGTCCAGCGGCACTTTAGTTCGCGGGTCACTTTCAATCTGAGGCTGGTCCGTAAAGCGTTTGGCTAAACTATCATCCTTTGCAGTCAGGCCCCTCCTTATGTTGAACATTCTCTCGAGGTTATATCCCCTCTCTCCTATATCCTTGAGTTCTCCCAAACGTATTTTCATCCCGGTTACATGGGTTAAGGCTTTTGTATGAGGAAGTCCTGGGAGATGTATGGGGAACATCTTCCCGGGCAGCTTGTTCAGGAGGTTTACAAATGGGCCTGAAAATGGCAGCATGGCATTGACGCACTTCGTTATTATGTTTTCAGGGTGGTCTACGAACCATCCGGGAGTAAAGCAATACAACGGAAAGAAACAGTTTCCGGCCGCCGAGACCGCTTCCATGAGATTTTGATTCATGATGGTCAGGGCGGCTTTTGACCTTGGCGTATAGGGATTCATATTCAGCGCCACACCCTCCATAAGGAGTAAATATCCTGCGTTCAAATGACAGCCGCCGCGATTTGCCGTAGCGTACCCCAGCGCCAGGCCTACGGCTCCTCTCGGCTCGTATGCCGCCAGTTCCAATCCCTTGGAGTTGGCCGCAAATTCCTTTCCGCCGAATTTCTCAGACAACCGTTTGGTCCCTTCGGCGAGCAAATCTCCAATACCTCTTCTATACGCGATGTCGTCGAAAATGGCGGCCAGATTATCCGTCTTGCCAAATTCAATTCCTGTTTCCCAAAGCCCCTTTTCCTGAAGTTCCATGGCAAAAGCAATCGTTCCGGCGGTACTTATCGTATCCATGCCGAGCTCGTCCAACTGATGGTTCCATTTAATTATTGACTCGAGGCTGTTGTTCTCGATGTTGGGACCCAGAAGCGCCAGTGTCTCAAATTCAGGCCCTTTTACCCGTTTCCCATCAATTTCAACCTGCCGCCCGCACTTCAGTGGACAGGTCGGACACCCCACATTCTTGATCAAATGCTTTTCGGCCAGCGTTTGCCCCGATACCATATCGAAATCTTTGAATTGGCCATATTTGTAATTGCGCGTTGCCAACACTCTATGTTCATTTATAATGCGTACCAGGAAACCCGAGCCGTACTGCGGCAATTGTTTGCCTGTAAGAGGATGGGACAATAACAACTTCACCCATTTTTTGTAGAGTTTTAGCGCTTTTTCACGATTGTGTAGACCAACTTTCCTGTTCCCGCTTGCGACGACGGCTTTGAGATTCTTGGACCCCATTACCGCCCCGACACCGGCCCGGGCCGCTGTACGTTCCCCGCTGAAAATGGCCGCGTATCTCACCAGATGTTCACCTGCCGGACCTATCACGATCTTGCCGGTTTTGCCGCCCAGGGTTTCTTGCGTTTCGCCGGTCGTTTTGCCCCACAGCTCTTCCGCATCGTGGAAGAGGACTTCATCCTCCTTCAGCTCGAGCCACACGCGATTCCTCGATTTGCCGGTTATAACCAGTGCGTCGTAGCCGGCTTTTTTCAGATTGAGACCAAAGTCGCCTCCGCAGTTCGACGACGCGATGAAACCAGTCAGTGGAGATAAGGTGGAAATATTGAAGCGACTGGAAGAGGGTGCGCCTGTGCCTGAGAGCGGCCCGGTTGAAACGACCAAGTAATTCTCAGGCGAAAGCGGGTCAGTGCCGGGCTCTACGCTGTCGTAGAGAATTCTCGCCGCCATAATCTTTCCACCGAGATATAATGCTCTATCTTCATCCGTCCAGGGATACTCACCGGCCTCCTCAGTGGTCAGATCGACTTTCAAGACTTTCCCCGTATAACCGCCATATTTTGTACCCATGTCTAGCCTCCTTATTTTTCACGAAGCGATGAGACTTCCCCGGCGTTTTGGTGCAAATGCCGGGGATATGGACTCACCCAAAGCCCTGTTGTCGGTGAACCCGGTTTACCAGGCGATACGCGGCCACGGCCTTAAGGGCGTCTCCGAGCAGAAACGGCACTACGCCCAACATCAGCGCTTCGGAGGGCGTGTAGTGGAGCGAAAGGCACAGCCACGCCGCCCCCATGGCGTAGATGACGACCGACCCCACGACAATACCCAAAGCAGGATCGCGGAACCGTGTGACAACAGAGGGGACGGCCACAAACGCCAGGAGATAGCCCAACGTCACCCCCCAGGCCGTTGCGAATAGGGGCACGCCCGCCAGACCCAGCGCCAGGTAGAGCGCCAGGCCCGCCGTGGCGCGCGCCCGCCCGACGGCAAAGCCCGCCAGCAACACCGGCAGCGTTTGCAATGTCACGGGGACCGGCGAGAACGGCAGCGGCACGCGCACCCACGCGCCCAGCGCCACTGCCCCGGCCACTGCGATCGCATCCAGGAGCGCCGATTCCCCGCGGGCGGCCGGGCCGATGGTTACGAATGTTTCTTCGTACCGCATAGGCTACGGAGTATAGCCCAGGGAGGCCATCTGTGCAACAATCGATGTGTGCAACAATCGACCGGGCTTCCCTCAGTCTGCAATCGCTTTGGCGTGGGCCAGCAGGTATTCCTCGGCCTCAACGGACCACAGACCGTTGTGCCGTGCCGTGATGGCTGCGAGTTCCCGGAATAGCGGGTCCCCCTTGCCGCGCGCCACGAAGTCCTCGAGCGCGGTCAGCGGCATCGAGATGTTCGTATAGACCAGTTTTTTCCCGCCGGGGATGTTCGGCAGGTTCATGATGGTCTCTGCGGCGCAATCGAGTCCGCCGACGTGCGTGATCATCACGGCCGGGTTGATGACGTTTCGGGCCATCAGCTCGAGCGCTTCGATCATGTCGTCCGTGTTGCCGCCAGACGAGCCCACGATGTGGTGCCCACTGTAATGCACGTCGTAGAAGTTCACGGACGCGATGAAATCCGCCCTGGCCGGCCCCGCGAAAAAGTTCAGGCACCCGTTGAAGTCCAGCAGCTTGCTCCCCTGTTCGATCAGTGAGGACACCGGCGCAAACACGAATACATCGTCGTAGCCCTCGCCGCGGTTCAGCACCAAGAGGTCCGCCACGGGGTCGCCGCCACCGGTGTTCACATACTGGAGCTCGACGCCACACCGCTTCGCCTCCTCCGGCGTGAAGATGCCCGCCGCACGGTCCAGACGCGCCTGGTCGACATCGGTGACGATCAGCAGCCGGGGTTGTCTGGGCCCGTGGATGGCGTAGTCTATCGCGCCCAGGCCCATGGGCCCCGCCCCCGCGAGGATCGCCATCGTCCCGGCCTCGAGGATGCCCATCTTGTGCACGTATTGACCCTGTTTATAATGGTATGACGTGTTGAAGGCGCCGATAACGCACGACACCGGCTCGGACAGCGAGGCCTTGAAGAACCCGTCGCCCCTGTAAGGCAGCAGGCAGTTCATCTCGAGCACCTCGCGCGGGATGATGATCTTCGTGGCGTGGCCGCCAATGTATCGGAAGGAGTATCCCGGGGCCTCGAGTTCCCGGCCAGGGTAACTCAGTGCCGGTTGGATGCTGTATTTCGAGCCGACCGGGAACCGATCGCGATACTTCGCCCCAACTTCCACAACCCGACCGCAGAATTCGTGTCCCAGGATGGTCGGGTGTTCGGCCACATCCTCCGGCACGCGTTTGTGGGCCGCGCCTTGAATCGCCGCCTTGTACGACGACATGCAGATGCTGTTCGACACCACGTCCGCGAGGATCTCGTCCTCCCCAACCGCCGGCAGCTCGAACTCCTCGAGCCGCAAGTCGTTCTTGCCGTAGAGCCTCAATGCCAACGTTTTCATGCTCGCCACGTCTCCCAACCCCATCCGACTGGGAACGAACGGCGCCTATTGTAGCAAAAGGGACTGAGAATGGGTATGTATACACCCCCCTCTGTGTTAAGGGGGAGGGAGGGACTTGGATAAAACGCCGGAGCCGTCTCTGCGGGCTCTGCGTCTCTGCGTTTTGTACCTTCAACGCAGAGACGCAGAGGTACGCAGAGCGGGGTGGCCAACTCCATCCCCTATGCCCTGAAGGGGTCGTGTATGTGTTTCTCACAAAATTTTGTGGCTCGTGAGGTACGATTGCTATACTCTCCTCGAATTACTCGAGCGGTTGGGAATGAGCCATGAACGACGCAGTTAAGCAGGAATTGGTCGCCCTGTCGCGGTATCTCGGCGATCCGGCCCGGAGCTATGTTATCCTGGGTGAAGGAAACGCATCGGCTCGCGTCAACGAGGATACTTTCTATGTAAAGGCGTCGGGGGTTACGATGGACGCCATAGACGCCGAAGGGCTGGTGGCGGTGTCGATCTCCAAAGTGACCCAAATCCTCGGGGATGAATCCGCCGGGGACGAGGCGGTGACGCAAGTGCTGAAGGCCGCGCTGGTCAACCCAAACGAGACCCGGCGGCCATCGGTCGAGACGATGCTGCACGCCATTCTTCTGTCCTATCCCGAGGTCAGGTTCGTCGGGCACACCCACCCCGTCTACACGAACATGATCCTGTGCTCGGCGCGGGCCGAGGAGGCCATGGCTGGGCGGCTTTCCCCTGACCACATTGTGGTGATGGGCCACAAGTCGCTGTTCGTGCCGTACGTCGACCCTGGGCTGGTCCTCGCGCGCGAGGTGAGACGGCGCGTGCAGCGCTATGTCGAGGAGGAAGGCGTCATGCCCAGGGCCGTCATGCTCCAGGGGCACGGTTTGTTGGCCCTGGGTGACTCGTCCAAGGCCGTTACCGGTGTCACAGACATGGCCGAGAAGATGTCGCAGATTCTCGTCGGGACTTACGCCGTCGGCGGGCCGCGCTTCATGTCGCCTCAGGATATCGACCGGATTTACACCCGGCCCGACGAGAAATACCGCGAAAGGGTCATCATTAAGTGATGCGGGTCGTGCTCGTGCTCGTACTCGTACTCGAAATACGAAAAACGAGGACGTGCACGAGCACGGAAGCTAAACGTCGTAATCGTCTTCTCAGTTTTGTTAACACTACTTAAACACGGGCGCTGTATGGACTGCGGCAGCTTGCCGCCCTAAAAAGACCGTCACTTCGCCGTTGAGGAGCGGCGTGCGCGATGAAACGGCTTGAAGGAAAGAAAGCCGTCGTGACCGGCGGCGCCCAGGGACTGGGTGCAGCCATTCTCGAGCATCTTGCCGAGGAGGGCTGCGACGTCGTGACCTGGGATATTAACCTCGATAAGGTCCGGGAAACCGCGGGGGCTGTGGCCGAGAAGACCGGGCTGGAGATTGTCGGGCGTGGCGTTGACGTCACAAATGCGGACGAGGTGCGCGTGGCCATCGACGAGGCGGCCGAAAGCTTGGGCGGATTGGATGTATTCGTATCGAACGCGGGGATTCTTATTTCCGGCGATTCGATCGAGTTCGACGTGAACGGGTGGCGCAAGGTGATCGACGTCAACCTCGTGGGCTATTTCATTGGCGCGCGTGAGGCCGCTCGGGTCATGCTGGCCCACGGTGGCGGCTCGATCATCCAGATCAACTCGAAGTCCGGTAAGAAGGGCAGCTTCCGCAACAGCGCCTATGCCGCGTCGAAGTTCGGCGGTATCGGCGTCACCCAGAGCCTTGCGCTCGAGTTCGCCGGGCACAACATCCGCGTCAACAGCATCTGTCCCGGCAACCTGCTCGATTCGCCCTTATGGGTCGACGGTCTGTTCAAGCAGTACGCAGCTAACCAGGGCATCACCGAAGAGGAGGTGCGCCGGAAGTACATCAACCAGGTGCCCATGAAACGCGCCTGCCAATACCGCGACGTGACCAACCTCGTCGTGTTCCTCGCCTCCGACGGCTCGAGCTACATGACCGGCCAGGCCATCAACGTCACCGGCGGCCAGGAAATGCGGTGAATCAGTTGCCGGTTATTCGTGGGAGATAGGGGGATACGGGAAGGAGATGATTGAATCGAATAGAAGCAGTTTGTCTCCCTATCCCCAATATCTCCATATTGTATCCCCTTTCTGGTTGCGGCTGGCCAAACTTTGCGCTCGAGTGGTAGGATTCCCTCAATTGGAGCAATTTGAGCGCACCGCGAGAGGAGGAAGGGGATACCATGGACAGACGGGTGTTTTTCCAAACGGTTGCGGGGGCATGGGTGTTTTCAAGCGTTGCAGGAGCGGAATCGGGCGGTGGAGGCCGCGGAGGTCCCTTGCCCCTTTTGGCCAACGACTACACAGTGGTCTACGAATCACCCGACCCGAAGGACGTGTACGCGTACAGCCCCGGTCTGGCGCGATTGTCCAGCGGGCGGCTAGTCGCCACGATGGACCAGGGCGGGCGCGGTGTGGCGAGTCTGCCGGACATGAAAAAGGACGGCGACGGGCACCTTTGGCGTGGCAAGGTCTTCACGTCCGACGACCGTGGGCGCACGTGGGCTCACCGGTGCGATACGCCGCTCATGCACGCGCGTCCGTTCACTGCTGGCGACGCCGTGTACGTTCTGGGACACGACGGAGACCTCGGCATCCTGCCGTCGGACGATATGGGAGCGACCTGGGGCGAGCCGTCCTGGCTCACCAATGGCGGCGGCTGGCACCAGGCGCCGTGTAACGTGCATTACACCCGCGGCCGCGTCTACCTCGTCATGGAACACAACACTGAGCCGGGCTTCCGTGGCTGGCCGGTGTCCGTGTTGGCGCCGGTGGTGATGTCAGCCGACGTCAATGCTGATCTGACTAAACGCCAATCGTGGACCTTCTCCGATGAATTGTCTTTCAAGCAAGCCCTCGAGCAGGCCGGCAAGCCTCACCTCATCGGTGTTCCATTCTTCACGCCCGGCAACACCGCCCCGGATAATCCCGGAGACAAACGCCACATGGCCCTGCCGGGCTGGCTTGAGACCAACATCGTCCAGTTCACCGATCCGGGCCATGTCTGGCACGACCCGGCACGGCGCACGTTCCATTTGTGGATGCGTGCGCACACGGGCGCGACCAACCTCGCCTGCATCGCCAAGGCCGTTGAGGCCGATGACGGGAGCCTTACCGTATCGCTCGAAAAGGCGCCGTCTGGTGAGCCGATGCTCTACGCGCCCTGCCCCGGCGGCCAAATGAAGTTCCACATCCTCTATGACAGACCGAGCAAGCTCTTTTGGCTGCTCTCGAGCCAGGCCACCGACTCGATGACGCGGCCCGACCGCTTGCCCCCGAACCGCTACAACTTGCCCAACAATGAGCGCCACCGGCTCGTATTACATTTTTCCACTAACTGCATGGATTGGTGTTTTGCCGGGCGTGTGGCCGACTCGGGCGAATACGGCCAGGGCCGGCACTACGCCTCGATGGCCATCGACGGTGATGACCTGCACATCATGGCGCGTAGCGGCGACGCCCGCGCCAAGAGCGCACACGACGGCAACCTCATCACGTTCCACACAGTCCACCGCTTCCGCGACCTGGTGTACTAAGAGGTTCTAACAGAACCCCGGTGGCACGGGCTTCCAGCCCGTGATTCCATGGGC
>CAYRLQ010000165.1:0-3768 GCA_964425145.1 uncultured Nitrospiraceae bacterium
GAAAGACAAAAACGTTCTCGGCTGCCACAGCGTCGAGGAACTGTGCGCGAACCTGAAGAAACCGCGCAAGATCATGCTGATGGTCAAGGCCGGCCAGGCGGTCGATGCCTTCATCGAGAAGCTCATCCCGCACCTCGAGGAGGGCGACATCATCATCGACGGCGGCAACAGCCACTTCCCCGACACCATCCGCCGTGCCGCGCACCTCGAGGGCCAGGGCCTGCGCTACATCGGCACCGGCGTGAGCGGGGGAGAGGAAGGCGCGCTGCGCGGGCCCTCGATGATGCCCGGCGGCACGCCCGCGGCTTGGGAGCACGTCAAGCCGATCCTCCAGGCGATCGCCGCGAAAACCGACGACGGCTCGCCCTGTTGCGACTGGGTGGGGGAGGGCGGCGCGGGCCATTTCGTCAAGATGGTCCACAACGGCATCGAGTATGGCGACATGCAGATGATCTGCGAGTGCTACCACCTCATGAAGCAGGGCCTCGGCATGAGCAATGAAGCAATGCACGACGTTTTTACACAGTGGAACGAGGGCGAACTCGACTCTTATCTCATCGAGATCACGCGCGATATCCTCGCTTACAAGGATGAGGACGGCCGACCCGTGCTGGACCTGATCCTCGACACAGCGGGCCAGAAGGGCACCGGCAAGTGGACCGCCATCGCAGCCCTCGAGCAGGGCCAGCCGCTCACGCTCATCGGCGAGGCGGTCTTCGCCCGCTGTTTGTCTGCGCTTAAGGAGGAGCGCGTCGGGGCCGCCCAGGTGCTTCAGGGTAACGTTGCGACCTTCGAGGGCGACCTGAAGGCCTTTATCGACGACCTGCGCCAGGCGCTCTACGCCGCGAAGATCGTCAGCTATGCCCAGGGCTATCAGCTCATGCGGTCCGCCGCAGCTCAGTACGGCTGGAATCTCAACTACGGCGGCATTGCACTGATGTGGCGCGGCGGCTGCATTATCCGCTCGGCCTTCCTGGGCAAGATCAAGGACGCCTTCGACAAGAATCACGAGCTGGTCAACCTGCTCCTCGACCCGTTCTTCCAGGAAGCCGTAACGAAGGCCCAACCTGCGTGGCGCCGCGTGGTCACCACCGCAGTCAACCTCGGCATCCCGATCCCGGCAATGAGCGCGGCCCTGGCCTACTTCGACGGCTATCGCAACGAGCGTCTCCCGGCCAACCTGCTGCAGGCCCAGCGCGACTACTTCGGCGCACACACCTACGAGCGCGTCGACAAACCCCGAGGCGAGTTCTTCCACACCAACTGGACCGGCCGCGGCGGCGCCACCTCGGCTTCGACTTACACAGTGTGATGGACGGCGATGGGTGCGGGTACGGATGTGGGCCCCGGAGAATTCTGTATCGCTACTTTCGAACCATGGAGGGCGGTTTAGGCGTCGGGTTGTTCTCCTTCAGGCGATAAAGCACCTCGCCGGCGTCCGGCACCAGGAGGAGCCCTTCGTCTTCCCTGTCTTGCCAGTCCTTGGGATTGATGCCGGCCGGGTCACGGTAGCCCAGGTTGATGGCGCGGCACTCCTCCTCGGGAATCGACGTCGCCAGCGTTACCTGGACACGGGGTTTCTCGACGCCGTCTTCATACGTGCCGATGCCGCGGACGTGGGTCGAGTGGGCCAGGATGCCCCCCGGGATGTCGGTGAATTTGTCCATTTGCGCCAGGAAGTAGTCGCGGGTGTGGTAGCCGATTTTCCTGATGTAATGCCCGTGGGTGACGCTGATCTCGTGGATGTGCTCGCCGTAGATGATCAGTTCGCCCCCGTCGGCCACCACCGGCTCGAGCTTGTACATGCACTTCCCGGCGGTCCAGATTTCGTCATACATCGGCGGGGCCATGGCCAGCACGCTCTTGTAGGGATGGTCCTTGTAAACGATATGGGTTTGGGCCGATAGGTCCGCAGCGGCGCTCCAGGCCTCCTCCGGCGTGCCGAAAAAGACTGCACGGCACTCCTTGCCCATGACATTGAGGCAGAACGCCTGCTTCTCGACCGGAATGAACGCCGCGGCGATGTCCACAACCTCGCGAACGGGCGTGTCTTTCGTGCCGTTGATGACCGGGTTGGTGATGAGGGCGCCCAGCCAATGGAAACAATCGATAATCTCCTGGCCGGCGATACCTGGGAAGAAGTACTTGTTGCCGCCGCTAAACCCCACCACCTCGTGCGGAAACACCGGCCCCACGACACATAGCAGGTCGTAGTCGAGTATCATCTTGTTAAGCGTGACGTCCACTGACTGCCGCATCAGCCCGCCCGAGATTTCGGCCATTTGGTCCTCGGGGATCGTTCCGATACACGACAGGGCGTTCGGGTCCTTCCATGCGTGGTTGAAAATGCCCACATCCCCATATTTCCCGCGCCGCTCTTCAGCCGTAACGCCCACAAGCTCGTGAATCATCTCCTCTGTCATGGGCGGGTGTGTGCCCAGTGCGATGAGGTAGTCCAGTTTCGCAACACGCCCATGCAGCACATCGTAAAGCGCCCGGAACATGCCCGGCATGGGCATACTACGCGTGTGGTCGGGAATGATGAACAGGGCCCGTTTCCCCTCGATTTCCGGGCCCTGAAACGCCAACTGGACAATGCTTAACAATTCGGCATCGTCAAGGCAGCCACCTTCGGGCGCCATCTTCGAGATCATAATTCCGGTCTCCTTCTGAGAAAAAAGGTGTCCTCTCAGGCCTGTTTATCAACGAAGCAATTCAGAAAGAGCATTGGAAGCCCAGGACCCGTAATTGTGCCTCGAGCTCTACATTAGGTGGCTGTACGGCCACCCGTGTATTAAAGAACTCCCGGCGGCGGGGGTATTGTTTCCGCAACCGGTCAAAAAACGCCCCGCGTTCGTGCTCAGGCACACCGAGCATTGCCCGCATGCCCGCATCGTCAGCCATCACGTCATAAACCGCCTGCACGGCGGTACGGACCGCATCCTCAATGTCACCGCGAACCGTCAGTTCCGGATTTTCAGGCTCGGGCAGCAGTGGCGTGGGGTCCCATGCCGGCGTGTGGCCCAAAAAACGGCACGCGGCCTCGTAGATTTGCCGTGTCCCGTTCACTTTTCCGTCGAACGAGTACCCGGCGATGTGCGGCGTGCCGATAAAGGCGCGCTCGAGCAGCGCTGGGTCCGGATTCGGCTCGCCCTCCCACACGTCCAGCACACACGCCCGCAGATGGCCATCGTCTAGGGCGTGCTTAACGGCCGCGCCATCGGCTACGGCCCCGCGCGCAGTGTTGATGAGAACGGCGCCGGGCTTCATATTTCGGATAAATGTTTCATTTGCAAGGTGATACGTGGCATCCGGCCCCTCCTCGGCAAGCGGCACGTGCAGCGTGACGATGTCGCAGTCGAAGATTTCCTCGATGGGCCGATATTTTGGGTCGCCCGTCTCGCGGGCCAGTGGTGGGTCGTTGAGCACACATTCCAGGCCCAGCGCAGGCGCCTTGGCCAAGACCCGCTTGCCCACGTTGCCCACGCCCACAATGCCTAATGTCTTTCCAGCCAAGAAAACAGGGACGGTCCCAAGCGAGTCCCCGGGACGTGACTGTCCCTGTTTTCTTTGACCCCGAAAGGCCAACTCGAGCAGCGTCGCGGCGATGTACTCCGCCACGCTGTTGGCGTTGCACCCCGGCGCGCTGGCAAAGCCAATGCCGCGTTCGGCCAGGTAGGCCTTATCGATGTGGTCGTCACCAATGGTTGCCGTGGCCACAAAGCGCACCGCCGAGCCCTCAAGGAGCGCCCGGTTGACCCTCGTGAT